>JAFTEC010000102.1 GCA_017453865.1 Lachnospiraceae bacterium
CTGCAGCCGGAACTGACCGCTTATCGGTACTCCATTTACAAAGGTGCCGTTTGTGGAGCCATTATCTGTTATATAAAGATTTTTATCCTTAACTGACAAGGTGCAGTGCAATCCCGACATTGCCGTGTCATCCTTAAAAGCCAGCTTGGCCTTCGAGGCGCTCCTTCCTATAGGATAAGTTCCCGAAACATTGATGTTATAAGTCCCCTTCTCCCCTTTTCCAAGTCTTGTCAGGGTCACCTTTAAAGCAGGGCCTCCTGACGCATTGGCGGAAGCCTGTCCGGTAACTCCAACAGTGGGAGAGGCATCCAGCAGAATGTCGGTGTAGTTTCCGTTCGAAAGTCCCACTGTCCTGCTGGCATCCTCCCCTCCCATCGTTAGTCCGCTGTCAACCGTAGCATTATCATAGCCTTCATCATAGTTTTCATCATTGTCATAATTTTCATCATTTCCATCATTCTCGTTATAGTCTTTATTACTCTTCTTTTTCAGAATCATGATAGCCGTTATAATTCCTATGATAAGAACTGCAAACAGGACTCCACCGACTACATACACTGTCCTTGCGGGAAGTCCGAATATGGTTTTTTCCACAGGCGTCTCAACCACATCCCCTGAAACGGTATCCTCCGATACCACCTCCGGCTCGATCACTACTATCTCCTTTTCCTTTTCGAGCTCCTCGATAGCCTTCTGGATCTGCTTCACATCTCCCTCAGGAAGGTTTATGGTATCGCTCGCCGTCTGCTCACCCTCTGGAGCAAGGGAGACCTTAAGCACTATCTCCTTACCGGAGACCTCCACATCATTCAGATCCTCTCTCAATATCAGGGAATTATTTATCCTGCTCATGATCTGACCCGGAATATCTTCCACCGTGCCGTCTCCCAGGGCAGGGGCAAAATGTACACCTCCTGACGACAGTCTCGCAAAGCTTCCCAGTATCTTAGCGCTTTCCTCGTGGGAAGTCTTATGATTTTTCTTAAGCAGAGCCACTGTAAAAATGGGGATATGGCTGTCCTCCGTAGCTTTTTGCGCCTCCTCCCTGGTTATTCCAGTGGCCTGCTCATCCGCCCCATCGGAGAAGATTATAAGGCAGCGCTTGTCGTAAACGTTGTCGTCTGTCTGCAGAGCCTTAAGCTCTTCAACTACGCAGTAATAGAGATTGGTGTCCTCTTTTGTGACCTCCAGTGCATCCGCCTTCCTCTTTATCTCCTCTTTATCCACCATAAAATCTGACTTGATAAGCTCGTTCCCGAAGGCAGTGATGGACATATTGTCCCCGTCCTTCTTATTATCCGCTATGAGCTTTATCATTTCCTTCGCCAGATCGATCCTCTCCTGATCCATGGAGCCAGAGACATCCACAACGCATTTATAGCTCACATACTCATCTTCTGTATCGCCAAACCTGCTGATGGTGTTTGTCACCATCTTCTGCGCACCAAAGGCAACATCAAAATTCTCCACCGACGGTTCAAAGTCCGATTCCTGATTGTGATTTAAGAATATCTTAAATTCTCCATTCTCAACCGCATAGTTATCTATATCGATCTCCAGGGCTTCCGCTGCATATACAGCCGTGCACAGATATAACGAAGTACATAATATAAGTATTGACACCATTATTTTTCTAAGCTGCTTCATCACTCAACTCCCCCTTCATACATTACCGCCACTGCGGTATTGTTGTCGTTATCCTTATTTCTCGTCCTCTTTTCCAGACGTTTTACCATTCTTTCTATCCACTGCTTCGGTGTTTTGGAGCGGCGCAGGTCCTTTTCCATCTCCCTCTCGGTCACATATTCCCAAAAGCCATCCGTACAGAGCAAAAAAGCATGGTTCTCTCCCTCCAGATCTACCTCCTCATGTACATCCAGTTGAATGGTCTCTCCCTTTCCGATTGCTCTGAGCAGCCGGTTCCTGTCCACATGCCCCCTTATCTCCTCCGGTTCTATCTCTCCCCTCAAAACAGCCATTTGAGAAACACTGTGGTCAAAGGTCTGTTCCACCAGAACCCCATCTTCAAAGTGATACAGCCGAGAATCCCCGATATGTGCCCACAGAGCTTTTTTGTTTCTTATAAGGAGGACCACCAGCGTAGTCTTCATCTCCACCTCGGGAGTCTGTATGGCAAGCACCGACTGGTTCGCCCTCTGGAACCAGACATTAAACTCCTCCGGTTTCTCTATCATCTCACTGGTAAAGCTTTTGTAGATTATATCCTTCGCCAGGGCCGAGGCCTCCGCGCCGCCTCCGTGTCCTCCCAGGCCGTCGGCTACTAAGGCACATGTTCCTCTTCCCTCTTCAAAGACCAGCAGGCAGCTGTCCTCGTTGACCTCCCTGCCTCCGGAATCTGTAAACTGGTGTCCTCTTATCAGTCCCATATCTTCCTTTCTGCCGCTTTTGCGGCTCGCGAAGAAAACATGATCTTCAAATCTTCTCTCCGTCTTATCAATAAATTTTCTACAGGTTCATTCTGAAAATATTGCCTGCTCCGAACTGGATCACGTCTCCATCCTGCAATGCATACGGCTGCCCCGGCTCAAGTCTGCTACCGTTTAAAAAGGTTCCGAAGGAGGAATCGCAGTCGATGACCGCAGCCCTTGCGCCAAAGGAATTCAGCACTATCTGACAGTGTATCTTGCTGACTCCGGGAGTTCCGTTGGGAAAAACTATGCTGCAAACCTCCGGATCCCTGCCGAAAATTATATCCTGATCCAAATTAAAAGTGTTGGAGGCGTATATTCCTCCCAGACCAGTAAGTACCGGACAGGTGTTCTGCTGTCTCCCCGAAAACATCAAAGCAGCGCTATCTGTTTTCACGGTAAAGTTGTCAAATAACCTGGAGACAAAGCCCCTTTTTTCTCCTGCCGGGGAAGCACCCGGAGCAATGGCATTTCTAAACTCCGAGATGCTTTGAAAGCGATCCTGCTCGTTAATGTTCATCGCTTTCATTATGGCCATATCCACTTCTGCCGGAACCTTGATCCCGTAAGAGGACGGCGGGCGGAGCGTGTCATTTCGGATCCTTTCAATGGACTCTACAGGCATCTCTCCCGTTAGGGCTCTGAACATGGTTCCACCGAGCGCATATACATCGGTCCACGGGCCATGATGTCCGCGGGACTGGTACTGCTCCGGAGGTGCATAGCCCTTTTTGAGTATGACCGACATGCTCCTGTTTCCGGAAATGCTCCTTGCCGCTCCGAAATCTATAAGCTTTGCACTGTTGTCACTGCCTATGTATATATTGTCGGGACTTATATCCCTGTGAATTATCCCGTCTGCATGAACCTGTATCAGCGCATCCATTACAGGCAGGATAAGCGGCTTTAATTCCTTCCACTCCAGCCTGTTTCCACGGGCTTTTATGAACCTTCTGAGGTCTACGCCCTCCAGAAACTCCATTACATAGTAGGCTGTACCGTTTTCCTCAAACAGGCTGAATATATGTAGTATGTGCTCATTATGACAGTGATAGATGATCCTGGCTTCCTGCAAGAACCTGTCTTTTCCTTTTGTAAACTGCTCATATCCGGAGCTTACCTCCACTCCTGTATTTCCCGGTATGCGCGTGACCAGACCGCTGGGATAGTACTCCTTTATGGCGACCCTTCCGGAAGACACAAGGTCGTCACCCTGATATGTAATTCCGAACCCGCCAAAGCCCAGCACCCTATCGATCCTGTATTTTCCATGGATTATGGTATCAAAGGGAAGGGCGAAGGGCGGCTCCTGCAGACGAAGATTGTTATTATCCATGTCCAGTTATCATCTTATCTCCAGCATTACACAGGTATAATTGTCCTGATTTTTCTTGTCTCTGGCCTCCACCGCCCTGCCAAGGGCACTCAGCGCCTTTCTGAAGGGAAGGGCAAGCAGCTCTGTCATGGCTCTCTCTTCGACGGTTCC
>JAFTEC010000103.1 GCA_017453865.1 Lachnospiraceae bacterium
GCAGTGCCGGTAAGGTGATCCTGCCCAAAAACCTTGATAAAGACCATCTGATGCCTTTCCTGTTTATGGCGGCAGAGGTTAAAGATGTTTATTTCCCGGGCAGTAAAGAGGAATGGCAGGCTCTTGAGGACAGCTTCAGGAGCATAAGCGATGAAGGTAAGCTTGAGATATTGAAAACAATGTTCCCTATAATGGGAGAAGAATGGAAAGATCCTGAAACAGAGGAAGAGAAGCAGGATTTGATTGGCATGTATGATAGGCAGTTCGGCTCGTTGACTCTCCTCGATTATAATATGGATGAAGACAAGGGGGAGATGCTCTCTGCCAATTTAATCTGCAACTACCGCGAGGACCTGTCGGGCAAGGGCTACGAGATCGATAATATCCCGGAGCAGACCTACCAGGGAAGCCCTGTAAAGCCGGCTATTACAGTAAGAAACAAGGACGGTGTCCTCTATCCCGGCTGCTATGTGACAGAATTTAAGGATAATGACAAGGCAGGAACTGCTACGGTCACAGTAAAAGGAACAGGGAGATACGGTTTATCCGGAAACGGAGCCTACGGCCTGTATCTCACGAAGACCTTTACCATAAAGGAGCAGCCGGTAATTCCTCCCGATCCTGAGGATGATGATAACAACAAAGATCCGGACTCACCCGATCCTGAGGATGATAACAACAAAGATCCGGACACATCGAATGTGCCGGACGCACCGGTTCTAACTCCTGCCGATAATAAGCCGATGGATGTACGGATTGAAAAGGTGGGAGACGGCTCCGGGGAAGAATTTGCTGTGGAATATGCCCACCAGATACCCTTCTCCGGCAAGGGCAAGATCACTCCCGGGATCTTCGGAGAGAAGTTTACAGTATCCCGGGGAGGCACATCTTATAAGGTAAATAAGATAAAGGTAAACAGAAAGAAGCACAGGATCCAGATAACAGGTCTGGAGGGAGCAGACAAAGATACCGTTAAAGCAATAAAGAAGGCAACCAAGGGAGATAAGGGTATCCCCTTCGAAGAGAACCCTTACTATGTGAAAAATACCGACTCAGTCACCCCGAAGCTTAAGAAAGACGGAAGTCTGAAATCTGTCAAGGTAAATATCAACAATAAGAATTATAAGGCGAAAAAGGGAGAGTATGACTACGACAAGGTCGAAAAGCTCATCAGATTTAAGGGTAATAATCTGAAAGGCAGCTATAAGGTATCCTGAGACAGATTAAGCCTTTTATGATAAGGTTATAATATGAACGTTGCGGTTGTTGATGATATCAGGGAAGAGGTAGAGCCTCTGATCCTTTACCTAAAGGAATATTCCGTAATAAACGATCTGGAGCTGTCTATTGATGAATTTGATAAGGCAGAGGATTTTCTGATGGCCTTTCGTCCATTCCGCTATACGGCGGTCTTTCTGGATATTTTCATGGAGGGCATGAACGGTGTGGAGGCGGCTCAGGAGATCCGAAAGAGGGACAGTGATACGTTTATACTCTTTCTGACCAGCAGCCTGGAGTATATGCCGGAGGCCTTTTCCATCCATGCATACGAGTATATGGAAAAGCCCGTGGTCAGGGAGAGGGTCTTTAAGGCCTTTGATGATATCCTGAACCGCACAACGGATCCCGGGGCAAATAAGCTCCTGAAATTTATGAGTAACCGCTGTGACGTCCAGATCCCCTATTCCCGCATTGTTACAGTTATTGCTGACGGAAACAGGCAGGAGATAGAGGATAAGGACGGCGCTGTGTACAAGACCAGGACAGGCTTTAATGAGCTCTGGGATACTCTGGGCAAGGATGGCCGTTTCCTTATGGTCTCCAGGGGTATGATCGTAAATATGGATCATATCATGAACTTTGAAAAGGGGGTCTGCTGTGTCATAAACAGCATACGTATCCCCATCAGCCAGAAGAATCAGCCGGAGGCAGAGGAGACCTGGAGAAACTATGTTTTTCATAAGCTCCGGAATGAACACCGTGGAGTAACCTTATGAGTTCCTCCGCTTTTTTTGCCGATTTAATTACCTGGATCCCCTTTATCACGGCCGCAATGCTCTGTTTTCTCCCTATGAAGAACCAGCTTAGGTTTTCCAAGGGTAAAACAATAAAGATCGTCTCTGTTGTTTTTCTTATCATGATCCTCGTGCTTTCCGCAGTCGAAGTATACTTCGGTCTTTCCTATAACGGGATCACACCGCTCGCCTTTCTTATCTGTTTCATTGTATTCCGTTACTGCCTGAGCTGTCATACCAGCAAGGCTTT
Organism: Lachnospiraceae bacterium; assembly: GCA_017453865.1. Lineage (GTDB taxonomy): Bacteria > Bacillota > Clostridia > Lachnospirales > Lachnospiraceae > NK4A144. The sequence continues at coordinate 2,266 of JAFTEC010000103.1, forward strand.
GTTTATGTTTGTCCTGTCAGGCGCTGCCACGGGGTTCTTAAATAATTTTTCAAACGGCTATGATGCGGTGATAAATCCCTTCTCTGATATAAATCACTTCAGTTTCAGAGCAGCAGTATTTCAGGCATTGATAAACGTGATCTTCCTTCTCATCGTCTGGCATCCCCTCAGGGTCTTTGGAAGGATGATGGTGGACAGGCTTAATCAGAACAGGATATGGTATACGGCAACCGGACTGATGTCTATCTTTCTTACTTACAATCTTTTCATTGTCCCCAGGCACTATGAAACACTGCATGTACACAACGTTTTCCTGGCTTTCTGGATCTCACTCGTTTTGTTTTTTACGCTGATGATACTTCTCTGTATCCAGTTTTATTTCATAGTAACGGCAATGATCGAAACGGCGGATATAGAGAATGAGAATAATATCCTGCAGATGCAGGAAACCCAGTTTAAGAAACAGCAGCGTTATCTGGAGGCAGTTGCAAAGGAGCGGCATGACTTCAAGCATACGGTGAGGACCATAAAGAGCCTTGCAGCTGAAGGAAAAACCGAGGAGATCGAAAGCCTGATTGACCGCTATATTGTTGATATGCCGGGTCTCACCGTGAAAACTGTCTGTTCGAATCCCGCTGTTAATGCGGTTCTTAATTATTATATGGAGATCGCAAAGATGGAGAAGATCCCGCTTAGCGTGGATATTTCCCTGCCGAAGGAAATGGATATTTCCGACAATGAGCTTTGCAGCATTTTCGGGAATATTCTGGAAAACGCCATAAATGCCTGTAGGGAAATTGAGGCATATAAGCGTTTTATCCGCCTTACGGCGGCTGTGAGGAATGATTACTACCTCTTTATCACCGCAGTAAACAGCTTTAACGGTACTCCTGAAATAGTAAACGGTACCTATTTCTCCACAGGCCACAAGAGAAACGGCCTGGGGCTTGTCTCAATCGGATCCATTGCGAGATCTAGGGGCGGAAACGCTTACTTTTCGCATGAAGGATGCGAATTCTTTTCAAATGTAATGCTCCCTGTGAGAAGGTAACAGTTCGCCAAACTTGATTCTTCCGGCTGCGCGAGTGGGGGCGTACAAAGTAACCACTCTTCCCGTTTATCCGAAAAAGTGATAAACTAGAACAGATTATAGAATAATCTGAAAGAGGAGCACTATGTCAGTAAAAGGAAAACCGTATTATATTACAACAGCCATCGCTTATGCATCGGGAAAGCCGCATATCGGCAATACCTATGAGATAGTTCTGGCAGATGCCATTGCGCGTTTCAAGAGACAGCAGGGCTATGACGTCAGGTTCCAGACCGGGACGGATGAGCATGGGCAGAAAATAGAGAATAAGGCAAAAGAGGCAGGTATCACTCCGAAGGAATATGTGGACCGGACCGCTTCGGAGATAAAAAGGATCTGGGATCTCATGAATACCAGCTACGACCGCTTCATCAGGACCACGGATGAGGATCATGAAAAGCAGGTTCAGAAGATCTTTAAGAAGCTTTACGACCAGGGTGATATCTATAAGGGTGCCTATGAGGGAATGTACTGCACACCCTGTGAGTCCTTCTGGACAAAGGCCCAGCTAAAGGACGGCAAGTGTCCCGACTGCGGAAGACCTGTTCAGCTTGCCCATGAAGAGGCATACTTCTTCAAGATGAGTAAGTACGCGGACCGGCTGATAGAGCATATCGAGACACATCCCGAATTTATACAGCCTGTTCAGAGAAAGAATGAGATGATGAATAACTTCCTGAAGCCGGGTTTACAGGATCTCTGTGTTTCGAGGACCAGCTTCAAATGGGGGATCCCCGTGGACTTCGATCCGAAGCATGTGGTCTATGTATGGCTTGACGCCCTGGCAAATTATGCTACGGGTATAGGCTATGACGCTGACGGAAACCATACGGAGATGTATAAGAAATACTGGCCTGCGGATCTCCACCTCATCGGAAAGGATATAATCCGTTTCCATACGATATACTGGCCTATCTTCCTGATGGCAATGGGAGAGCCTCTGCCGAAGCAGATATTCGGGCATCCCTGGCTTTTGCAGGAAGACGGGAAGATGAGTAAATCCAAGGGCAACGTGCTTTACGCCGATGATCTTTCGAAGATCTTCGGAGTGGATGCGGTGCGCTATTTTGTGCTCCATGAGATGCCCTTTGAGACCGACGGCGTTATCTCCTGGGATCTGATGGTGGAGAGGTTCAATTCGGATCTCGCCAATACTCTGGGGAACCTGGTCAAGCGCACAATTTCAATGAGTAACCAGTATATCGGCGGCGTGATAGAGAATAAGGGCGTTTCGGAGAAGGTGGATGATGACCTGCATAATACGGTCCTCGGTACACGGGATCAGATCGTAAAGGATATGGAGGGCTTAAGGGTTGCGGATGCACTTACCCATATATTTAACCTCTTTAAGCGCTGCAATAAGTACATTGATGAGACCGAGCCCTGGATCCTCGGAAAGGACGGGGAGAAAAAGGATCGCCTGAGTACGGTTCTCTATAATCTTGCGGACTCAATAGTTATCGGGACAGCGCTGTTAAGCCCCTTCCTTCCGGAGACCGCGGAAAAGATACTTAAGCAGTTAAATACGGCTCTTCCGGAATTTGACGATCTTCACACAGCCGGACGCTTTGTGAGCGGAACAAAGGTTACGGAGGATCCGGAGACCCTTTTCCAGAGAGTGAAGAATGAGGATATAGCTAAAGAGATAGAAAAGCTCTATCCTGCGAAAAAGGCTGAAAAAAAGCAAGAGAAAAAGGCTCCGGAGGCTCCCGCGTTCGATTTCGACAAGGCTCAGAATAAGGAGAACGTTGTATTTGACGACTTCGTCAGGAATGAATTCCGGGTGGGAGAGATAATAGAAGCGGAGGCTGTGGAAAAGTCCGAAAAGCTCCTTAAGTTCAAGGTTCGGATAGGTAAGGAGGAGAGGCAGATCCTTTCCGGAATAAAGAAATACTATCCCGAGCCGGAGAAGCTTATAGGGAAAAAGGTTATGGCCATCACAAACCTTCCGCCCCGTAAGATGGCGGGCTACGAGTCACAGGGGATGCTGCTCTGTGCGGAGGACAAGGAGGGCAATCTCGCCCTTATGACCACCGACGATAAAATTGGCACAGGAGCCGAGATCTCATAAATGAAGCCTGAAATCGTGACCTATCTCTCGCGGGATGAGGAAACAACCATATATGCCGAAAAGTACGTTCCCGAAAAGGAAGTAAAGGGGATCCTTATCATCGCACATGGGATGAATGAGCATATCGGACGCTATAAGGAGCTTTGTGAGTTTTTTGCTTCCGAAGGATATCTTGTGGCGGGTCCGGATCATCTGGGACATGGACATACGGCAAAGGATTATCAGGGTGAATTCGGATATTTCGCGGAAAATGACGGCGCCACCGTTCTCGTAAGGGATGTCCACAGGCTGAAAAAGATGATCGAGGAGGAATATCCCGGAAAGCCGGTTTTTCTTCTGGGTCACAGCATGGGCTCCTTTATCGCAAGGAACTATATGGAGATGTACGGGAGCGGGATACGTGGTGTTATCATCATGGGGACCGGAAGCTTTAATAGCTTCATAACCCGGCTGGAGCTTCTGTATATCAGGTTCAGCGCCTTATTCGGAGGCTGGCATAAAAGAGACAGCTTCTGTACGAGGGTGTCCCTCGGACACTTTGCGGATCTTTTTCCGGAGGACGGTCCGATGGGCTGGGTCTGCAGCAGGAAGGAAGCAGTAGAGGAAGTGGCAGGGGATCCCCTGGGAGGTCGGGAATTTACCCTTAACGGCTACTACTGGCTTACCGTGCTGATACTCCGTATGCAGGACAAAGCCCTGATGTCAAAGATCCCGAGGAGCCTGCCCATATTCCTTATGTCCGGTGAAGAGGATCCGGTGGGAGGAAACGGTGCAGCGATCCGTGGGCTTTACAGGCAGTATAAGGCTATGGGCTTTTCCGATGTGACAAGCAAGCTTTATCCCGGGGACAGGCATGAGCTGTTCCATGAAAAGGACAGATACAACGTGTTTTTTGACATAATGGATTTTATGAAGAAGCATTCTTAAGCAGAGATGGGATGGATAAGAGAGGTCAGGGAATCTGAATATCCCGACGCAATGGAAACCGTATGGAAGACCTTTCTCGAGTTTGACGCGCCGGACTACGGTATGGAGGGGATCAATAATTTCAGGAAGTTCCTTACAGACGAAACTCTGTACAAAATGTATCTCAATGGATATTACAGGGTTATCGGTTATTTCGAGGACGACAGGATAGAGGGGGTTGCCTCCATAAGGAATTCCAATCATATTTCCCTGCTTTTCGTGAACAGGAGATATCAGAAAAGTGGGATCGGAACCTCGCTCTTAAATTATCTCTGCGGTTACTGCGCAGAGTATGAGGATCAGGAGGAGATCACGGTGAATTCTTCTCCCTATGCGGTGGAATTTTACCGCAAATTCGGATTTCGGGAAACGGGACCGGCCCGGGAAAGTGACGGCATTACCTATACCCCGATGAAGCATTCCCTGAAAGGAAAGGGAAATATAAGGGGATAGAGGAGGGACAGTGTGAATATTTTAGTATGTGATGATGACAGGGAAATAGTGGAAGCGGTGGATATCTATCTTACCCAGGAGGGCTATGATGTTTTCAAGGCCTACGACGGACAGCAGGCTCTGGACATAATAAAGAGCAATGATATACAGCTTCTCATTATAGATGTGATGATGCCTGTATTGGACGGGATCCACGCGGTACTGGAGCTCAGGAAGACAAGCTCCATTCCCGTTATTATGCTTTCGGCAAAGACCGAGGACACGGACAAGATACTGGGGCTTAATGTGGGGGCCGATGATTATCTTCCGAAGCCCTTTAACCCTCTGGAGCTCGTGGCAAGGGTAAAGAGCCAGCTTCGCCGTTATACGAAGCTCGGAGCACTTGCGGAGGACGGGACGGATGTTTTCAGTGTCGGAGGTCTCTCCATCAATGATTCGGACAAGGTCGTGACGGTTGACGGAGAAGCAGTGAAGCTTACCCCCATTGAGTACAATATCCTATTGCTTCTGGTGAAAAATGTGGGGAAGGTTTTTTCCATCAACCAGATATATGAGAGTATCTGGAATGAGGATGCCATAGGAGCGGACAATACGGTTGCCGTGCATATAAGGCACATAAGGGAAAAGATAGAGATAAATCCGAAGGAGCCCAAATACCTGAAGGTGGTATGGGGTGTGGGATATAAGGTTGAGAAGCAGTGAAGGATAAGATCTTTTCCAACGGCAGAAAGGCATTTCTGGTCCTGGTGGAGGAGCTCTTGGTCATAATGGCGGTCCTCTGTCTGACGGTTGCTGCGGTTTCCGTTACCAGGATGGATAATAACATGAGCATCATTAACCGTTCTCCTGTTTTTGAGCGCTCTGACCTTTTCCGGAGCCTGGTGGCGGACAGGATAGCGGAGATCGTGGAAAGCTCCCGTCTGAAGAGCAATTTTGAGAGAAACGGTGAATTCTACGGCAGGAAGATAGTGGATCTGGCGGAATACATGGAGGACGGCCGGATATCAGGGCAGCAGAGCAGGAGCGTGGGGTACAAGCTTTCCGATCTTCTCCACTGGAGCCGGAAAGGCCTGAAGTACAAATACCGGGATGACCGGGAAATAATAGCCGCCGATGCTGAAATGCCTTCCGCCTATGAGGAGGGAAGCTTAAGCGATTCTGAGGGTGTAAGCATCGAGCTTCAGGAGGAATACCCTCCCGCCCACGGCAGATCCTTATTTGATTATTCAAATGATAAGTACAGTGATGAGGATCTTCTGAAGCTTCTGGAACAGGCGCTGGTAAGGATACAGGAGGATTATCAGGATTATAAGGAACTGGGGGTTGAGCTAAGGAGCGACAATACGAATGTGCGCTTTTTCCTTACAGACTATGCCAATGCCAATACTTATTCAAATATTGATACCGACGCCTTTAAGGAAGACGATACGATAAAAATCTACAGGCAGTATCTCATACTGGATTCCAGAAAGCTGGAGTATGAGAGCAATATGTTTGTATCAGACAGCTATCTCTTTAATATGATGACTTCGTTCCGGGACAGCTTCGATGGCAATTATTATCTGGAATTTGCGGTGGATACCGGCTATCCCGTGACGGATTCCATAAGCGCCGCCAGGGATGAGTACTACCGCTACCGTCCTGTCATGCAGGCGGCCACCACAGGAGCGGTCATATTTCTGATAGGAGGCTTTCTCTGTCTGGCGGCACTGACCTTAGCCACGAGAACAGAGATCGTGGGTTTCGACAGGATAAAGACCGAAATAGCGGGAGCCTTCTTCGCCATTGTGGGAATACAGGGGCTTCTGTTCTTTGCCGACAAAACCTATGAACTCAGAAATGTGGAGATAGAGGCGCTCTGTATGGCGGGAGCGGGTGCCGCGATAATGAATCTCTTCTTCCTGACGGGCTACTTCAGTCTGGTGAGAAGGATAAAGGCAGGAACACTCTACAAGGACAGTCTCACCAATTATATACTGCAGAAGCTTGAGTATGCTTCCTCCGGTGCCGCCGGAAATACGTCCGGATATTTCGTGATAATCAGAACGCTGATACTGTTCGGGCTGATCGTCGGCGTAAACCTTTTCCTTTTCTATATGGGAATGGATAATTATGAGAACAGCTACTTTATCGCCCTTGCGGGAGTGGATATCGTCATCTTTATCCTGCTTCTGAATTCCGCCTTCCAGAGACGGAGGATCCTTTCCGCGGTCAAGGAGATCTGCAAGGGCAACACCTCTGAGGATCTGGATATTTCCGGTCTGAACGGGGAGAACGCGGAGCTCGGAAAAGCAATTAATTCCATGAAGGACGGGCTTTCCGCAGCCATGCAGTCCTCGATAAAAACAGAAAAGCTGAAGGCGGATCTTATCACCAATGTCTCTCACGACATAAAGACTCCGCTTACCTCCATAATAAATTACGTGGGGCTCCTGAAACGCAGGGAAATAGAGGATGACAAGGCAAGGGAATATATTGATATCCTGGACCAGAAATCCAATAGACTTAAAACCCTGACGGAGGATCTGGTGGAAGCATCGAAGATCACGTCGGGAAATATCTCCATAGAGCCCGTGAAGCTGGACTTCGGAATGATGATCTCGCAGATGGAGGGCGAGGCTGCCGAGAAATTTGAGGAGTCGGGACTTACCCTTGTGACCACTGTTCCGGATGAGGAGGTATTTATTTTTGCCGACGGCCGGAGACTTTTCAGGGTACTCGACAATATTTACGGAAACGTGGCAAAGTACGCCATGCCGGACACCAGGGTCTATGCAGATCTCAGGGCCACGGATACAAGGGCGGAGTTCACGTTGAAGAATATATCCAGACAGGCGCTTAATATCGATGCTTCAGAGCTCACAGAGAGATTTATAAGAGGGGATGTCAGCCGTTCCACGGAAGGAAGCGGTCTCGGACTTTCCATAGCGGAGAGCCTGACCGTGCTGCAGAACGGCGAATTCAGGATCGAACTGGACGGCGATCTTTTTAAGGTTGTGATCGGATTTGAAAGGATGAAATGAAAAAGGACAATATTTCCAGTAAAGACATATGCAGGATCATTCTGGAGGCGCTGCGGCTCATTGATAAGCGCCTTATTGACCATGGTGAGAGGGTGGCCTATCTCATTTGGCGGATGCTGGAGCATAAGGGCGGATATGAGGAATATGAGCTTGCGGAGTATGCCTTCATCGCGGCTCTTCACGATATCGGGGCCTTTAAGGTGGAGAGAGGCAAGGACGTGCTGGACTTTGATGTGGCGCATCCTATGAAACACTCCATTTACGGCTATCTGTTTATGAAATACACCTCTCCGATAGAGGAACGCTCGAAGATACTTATGTACAGCCATATCGACGCTGTACAGCTGAAGGATGTGGATTTCGAGGGAAAGGAAGTGTCAGAGTTTATCCATTTGGCGGGTAGATATGACCTTTTCCACAATTCCCTTGGGGACAGGTTCGGGATTCAGAACCTTCGGGCATATGAAGGGAAGAAATTCACCACGAAGAATATCGATATTCTCGAAGGAGCGCTGGTCAAATTCGATATAGAGGACAAATTCCGGGACGGCTCATATAAGGAGGAGCTGAACACCCTGTGGAAGGGGCTTCTTTTCTCGGAGAGCGAGAAGCAGGTCTATATCCGGATGTTGATCTATATTTCGGGCTTTAACGACGAATACAATGTTATAAATACCATGACCTGTACAATGGTGGCTTCGGAGATAGCCGGCAGAATGGAGGACTTCGGAGAAGGAGAGATGAAGGAGCTGTTCCTCGGCAGTGCCCTGCATGACGTGGGTATGCTGGTGGTTCCGGAGGAGATCATCTCCGCACCGAGAAGGCTTACCGATGAGGAAATGGCGAAGGTCAGGGAGCATGTGTCCATACTTGAGCAGATCTTAAAGGACAGGGTCAGCGAAAACATACTGAAGATAGCCCTGGGGCATCATGAAAGACTGGACGGCAGCGGGTATCCCTATGGCTGGAAGGTTGAGGAAATGACGAAGGGACAGAAGGTGCTGCAGGTTGCGGATACCATAACGGCCCTTACCTGCGAAAGAGCTTATCACCCCGCCAAAAATAAGGAGGCCGTGATCAGGATACTGCAGGATGAAATGGATCATAATAAATTTGACAGGGAGGTGGTGATGACCTTTGTCAATGATTATGATAATATAATGACTGTTGCAAAGAACAAAGCGGAAGAAATGCTTTCCATGTTCAAGGAACTGAAGGTCAGGTACGAAAAGGTAAAGAGTACACTGATGCGGTAAATAAAGGAGGAAAGAAAAATGGAAACAATGGATACGATCACAAAGGATACTACAATAGGGGATATTCTTTCTATAAAGCCCGGAGCGGTTCCGGTTCTGATGGAAATAGGTATGCACTGCATAGGCTGTCCTTCTTCGGCAAGCGAGACCATTGAGGAAGCAGCCATAGTTCACGGTGTGGATCCAAATGAGCTGGTTGAGAAGCTGAATCAGGCATGATGGCGGTCCACTAATGCCTGCGGGCAACATTCTGAGCGGAGCGAAGAAGCTTTTATAACCGAAAGGAAAGATCCTTCGCCGGCGCTCAGGATGTCATTATTATTGATCAGATCTCTGCAAGCATCTGCAGCGCATTGCCGCTGATCACAGGAGTGGCATGCTCGTCAAAGTATGCCTGAACCGAGGGAGTGTAGTTCTCGACTGTTGCATATTCGGTGATAATATTGCAGACCTTATTAAATGTCTCCGGTGACAGTGATGATTTTCTTATAATGAGATAATAGCAGTCATCGGATTCTTCCTTGTAAAGGGTATTCTGGCCGTCGTAGAGTCCTTTTAATATATGGGCGAGCTCTATCAGTACATCCATATTCTTAAAGGCATAGAGCTTTACAATGTCTACGGGAACGGTTATCTGTATATTCTTTGCGTCCGGGGAAACGGTATCGGGAGCAGCTTCCGCAGAGGCCACATCCTGCAGCAGATGCTGGTTGCCCTTCAGAGCCTTATTGGCATTCTGTATGGTATCATGGAGCCGCTTTACAAGGTCGATAACATCATCTGCCCCGTAATTTGACACTCCGGATACGGAGTCGTCCGGCGTAAAGCTATCATCCTTCAGGTCCGGAGCGAAGCGTGAGAATCTGGTATCCAGTTCCTCGGGGTCCTCAACCTTCGTGATAACGAGAACAATAGCTTCTCCGGAAAGGGGGATCGCCTCTATCATCAGGGGGATATCCTCTGCCTCGAACCCAAACTGATAGCTTGCCTGCTGTATCATATCCTTAAAAAAGCCTCTGGCCTTTTCCGTACCGTAAGCCAGCTCGCTGAGCTTTATCTGTCTTTCTGTCAGATCGTTCTTCGTAAGAGTGCATCGGATCGTTTTGTCGTTTACTTTTTCTATTTTCATATGACGCACCTTTCCTTCCTTGATTTGGTTATCTTGTAAGTTTTATACCATTTTATACGTATAGTCAAGAGAAATGGCTACAAATTAGATTTTTTTAATAAATCTATGTAACGACTTTGTCATTCTGAGCGAAGCGAAGAATCTTTCCCAATCGGTGAGAAAAAAATTGTTTTTATTTTTATACTTGCCATTTACCGATATTGATGTATAATCTATTTCACGGGTCGGCTGACGAATCAGATTTCTTCGGATGCGGAGAGGGGGTCAGCGGTACTGCGATTCAGGTTATTTCATTCCGGTTTCCGGAAATTTTCCAAATGAACAAATGGCGAGTTTTTTTCTTTACTTTTTTATCGGCATTTCCATGAAGAATCTTAACTTCTTAATGATCTGATCACCGCAGTAAGCATCCTGTCGGTCTTTCCCGCAGCTATAAGGAATTGAGGGACGGGTCCCTCCTTATGGCAGAAAATGAGGGTAACCGGGGTCTGTGCGGATCTTTCGGATATATCACAGTTCTCCTTATGCAGAGCCCCGGGAAACGCGGCTTGGCCGCAAATGCTATACCGGAAGGGGAAGAATATGAATAATAATGGTAGTGTACCGAGCAGTAGTAAATTAAACCTGCTGTCCACACTAAGCTATTACGCGAATAACGGGATCAGGCTCTTTGTCCAGGACAAGCCCCTGTCTCCCGAGCAGACCGTACGGACAGTGATGGAAAGCGGGAAAAGCTATATGGCTGATTATATCGAAGACGACAGAGGACTTCTGTCGGAGATCCGGTTTGACAGGGTGGATGATCTTTAGGACTGAGCCCTGAAACGGTACAGCCCTTTGTGCTTTCTGTATCCCCAGGCGCCCCAAATGCTGATGACTTGCGCAGAGGGCTGTTTTACAAAAGATGAATGTGATACAATACATCCTATGAGATTAGATGACAGGGATTTTGACGATCTTGAAATAGAAGATATTGAAACCGTAAAAAAGCGGGTCGAACGGAGGAAAAGAAAAGGAAAAAGAAGAGGCGGCAAAGGTGGTACGGCATTGATCCGTATACTCGTTCCCGTTATCCTGGGGGTTGTGATCCTTGCGTGTTTATTACTGGTTTTCGGCAGAGGATCCCTTGATGATCTTAAGGGCGTGAAGTTAAATGCCGATATTGCTTCGCTTTTCGGAGGCCTGGAAGACAATGAGGCGGGGATAATACTTAATGACCGCTATGAAACGGAGAATAAGGCATATACGGAAGGAAACAGGGTTTTCCTGCCCTATGATTATACAAGAGCCGAGCTAAATGACTGGTTCTATTATGATGAGAATGAGGGGATCGTGCTGTATACGACACCGGAGGGTACGGACAGGACAGAGCTCGGAAGCGATGCGAAGATAATAAACGGTGTTTTCTGCCTTTCATCGGAGCTTGTAAGGAAGTACACGGATCTCGAATACAGGGAGAAGCTCGATGCTGAGGCGCCCTATATTTATATCAGGAATTCCCGGGATAAGTATTCCGCTGCGGTGACCGCGAAGAAAACGGCACTTTATCTGAGTGATGATAAGAAAAGCGACGTGCTTTCCATTCTGGAAAAGAAGGATAAGGTTAGGGTTCTGGATGCCGGAAATGAATTTTCAAGGGTGCAGGCAGGGGACGGTCTCATTGGGTATGTGGTAAATAAGAGTCTGGAGGACTATACGGATGAGGAGGATACAGCGCCGGGAAATGTGGCGGAAATGGAATTTCCGGCGACTCACTTCAATCAGAAGATCGTACTCGGCTGGCATCAGGTCATGAATAAGGATGCCAATCAGGGAGTCTATGATATACTTCTGAAGGATTCTTCCATAAATGTGCTCTCACCCACCTGGTACAGCCTGAAGGATACGGAGGGTGCCATAACGGATCTTTCCTCGGCAGAATACGTACAGGCAGCGCATGAGGCGGGAAAGCGGGTGTGGCCTGTTGTCGACAATTTTAACTGCACGGATTTTAAGTCGGAGAGCGGCTCCTTTGAGGTCCTAAGCCACAGCTCAAAAAGACAGATATTGATAGAGTCACTCGTCAGCAGTGTGAAAGAGAGCGGGGCAGACGGGATCAATGTGGATTTCGAGAGACTGACCGGAGAGACCGGAGTGTCCTTTGCCCAGTTTATAAAGGAGCTTTCCCTGGCATCCCATGCAGCGGGGCTTATTCTTTCGGTTGACAATTATGTTCCGGAAGCCCATTCAATGCACTATTACAGGGGAGTACAGGGAAGGGTTGCGGATTATGTCGTGATAATGGGTTATGATGAATATAATGCGGCCTCTACCGAAGCGGGACCTGTTGCATCCCTTGATTTTGTGGAGAATGGTATAGAAAAGACCCTGATGGAGGTGGATGCCTCGAAGTTGATAAACGGGCTTCCCTTCTACAGCCGCGTATGGGAAACGAAGAACGGGGCTGTGGAGAGCACCCATGCGGCTCCCATGAGTGAAGCTTCGGAGCTTCTTTCGTCCCACGGCGTGACTCCATCCTGGGATGACGGCGCCGGCTGTAATTACGGAGAATATGAGAGCGATGGCTCTCTTGTCAGGATATGGCTTGAGGATGAAGAGTCAATGAATGCGAAGCTCAGCATTATGGACGGTTATCATCTTGCGGGAGCGGCATTCTGGAAGCTGGGGCTCGAGGATGAGTCCGTATGGGATGACATTGCAGCCTATGCCGCGAATAATGCTCATTCTACAGATGATGCGGAGGGAGCCGCACCTCAGGATGATGCGGACGGAGCCGCCGAATGATGGAAACAAGAGTAGTCAGAGCCTGGGGGGATATAGAGCGTGACCGGAGCCTTATGGAAGAGGCGGGAAGGCTTATCCGAAACGGCCAGCTGGTGGCAATACCCACGGAGACCGTATACGGCCTGGCAGGGGACGCCCTGAACCCGGCTTCCGCGAAAAGGATATACGAAGCCAAAGGGAGACCCTCCGATAATCCGCTGATAGTGCATATAGCGGAGATAACTGCCTTAGACCGGATAGTCGCCGGAATACCGGAAAATGCAGAAATACTTATAAAGGAATTCTGGCCGGGACCCCTGACCCTTATCTTTAAGAAAAGCGCTGCCGTTCCGCCGGAGACCACGGGAGGTCTTGATACGGTTGCGGTAAGGATGCCGGTAAACAGCATAGCCGCGGAGTTCATACGTGCCTCGGGAGGTTACATAGCAGCTCCCAGTGCCAATGCCTCGGGAAGACCGAGCTGCACTACTGCGGAGCATGTATATGAGGATATGAAGGGGAAGATCCCCCTTATTATAGACGGCGGTGAGGTAGGCATTGGACTGGAATCCACCATAGTGGATCTTTCCGGTGAGAGGCCCTGTCTTTTAAGACCCGGATACGTCAGCCTGAAAAGGCTTAGGGAGAAGCTGGGGGAGGTTGACACCGATCCCTTCATTGAGGGCGTTATGGATGAAAATGCCCATCCAAAAGCTCCGGGAATGAAGTACAGGCATTACGCGCCGAAGGGAGAGCTCTACATAGTAAGGGGAGATCCGGAGAGTGTAAGGGAGAGGATCAATTCCCTCTGCCGGGACGGAAAGGATAAGGGCATAAAGACCGCGGTCCTTGCTTCCGATGAGACTGCTGACAGCTACAGGGCTGATATTGTGAGATCCCTCGGATCCAGGCAGGATGAGGAGAGCATAGCGAGGAATCTTTTTAAGGCCTTACGCGATATGGATAATGAAGGAGCGGATCTCATTTACACAGAAGAATTTGACAGCGCTGATATGGGAATGGCCATAATGAACCGTCTCATCCGCGCTGCAGGACATAAGATAATAGACTGTAAAAGAAAGGAGCAAAAATGACGGTAGCGATAGGAAGCGATCATGGCGGATACGACCTGAAGGAGTATATAAAGAAGCACCTCGAGGAACAGAATATTTCCGTTATTGATAAGGGCTGCTATAATAAGGAGTCCTGTGATTATCCCATATTCGGGCAGGCGGTGGCGCGTTCGGTTGCTGACGGTGAGGCTGAAAGAGGGATCGTTATCTGTACCACCGGAATAGGCATATCAATTGCCGCGAATAAGATCAAGGGCATAAGGGCTGCACTCTGCACCAATCAGCTTATGGCGAAGATGACGAGACAGCATAATGATGCCAATGTTCTCGCACTCGGAGCCAATATTGTGGGACCGGGGCTTGCCGCAGCCATCACCGACACCTTCTTGAACGAGGATTTTTCAGAAGGCGAGAGGCATATCCGCCGTATCAGGGAGATGGAAGAAGGTATCTGAATTTGAAATTCCGTAAAGCGCTGAAAAACTTCATTTTTTCATCGATAACCCTCTCTCTTGCCTTTTCTGTGGCAATGGGAGGGCTTTCTCCCGTGTACGCCGATAAGTCAACCTCGGAAAAGCTGGAGGAAGCGAAGAAGACAGAGGAAGAGACCGAGGACAGGCTGGATGAAACGGAAGACAGGCTGGATGACCTTAAAGACACCCAGAGTGAGCTGAAGAGTAACCTCTCTGACCTGAACAGCAAGCTGGAGAACGTATCGGACAAGCTCGGGGACATTGAGGAAAACATCCGGAAAAAAGAGGAAGAGATCTCTGATGCCGGTACGGTTCTCGAAGAGACCGAGGAAGAGGCGAAAAATCAGTACAAGTTTATAAAGGCAAGAATACGCACCCAGTATGAAAAAGGGAAGGAAAGCTATCTGGAGCTCTTTTTCCAGACCTCGAATTTCAGCGATTTCCTGAACCGGGCAGAGTATATATCAAGGGTCAATCAGTATGACCATGAGATGCTGGAGCGCTATAAGGAGAAGATCAAGGATATAAAGGCACAGAAGGCAGAGCTTGAAAAGGAGAAGACTGAGCTCGATTCCCTCCGTGAGGATGCTGCCGCAGAGCAGAACAGGGTGAAGGAGCTGGTCGACAATACGAGAAACTCCATAACCGCCTATGCAGGGGAAATCTCGGTTGCGGAGGCGGAGGCTCTTGCATATGAGGCAAAGCTCATTGCCGCCAGGAATACGGTCAGTGCGCTTAAGGAGCAGCTGAAAAAGGAAGAGGAGCTGGCAAGACTTTCCGAGAAGATGAAGAAGCGTTCTCTGGATGAGGTGTCCATAGGAGCCGGAGAAGAGGATATGCTGGCAGCGCTGATACAGTGTGAGGCAGGAGGAGAGCCCTGGGCAGGAAAGGTTGCGGTGGGAGCCGTTGTTATGAACCGCGTAATGAGCGGAGCCTTCCCCAATACCATTACAGGGGTCATCTACCAGCCGGGCCAGTTTGAGCCCGTAACAAGCGGACGTTTTGCCATAGTTCTATCCCAGGGTGCAAATGCCGAGTGCTATAAGGCTGCCAGGGCTGCAATGAACGGAGAGAATAATATCGGTGAGTGTCTCTTCTTCAGGACCATAGTTCCGGGTATAAAGGGCACCATAATCGGTCACCACGTATTCTATCTCTATTGGACGGGAAAGTACTCAGGCTACGGAACAGCGGACGAAACCCTTGAGAATGCGAAGAAGCCGGAGGATTCCGACGAAGAAGGGCTTGAGGAAGAGGAGTACACAGAGGAAGAAGAACAGGAAGAGGAGGATGCTCCCGTAGAGGAGGAGCCTGAAGAGGAGCAGCAGGAAGAAAATAATGATGAGGGCGAGGAAGCGGCAGAGGAGAATGACGCGTAAATAATTCTTTTGTTTTTGATGGATGGCTGCCTTTTCCGGGATAATATTCGTATATATGATTGACAGGGTTGTTCAGGTCAGAACCTTGTCAGTAGGGTCCGTACAAATAGTTTAAGCTCCGGAAGGGACAGAAAGGACGGTATAATATATTATGGGTAAGAATATAAGAAAGATCGATGATACAGAGCTTGAGGATGTGAGCGGTGGTTTAATCGTTATGAACGATCTTATCCACAGGGAAGGGGAGAATATTACAGAGCCGCAGAATACCATTATGAGCGGTGATACAAATGTTGATCCTATGCTGCTCGGCAGAAAGGGACCGGGTATAAAGCGGAACAAGACCCCGGAGGTAGGCAGGATAACAGGACAGGGAAAGGAAATAGTGAATACCGGAGGACAATGGGCCTGATAGATGCGGCTCCGTTTGGAGTTCTAGCTACGCCGATTGACGATAACGCAGCATACGGAAAAAAGACAAGCAATTAGTTTGAATTTGAATGTGTCAGTACACTAGATACGCATGGTTATTTCACGGGTAAGACTTTCAAAATGACCGTCATATATGATATTCAGAAGCTTGGATAAAGAGCGGAGGGCGCGGCGCACATCGAGTTCATCGAGTGTGCCGGATTCCAGCGCCTGCTCGAATTCGTCAAGATCAACGACTTTCACAAAGCCGTCCGGCATTACTATCACATCTGCCAGAAGATCCCTGAAGATATAGGCATTGTCGCTTTCCCGGTACTCGAAGTCTATTATGTCACAGTACCAGTAGACAAGGGAATTGTCAGAACGCAGAAAGCGGCTTACCTTATAGCCTTCCTGCAGGAAGTAGCATGAATACCCGTGGTCAAATTCATCCTTTGGATGCAATGTATTCCAGGAGGTTACGATGATGCGCTCATTGGCATAGATAATGACATCATCCTTTAATGGAATGCACTCCTCGGGTATTATGCGTTTCCTGTAGAGTATAGGCTTGTCCATTTATTGTTGTCCTGAAGATGCGCTTCCTATCCGGACAAGAGCCCGGTAGAGCTTTGCCTGGGCGCGGACTCTGGCTTCAGAATCAAGCTTTGCGTCATTCAGAGCCTTTTCGGCCTTTTCCTTCGCGGCCTTTGCCCTATCAAGATCTATTTCATCACTCCATTCCCAGGTAGTGGGAAGAACGCGGCATACACCGTCCATTACGGAGAGCATACCGCCGATACAGGCAGCCGTTCTCTCGGTTCCGTCCTCCATCACCACGTGGGCGGTACCCATTCCGATGGAGGTACAATAATTCATGTGTCGGGCCAGTATTTCCACGTCTCCCGCTATGGTTCGAAGGAGCAGCTTCTGGACACTTCCGGAAAATTCCGGCCCGTCCATTGAGACCACATCAAGCTGATAGGCAGACATACGTTAATCCCCCTTACTTCTTTGCTTTCTCAAATACCTCATCTATGGTTCCGACGAGAAGGAAAGCACTTTCGGGAAGGTCGTCGCACTCTCCGTCAAGGATCATCCTGAAGCCTCTCAGGGTCTCCTTTAAGGGAACATACTTGCCGGGAAGACCGGTAAACTGCTCTGCAACGGAGAAGCTCTGAGACAGGAAGTTCTGAATCTTTCTTGCACGGTAAACCGCCTGCTTGTCCTCTTCGGAAAGCTCGTCCATACCCATGATGGCTATGATATCCTGAAGCTCTCTGTATCTCTGGAGAACCTGCTGCACACCCTTTGCGATCTCGTAGTGTTCCTTACCCAGTATATCCGGTGAGAGGATACGGCTTGTGGAATCAAGCGGATCTACAGCCGGATATATTCCCTTTGAAGCGATATCACGGGAAAGTACCGTGGTGGCATCCAGGTGGGTGAAGGTTGTAGCGGGAGCGGGGTCCGTAAGGTCATCCGCAGGCACATAAACCGCCTGAACAGAGGTGATGGATCCTTTCTTCGTAGAGGTGATACGCTCCTGCAGGGCACCCATTTCCGTAGCCAGGGTAGGCTGGTAACCAACGGCTGAAGGCATACGTCCGAGAAGAGCCGAAACCTCGGATCCTGCCTGGGTAAATCTGAATATATTGTCAATGAAGAGAAGCACGTCCTGATTCTTCACATCACGGAAATATTCCGCCATGGTAAGTCCGGACAGGCCGACTCTCATTCTGGCTCCGGGGGGCTCGTTCATCTGACCGTA
>JAFTEC010000104.1 GCA_017453865.1 Lachnospiraceae bacterium
GACTTAAAGACCGGCAGGGTGACTGCTTCAAACGCAGGGCATATGGATCCTGTCATCATGCGCGCGGGAGGCGGGTTTGAATATCTCACCCTGCGTCACTCTACGATCGTGGGAGTTTTTGATAATGCCGTTTATGAGGAGTATTCTGTTGAGCTTGAGGAGGGAGATTGCCTGTTCGAATACTCAGACGGCGTAACGGAGGCCTCCGACCGGGACGGAGTACTTTACGGTGCAGAGCGGCTTCTTTATGCGCTTAATGCCCATAAGGATGAGGAAATGGAAAAGCTCCTTCCTTCTGTCAGACAGGATATCGAGGATTTCGTTTCGGGTGCGGCAAAATACGATGATATAACAATGATCGGATTCAAATATTTTGGTTCAGGGGCTTAAGGGATATAAATCAAGGGGTGCTATGGCTGAGCGGGATACAGTTTATACAGGCTCGATCTTAAGGAATGAGTTCCTTTACCGTTCGTGGGATACTTTTCAAAATGTCTTAAGGATGGAAGTGAGGCTTAAAGAGCCTGTTTCAGACGATAGTTTGGAATTTGCGGTACAGGAGTCTGCCGGGCGTTATCCCTATTATTGCAAAAAAGTCATACGAAGAGGCGAAGAATACGAGATCACGTTAAATGAGGCAAAGCTCCCGGTTTATAAAGGATCCGGCGGAATAACCCTTGGGAGCGAAGAGGCGCATGGGCATTATCTGGCTGCGGGTTATGAGGATAACCGCATTTTTTTCGATATGTATCACAGCATGTCGGATGCACAGGGGATGATTCCCTGGTTAAAGACAGTGGTCTATCTTTACATAAAACAAAAATACGGATTATCTATCCCGGGGGGTAACATCCGCCTTACGGGAGGAGGGTTCTTAAAAGGGGAAACCGAGGATCCTTACAGCGGCCTCTCCATAAAGAGGGATATTACACCTCTTTACGAGCCGGAACCGGTAAGAAATTTTTTACCGGATACGCGCTATGCACAGAGCAGCGGGCGTATCCGCTATCTGATACGGGCGTCTGAACCGGATATCATAAGGATCGCAAAAGGCAGGGACGGAAGCCCGACGGCTGTAACAGCATTTTTTGTGAAGGAAGTCGTAAAAAAGCTTTTCCCGGACAGAGAAGGGCTTCCCCTGGCTTGCGGCATAGCACATTCATTGAGAAAAAACTGTATGGGCCGGGAGAACTATCATGATCAGGTTACACTATTAAACATCAGATACGATGAAAGAACGGACACATTTCCTATGGATAAGCAGTTTACCATAGGGAGAGGGCAGATCATCCTGCAGAGCGATGAAGACAATATGCTCTATGATATAAAGAAAAAGGCTGAGTTTGCTGAAAAGCTGGATGCTCTGAAAACTGTAAGGGAGAGAAGGGAACTTTACAAAAAATCACCCGAGCAGGTGGTAGCCCATCCCGAAACCTGTACTGTCAGCTATGTGGGGGATATCAGATGGGGCGCCATAGAGGAATATATGGAAGAGGTCTATGTATATTGCGATACGCTCGTATCGCCTCTGATGGTGACGCTTATTCCGCTTAACGGATATTTTTATTTTTCTTTTTTGCAGAGAGATGATACGCCTGTATATGCGGAGACCTTTACGGGGCTTTTAAATGAGGCGGGCGTTGAAGCGCAGATCATGGGGAAAGAAAAGGATGAGCTCTGCAGGATATATATACCGTGAGGGCACAGAAAGGCCGTCGGACCAGGAAAAACATGGCGGGAAACAGTATCTGAAGTATTTTTTTGATTTCGTTATATTTTTTAGGAAAGGCAGAAAATATGAATATTCAGGAAATCCCTGGAGAGGACATGCTCACCTTAAAGATTGAAGGAAAGGTGGACTCATATACGGGAGATGAATTTTCGGAACACGTTATAGATGCTTGCCGCAAAGGTATAAAGGTAAGGCTTGATCTTACAGATGTGCCATATTTTTCGAGCGCCGGCTTAAGGGGCTTTATCATGGGATATAAGGTTTCGAAAGTATCAGGGGGGGCGCTCGAACTTTATGGGGTCAATGATGTGCTCTTAAAGACTCTTCAGGATACCGGGCTTGACCAGAGCCTTACGATCATTACTCTCAAGGATTTAAACAGCGTCTCTGCAGATTGCGCTTCAGATGGAAGCAAAGGAAGTCCCGGTGCCTATGTTGAAACCGGCGGCACGGCATATTCCTCGGATGGAGCGGGCACAAAACGGCATGACAGTAATGTCGAGAATTCGCCGTCCTGGGTCTTGTCCCTTCCGGAGACTGATAAAACAGATCAGCTCCTTATCGTAGCGGTTTATGAAAAGAGCTCTGCATGGATTTCCCTGCATGAAAAGGATGATACCGGACGATGGGGGATGGTATTGACAACGCCGGGATTTATAGGGAAGGGAGGCCTCGGTGGCAGCATGGAGAGCATGAAGACTGCTTCGGGGGCTTATCCGTTCAATCGGTTCCTTCTTACTTATCTGGATGACAGAAAGCCTTTTACCGACGGGAGGATAGCGATCCCCGAGGACAAGCTGACAGCCGTTTTTTCCAGAATTTCTGATGGCTGTATCATGGTGGTTGACACCCTTACAGCTCTGGGCGGGAATTTTTGACAGAGTATATATATGTGTCCTTTTTGTGTCCATTCGTATGAGAGAATGTAGAACGGTTTTTTGAATCGTTTTTTAGCTAAGTGAAAATGCTTGCTTGCAAGGCCGTTTTCACAGCGATAAGTATGAAAGCTTGCTTTCATAGCTTTAAATCATTTCTTTAAGTCATTTTCTGGGGAATAATTATTAAGGGGAGTCATATAGAACCGGGATCACTTAAGACGGTTCTTTTTGGCTCTCTTTTTTTCGGAGGAATGAGGTCTGTTTTACCATTGGGGACGGTTCCTTTTTCCTCTGTAGTTTTATTGTTTGGGAGAATAATTACATGTTAAAGGATAAATGGAAGAGCCTGAGCCAGTTAAGAAAAAGAATATTTGCATTAGCACTTTGCGCGGCGGTGTTGAGCACAAGCATAAGCATAAGCAGATTTGCCGTCAGCGCGGATACTGACGAGACCGAAAGGGTTATCACGTCTTTTGAGGAGCTTTCCAAGGAGATTGCCTATCAGACGGTGCCTGTGGGGGGCTCGGAAAAGGATATTAAATTTCCCGAGGAGCTTAATGTTGTTCTGTATTCGGAGACTGAAACAAAAAAAGATGAAGCTAAGCCTTCTTCTGTTCCGTTAGATCCCGAGTCGGTGCAGACAGAGCCTTCTGTTGCCCCGTATGAGCCTCAGGTCATCCCGTCGGAGGGGGGGGACGGGTCTTCGGGGCCGGTGGTCATTCCTTCTGAGCCTTCAGTTTCTCCCGCGGATCCTTCTGTTTCTTCTTCCGACTCTGCCGGTTCTTCAACAGAACCTTCTGTTGCTCCTGCAGGATCTTCAGGCGGGTCTTCGGAGC
>JAFTEC010000105.1 GCA_017453865.1 Lachnospiraceae bacterium
TATAGTCTGTAGTATGTAGTCTGGTAGATTTTCTTAATATAGATATCTATAAAAAATCATCAGGATTTTTATATACATGTATGTTAAAATGGGGGCGGATTTTTTTATATACTGTATATAAAATAATCAAGATAACCCACCACCTTTAGGTGGTGGGAATATCTTGATTTCGGGTGCGGGGTTATAAGCCCCGTACCCGGAGAGCTGCGTCAGCAGCGATTTTATAACGAGCAAAAAGCGATGCGTTTGCGAGTTTAACAAAGCTAATAATATGAATTAAAGGAGGATTTCCATGGATCTAAAGCTGTTTATGTTTGAAACCTGTCCTTACTGCAGGAAGGTCATCCGTGAGATTGAGGAAGAAGGCAGAAGTGATATCGAGTATCACGATATTCACAAGAATGAAGAAGACCGCCGGATCCTTGTTGATGTCGGGGGTA
Source organism: Lachnospiraceae bacterium (assembly GCA_017453865.1). Taxonomy (GTDB): domain Bacteria; phylum Bacillota; class Clostridia; order Lachnospirales; family Lachnospiraceae; genus NK4A144. The sequence continues at coordinate 441 of JAFTEC010000105.1, forward strand.
AACAGCAGGTTCCCTGTTTGTTTATCGACGGGACTCCGCTTTACGAAAGTGATGTTATTATAAGTTGGCTCAAGAATAACCCTCAGGCGTGAATCTTTCTTTCCGGTATCATCGACGGATCCGGACAGTGACCTCGGTGCCTTCTCCGGGGGTGCTCCTGTATGACAGTCCGTAGGAGCTGCCGTAGAGAAGCTTCAGGCGGTTATGGGTATTGAATACACCGATATTACTTCCATGATCGGAGCCGTCATTGGCGCTGTTATCCGTAAGAATGGCACTTAAGGTCTCTTCATCCATTCCGACTCCGTCATCGGAAATAAGGAAAAGCATATCGTTCTCCTCGCTCCAGGCTGTGAGGACAATGGTTCCGCTCCGGTTCTCCTTTTCAAAGATCCCGTGGACTATGGCATTTTCTACAATGGGCTGGAAGGTAAGCTTCGGGATCTCATAGGACATCAGATTGTCCGGGACATCCACAATAAAATCAATCTTATCGTCAAAGCGCATATTCTGCAGCTTCACATAGAGGGAGACATGTTCAAGCTCATGCTCTACGGTATCCATAGTTTTCTTTTTGGAAAGGGTGAGCTTATAAAAACGGGAGAGGGATCGGACAGCCTCCGTAACCCTGCTGTTTTCGTTGCTTAGGGCAAGCCAGTTTATCATATCAAGTGTGTTATAGAGAAAATGCGGATTTATCTGGGACTGAAGAGCATTGAATTCCGAGGTTTTGATCTGTTCCGCAGCTTCCGTCTGGCGTTCGATAAGCTCATTTATCTGATCGGCCATGTGATTATAGGTCAGGACGAAGTCTCCGATCTCATCCCTGCCGGATTCCTCCTTTATCTTGTGAACCTTTGTATGATGTGTCCTCTCCATTTTTCTGATGACGTTTTCTATACGGGAGGATATGGAGCTGCCCATATAGTACGAGACCGCAAGGGCAATGATAACGGAGAAGATGTAGATAAGCGCGTAGCGCATAAGGATGGATCTTGCGCGGTCGTTCAAAGGACCGGCACTTATAACGGAAACCAGATACCAGCCGGTATTTTCAATGACGTAGCGGCTCATATACATTTCCCGCCCTATGACTTCTTTTTTTACAAAGGTGTCGCTCTCCGGGATCAGCCTTTCCATATCATCATTATTAAGGAAATAGGTGGCGGCAAGTGCCATGTCCGAATAGGCGATGAGATTATCCCTTTCATTTATTATGTAATTCACGGCCTCGCTTTCCCCTGTTTCGAAGGTCAGGGCTTCGGAGAGGCTGTCGGATGAATAATAGACCACGAGATAGGCAGCCGTGGCCGCGTCCTTTTTCTCCGACATCTCGTAACGTATCCTCTTCACATATGAAAGATCACCGAGAGTTTCCCGTTCCCGGTTTGAAAGATAGAAGGGGGCGCAGTAAAGGGCATCAGTCTCATTGGTGCTCATAATACCGCCCCAGTAGCTGCCGCGGGTAAGATCCATGGATTGGAAAACATCATTATTCCCGGAGTCTTCGTAGAGGTCCTGATAGGGAGTATCCAGGTAGATCCGTATTCCCTTTATCAGGGGATCGTTCAGGAATGAGTTTATGGAGGACATAAAGGAATCCTTCAGCACTCTGGAAACCTCCAGGTCATCGGTATGGGAAAAAGCGGGATGCATGGCGATCTCACGGAGATAGGAGTCGTTTGAAAGGATGTCCGATACGTTCTTTATACGGCTGGTCACCGTATTCACGGTATAGGCTGTCTGCTCGGAAAGGTTTTTGGAATTTGCTATGGTATCCGTCACCACGAGTTCCGTGATCTCGCCGTACATAAGTACCGATACCGCAAGAGATGGTATCAGGAGGAGGATGAAGAACGATATCAGAAGCTTTTTTGAAAAGCTTAAGTCATTCAGAAAGTAGTGTACGGGATCAAAGCTTTTTTTCATAGCAGTATATGGCTTCGGTATTCACCGGGAGTCATGCCAACGGTCTTCTTAAAGGATTTTCCGAAATAGTTTCCGTCGGAATAGCCGACCTTCATAGAGATCTCGGAGATGGTGTAAGCCGGATCGGACAGGAATTCCTTAGCCTTGTCCATCCGGTACAGGGTTATGTACTGGTTCAGGGTGGTGCCTGTCTCATTTTTGAAAAGAGTGCAGACATAGGCGGAGGACAGATGCACGTAACCGCTTATCTCCTTTACGGAAAGATCCTCCCGCGAGTAGTTTTTTGACACGTATTCCCTGATGGAAAAAACCGTGGGGTTCTCAGGCTCCTTATTGTCCATCGATTCGAGGAGGCGTAAGGATCTTTCGCTTAAATGTCCGGAAAGCTCCCTTAAGGTATTACATTCCTGAACGAAGCTTAAAAGCGACTCCGAGGTGGAGAAGAAGCTGTCGGGAGGAATGGAGAGCTTCCGGTATGCATCCGATACCGCGGTAAAGAGCTTATAATAAATGTCCCTGACCTGATTCGGAAGGAGATTACGGGAATCGGAAAGGGAACGCTCTATCTCTTCCTCGGTCCTTCTTACCTTTTCGGGATCTCCGGAAAGAAGGGAGAGGAGATAAGCATCTGAAGGGTCGGGAAGTACCCGGGGTGCGGGAAGGAGCTCTTCGCTGCTGTCAAAAATGATGCAGCCGTAGTCCTTGAAAAAGGAGGACTGCATAAGAAGTACAGCCTGATTATAGGAGCTCCAGGCATTTTCAAGTCCCGATACGGTATTTCCTGCGGAAATAAAGAATTTCAGCTTATCTCCCAGAATATCCTTTAAGGTGCCGCCGATAAGCCGGATATTCTTTTCCGTGAGCTTCTCCGGGGAAAAGACGTGGTATACCAGATATTGATCATGTTTAACTATGTTGATCTCACCGCAGCGGATGCTCTCAAGAAAGACATCGAAGGAATCGCTTATCCGTTTCCTTTCATCGGAGCTGAGATTGTCCAGGGAGACAGTAGTCTTCACTATAAAGGTGGTGATGAATCTGTTGCTCCTGACCCGCTCACTTACCTCGTCACCCGTTAATTCCATAGACAGCTCCCCCGCTTCCTCGGGAGGTAGGGTCAGGGAAAGGGCGAGCCTGCCTGCGGCAGCTCTGCTCTCAAAAAGCTTGGACTGCCGGGACTTCAGGATCTCGTCCCTTAAGCGGATGGCCTCCCTCAAGGCATTTTCAAGCTCCGTAAGGTCTATCGGCTTTTCTATGAAACTCACGGCCTTCAGCCGGATGGCCTCCTTTAAGTACTCTCTGTCCGAATAGCCGCTCATAAAGATAAAGACCGTGTCCGGAAGCCGGTCCTTCAGGGAGTCCGCCATATCTATCCCGGACATCCTTGCCATACGGATATCGCTCAAAATGATGTCCGGGTGTTCTTCCAAAGCGGTATCCACACCCCTGATCCCGTCATCGGCTTCCAGTATTCTTTTTATGGGAAGATCCGTCTTTCTTATGGCAGCTGCAATGCCGCCTCGTGTCAGATCCTCGTCATCAACGATAAGAAGAGTCATATTCAGTCCAGATGGAACATTTCACGTAAGTCAACGGAGACAGGGCTGTTGTCGGGATTTGTTTCCATTATGGGAGCCATGAAATCCCACCACTTTCTGTTGATCGCCGTATCTGCTCCCTCAGCCCACTTCTTTTCATCCTCTATCTCTATGTAACCGAAGAGAACGTTCGTCTCTTCATCCAGAAAGATGGAATAATTTTTCCCGCCATGTTCATGTATCATGTCGATCATCTCGGGCCAGAGCTCATTATGGCGCTTCCTGTATTCCTCCGCCTGTCCTTCATACAGCTTCATTTTGAATCCTTTGACCATGGTAATTCCTCCTTAAGGTTTTTATTTTTATCTTACCGGATAGTTTAAAATACTTTATCCCGAATGTCCATTGAACATTTATTGATTTTACCCAAATATGAAAATTTTCCTGTTTATTTATTGACCTTTATGATCGACAATTGTAGATGTTCAGGCAGCTGAACGGATCCTATGGTAAACAAATCAAAGTGCAGGCACTTTGTCCGTTTCCTATAAAAGATCGAGGAAGGAGAAAAAATGCCGGAATCCGAATACATTCTGGAACTTAAAGGGATAACAAAGATCTTCCCCGGCGTAAAGGCCTTAAACCAGGTTCACTTCCAGCTGAAAAGGGGAGAGGTACATGCCCTTATGGGAGAGAACGGTGCGGGAAAATCCACGTTCATCAAGGTGATAACCGGAGTGCATGCCGCTGAAGAGGGGCAGATGCTTCTGGAGGGAAAGGAAGTACACTTCAGGGGACCGAAGGATGCCCTTGATGCCGGAATAGCGGCTGTTTACCAGCATCCCACGACCTATCCCACCCTCTCCGTAACGGAGAATATCTTCATGGGCCATGAGATCATCCGTAACGGAATGATACAGTGGAATGAGATGAATAAAAAGGCGGAGGAGCTTCTTAAGAGGCTGCACGCCAATTTCAAGCCCTCCGATGAGATAGGCGCCCTTTCCGTCGCACAGCAGCAGATGACGGAGATCGCAAAGGCGCTTTCAACGAACGCGAAGATAATAATACTTGACGAGCCCACTGCCTCACTCACATCCAATGAATCCGAGGAGCTTTACAGGATAGTTGACGAGCTTAAGGACGGCGGGGTTTCCGTTATCTTCATATCCCACAGATTCGAGGATATGTACCGGCTGGCTTCCAGGGTAACGGTGTTCCGTGATTCGCAGTATATCGGGACCTATGATGTAAACAGTATAACAAATGCCGATCTGGTGAAGGCCATGGTAGGCCGTGAGATATCGGATATGTATCCGAAGCCTGATGTAAAGATCGGAGACGAGATATTCAGGATAGAGGATATGAGCCGCACGGGCTTCTATAAGGATGTGTCCCTTTCCGTAAGCGCGGGAGAGATAGTCGGTATGACCGGACTTGTGGGCGCAGGACGTACAGAGGTCATGGAATCTGTCTGCGGTATCACAAAGGCAGACAGCGGCAGGGTCTTCCTGAACGGAAAGCAGCTGAAGATCTCGAAGCCCGAGGATGCCATGAGAGAGGGTATCATCCTTCTTCCGGAAAACCGCTCGACCCAGGGTCTCATACTTTCCTGGGGACTCGGAAAGAATGTGACGCTTCCGATACAGAAGAAGCTCGCAAAAAGCGGCATTTTCAATGATGGAAAGAAAGAGAACGAGATATCGAAGAAATTCCTGGAGCAGGTAGATACGAAGGCCGTAACGATCTTTGATCCCGCCAGCTCACTTTCAGGCGGTAACCAGCAGAAGGTTGTGGTTGCCAAGGCTCTCGCCCAGGACAATATGAAGCTTGTCATAATGGATGAGCCCACCAAGGGTGTGGACGTGGGTGCAAAGGCCGAGATCTATGCCATTATGGGAGATCTGGCAAAGCAGGGCTTCGGTATCATAATGATCTCCTCCGAAATGCCCGAGATCCTCGGAATGTGTGACAGGGTATATGTTATGTGCAACGGCCGTATGACCGGGTGCTTAAGCCGTGAAGAGGCTACACAGGAGCGGATCCTCAACCTCTCCATGGAGAGCAGCGAGAGAGACAGAAAGGAGGAATGAGGGAAGTGAAAAACAAGTCATTTATCAAAATGATAACGGGATCCAGAGAAGCACTTCTTTTCTTCATCCTTATAATAATGGGGATACTGATCACCATTCTGAATCCCACCTTCTTTTCACCCGTAAACATCGGGCAGATATTCAGGAATAATGCGCTCACCCTTATAATGGCGCTTGGCATGCTCTGCGTAATGCTGACGGCGGGGATAGATATTTCCATAACCTCCACCCTGGCATTTGCGGGAATGTCCATAGGAATGCTTACGAAGTATAACATCGTTAACAGCACCTTCCTTCTCTTTGTCATAGCGATGGCCATAGGGCTTGTATGCGGAGCATTGAACGGGCTTATAATCGCCAAGGGTAAGGTTGCCCCCATAATCTGTACCATGGGCTTTATGTATATCTGGCGCGGCATGGCCTATGTGGTAGGAAACAGCCAGTTTGCCAGCGGTGAGGACGTGAGGGAATTCGCCGAATTCGGAAAGGACGGGACCGTCGGCCCGTATATAATACTTGTTGTCTGTTATGCGGTCTTCTTTGTGATGCTGAAGTGGACCAAGTTCGGAAGAAAGATCTACGCTGTCGGATCAAATTCCGAAGCTGCGACGATCTCAGGTATAAATGTGGATAATACCCTTATTTCGGTATATACCATAATGGGTCTTCTGGCTGGACTTGCCGGAGCACTCTCGGTTTCGATCTATGCGTCGGCCCAGCCTAATATGCAGTACGGCAGGGAGATGGATGTTATAGCGGCCTGTGTAATAGGCGGAGTATCAATGAGCGGCGGACGCGGATCCGTTGTCGGTACCTTCCTCGGAGCCCTTATCATTTCCATAATCGCAAAGGCCCTTCCGCTCGTCAATGTGCCTTCCATAGCACAGAATACGGTTAAGGGCGTGATAATCCTCGTTGTGGTCATATTTAATGTGATCACCCAGAGGATGGTGGACAAGCAGAATCTGGAGAGGAGGGAAATGTAATGGCCGGAAAATCAGGACGTACCATTAAGGCCGATCAGACTCTTACGGCAAAGCAGCTTCTATTTACCTGGGAAGGGGCTCTCGTATTGCTCTTTATCGCGGTGAATCTCTTCAATATGAATATTTCCCAGAGCTATACGCTGCAGAATGTTCTGAGGGAAATGCCGAAGTACCTGGCGGAGATCTTTATGCTCTTCCCAATGGCATACATACTGGTGCTCGGGGACATAGATATATCGGTGGGCTCCATAGTCTGCCTGACGGGAACCGTTACCTGCTATATCAGTAATGCAGGCGCTCCGTTCCCCGTAGTCATTCTGGGCTGTCTCCTGACGGGACTTCTCTGCGGAATGCTGAACGGCTTCATAACCACCTCCTTCCCGGAGCTTCCCAGTATGATAACGACTCTGGGAACACAGATAATCTTCCGCGGCATAGCGGAGATATCACTTGGAGGCGGAGGATCCGTATCATATATCAATACAAAGCAGATAATGCCTCTTTCCACGAAGCTCGGAAAGCTTGTACCGGTGATAATACTGATAGTTATTGTAGTTGCGGTGATCTACACCGTGGTACTCCAGTGCACGACCTTCGGCCGTTCTCTTTACGCCATAGGCTCGAACAAGGTTTCCGCCTACTATGCGGGTGTGGATGTGCAGAGATGCCGCTTTATCGCCTATTCCCTTATGGGACTTATGGCGGGTATGTGCGGGCTGTTCCTGACTGCCTACACCTACGGCGCAAATACCACCACCGGACAGGGCTTTGAAATGGAGGTCATCGCAATGTGCGTATTCGGAGGCATCGCCTCCACAGGCGGTAAGGGAACCCTTATCGGAGGCATTACGGCAGGTCTCATCATCACCCTTCTCAGAATCGCTCTGGGACAGGCCAATGTGAATTCGCAGATGATCCTCGTAGTAGTCGGAGCACTGCTTATCATCGCGGTACTTATACCGGGAATAAAGGGCAGGATAGACGCGATGAAAAAGCTCCGCTCAGCAGCTTAAGATATCAGCATCGTAAAGATGTGGATATAAATAACCAACCCCAAGTTACATTAATAAGGAGGAAAATTACTATGAAAAGAAAAGTAGTCAGCATTTTGCTTTCTGCAGCAATGACGGCAGTTCTTCTCGCAGGCTGCGGCGGCTCATCCGCTTCAACCGAGACAGCTGCTCCGGCAGCTGCACCTGCTGAAGCAGCAGCACCTGCAGAGGAAGCAGCACCTGCAGAGGAAGCAGCACCCGCAGAGGAAGCAGCACCCGCAGAAGAGGCAGCTCCCGCAGAGGAAGCAGCACCCGCAGCAGGCGGTTCCGACGTATCCGGCGAGACCTTTGCCATCGTTGTAAAGAGCGCCGGCAACCCTTACTTCAAGAAGGCTATCGAGGGCTTTACAGAGGTTGTGGAAGGCAACGGCGGTACAGTTGTTGTTAAGGAGCCTTCAGCAGCTACGGTTGACGCACAGATCACAGAGATCCAGTCCCTTATCTCACAGGGAGTTGATTCCATTTCCGTTGCAGCTAACGATGAGAACGCTCTTCAGGCTACCCTTGAGGAAGCTATGGCAGCAGGCATCAAGGTTAACTGCTTTGACTCAAAGGTTAACGCTGACAGCCGTCTGACCTTCTGCAACCAGGCAGGTACAACAGAGGTAGGACAGGCTCTTATCGATGCGGTTCTCGATCTTTCGGGCGGAGAGGGACAGTACGCTATCCTTTCTGCTACATCACAGGCTACAAACCAGAACGCATGGATCGAGGCTATGAAGTCCATTCAGGAAGGTGATGCAAAGTACTCAAAGCTCGAGCTGGTAGAGGTTGCTTACGGTGATGACGAGCCTCAGAAGTCAACCGACCAGGCTCAGGCTCTGCTTTCAAAGTATCCCGACCTTAAGGTAATCTGCGCTCCCACAACCGTTGGTATCGCAGCAGCAGCCAAGGTTCTTCAGGATCAGAAGTCTTCCGTAAAGCTTACAGGTCTCGGACTTCCTTCGGAAATGGCTGAGTACATCGGTAATGACGATGCTCACTCCTGCCCTTATATGTTCCTCTGGAACCCCAGCGATCTTGCAAAGCTTGCCGCTTATTCATCAATAGCACTTGTTAACGGTGAGATCAAGGGTGAAGTAGGCGACACCTTTACTGCAGGCGATATGGGTGAGTATACCCTTACGGATGCCGGCGACGGCGGTTCCGAAATAATCCTCGGACCTCCGTTCCAGTTCAATCCCGATAACATCGCTGAGTGGAAGGATGTATATTGATCCAAAGCTGGTCTGTTGAACAAAGAGGGCTGCCCTTTGATGCGGGCAGCCCTTTGCGAATCATAATGGAGGTATAGCGGTAATGTTAGTTGATACAAAGGCAAAGGTCGGTGTTTTTTCCATCGCTCTCGGGGCTTATCTTCCGCAGTTTCCCGAGCTCGTTCCCGAGTTTAAGGCACAGTTCGAGGCTTTCAAAAAGACTCTCCCGGACACTGTGGAGATTATTGACGGCGGAATGGTCACAACCAAGGAGGAGTCCCAGGCAGCCGGGGATAAATTCCGTGCAGCGGATGTTGATCTGGTCTTCCTGCAGCTCCTTACATACGCCACAAGCTATAATATGCTGCCGGCGGTGAAGGATCTGGATGTTCCGGTGGTCCTCGTAAACGTGCAGAAGAATAAAAAGCCCGACTACAGTAATACGGATATCCCTACCTGGCTCGGGACCCTTTATGCCTGCGGTGCCGTAGGCGAGATGGTGGCGGATCTGGAAAGATTCGGAAAGAGGCACGCGGTCATCACCGGAGTGGTGGAAGGCGGTGACGAGAGAGTCAGCACCGAGATAGAGGACTGGTGCCGTGCAGCACAGGTAAGGCGGAGGTTCAGGAATACCAATCTGGCACAGATCGGACGTCCCTATCCCGGAATGATGGATCTCTACATTGATGAATCAAATCTGTACAGGCGTCTCGGTCTTTATACCAAGCAGTTTGACTGGGAAAAGATGTGGGCGATCGCAGATGACATAGATGACGAGGAAAAGATCAGGGAGAAGGCACAGGATATCCTTGATACCTTTGACATAGAAGGCGGAGGAACCATTGAGAAGGTCTGGGATATGGCGAAGTATCTGGTGGCCTTTGAGCAGTGGGTAAAGGATGAAGAGCTGGGACTCATAGCCTCCCATTACGACGGATACTCACAGGGTAAGGCCGGGGTCCTTGACTCCATGCTGATCCCCGCATTCTCAATGCTCATAAAGCAGGGCACGGCCTGCGCCGTTGAGGGCGATATAAAGGTTGCCATGGCAATGAGCATATTAAAGACCATTTCGGGAACGGGACAGCTTTCCGAGATGTATTCCATTGACTTTGATGATGATATCTGCATCATCGGACACAGCGGATCCGGCGACTATGATTTCTCAAAGTCAAAGAAGCCTACAATGAAGATCGTTCCGGTATTCCACGGAAAGACCGGCGGCGGATATCTGACCCAGTTCTATCCTCCTACGGGCGACATCACCTATCTCGCCATTACCCAGGACGGTGACGGACACTTCAAGTTCATAGCGGCTGAGGGTGTAAATGAGGACGGACCCATCTTTACCTTCGGGGATACCAATATGAGGACCCGCTTCTCCATTGATGCCAGGGAATTCGTGAACCGCTGGAGCGAGGCCGGACCTACCCATCACATGGCCGCAGCCATCGGCCACCACATTCACACCATAGAGAAGGTCGCAAAGATAATGAATGTGCCTCTTGAGGTTGTCTGCTGTTGATTTTCTTTATAAAAGAGTATATAGTAAGCAAAGTTTAAGGACTGCTGTCGGCTTTCCATAAGCCGGCAGCATTTCGGCTTTGTTCAAAGAGAAAGGAGCATCGTAGAATAATGGCAATACTATTGACCGGAGGAGCCGGATTTATCGGAACCCATACGCTTGTGGAATTACTTAACGGTGGATATGATGCTCTTGTTATGGATAATTTTTCCAACTCATCACCAAAGGCTCTGGAAAGAGTGGAGGAGCTCACAGGGAAAAAGGTCAGGTTTTATACGGCAGATATCTCGGACAGGGAAGCGCTTGAAAGGATCTTTTCGGAAAATGACATAGGCGAGGTCATAAATTTTGCATCCCTGAAGGCCGTGGGAGAGTCGGTTGAGAAGCCCTGGGAGTACTACAGCAATAATATCGGGGGAACCCTGACCCTCCTTGATGTTATGAGAAAGCACGGGGCAAAGAACTTTGTTTTCTCATCCTCCGCGACCGTATACGGGGATCCGGAGATGATACCCATTACGGAGGACTGTCCGAAGGGCAGCTGCACCAATCCCTACGGCTGGACCAAATGGATGCTGGAGCAGATCCTTATTGATATGCAGAAGGCGGACAATGAGTGGAATATGGTCATACTCCGTTATTTTAACCCCATAGGGGCACACCCTTCGGGAAGGATAGGGGAAAACCCGAGTGGCAGACCGAATAATCTCATGCCCTATATCACACAGGTAGCGGTGGGGAAGCTTCCGGAGCTCGGTGTCTTCGGTAATGACTATGATACACCGGACGGAACCGGAGTCAGGGATTATATCCATGTGGTGGATCTGGCAAGGGCCCATGTCAAGGCAATTGACAAGCTCCGGGAAGATCCCGGCTGCTTTATCTGCAATCTCGGAACGGGACAGGGTTATTCCGTACTTGACATTATTAAAAGCTTTGAAAAGGAAAATAATATAAAGATCCCCTACAGTATAAAGCCAAGACGTGCCGGGGACATCGCGGTCTGCTACTGCAGTCCGGAAAAGGCGAAAAAGGAGCTCGGATGGGAAGCTGAATATGATATAGCGGATATGTGCCGCGATTCCTGGAACTGGCAGAAGAACAATCCGGAGGGATATTGAGGGAGGATTCAAAAATGGAAAAGCTCTCGGTGGTGGTACCCACCTATAATGAAAAGGGAAATGTGGAAAATCTGGTGCGTCAGGTAGGAGATGCGCTTACCGGCATAGATTATGAGATAGTCTTTATCGATGACAGTACCGACGAGACACCCGAGGTACTCGAAAAGCTCTCAAAGGAAGATCCAAGGGTGAGGTATGAGCACCGGACCGGAGAGACCGGTCTCGCAACCGCGGTGATACGGGGCTTCAGGATAGCAGACGGCGATGTCCTTGCCTGTATGGATGCGGATCTGCAGCACCCTCCGAAGATACTCCGGCCGATGTTTGCGGCAATCCTTTCGGGAGCGGATTTCTGCATTCCATCCAGATTCATCCCCGGGGGAGATGACGGCGGGCTTAACCTCTACAGGAAATTCGTTTCGGGAACCGCACGCTGGATGGGAAAGATCGCGCTTCCCTGCTTACGGAAGATAAGCGACCCGACAAGCGGGCTCTTCATGTTCAGGAAGCAGTGTATAGACCACGCCGATCTCAAGCCTGTGGGCTGGAAGATCATGGTGGAGGTCCTCGCTATGAGCGAGTACGGTACCGTAGTCGAGATCCCCTATGTTTTTCAGGACAGGGAGAGCGGCGAATCAAAGCTGAGCGGCAAGGTAACGCTGCAGTATATTGAGCAGCTCTTTATGCTTATGAAACGCGCCACCAAGAGAAAGGGTATCACCGTCATAAGGTGGAGTGAGAAGTATACGGAGAATATGGTGAATAAGTATCTTGGAAAAGAGAATAAATGAAAAAAGTATTTAGCGAATATATAAAGATACGCGGCGCAAGGGCGCATAATCTGAAAAATCTGAATATTGACATACCAAGAAATGAGATGGTGGTGCTTACAGGGCTTTCCGGTTCCGGAAAGTCCTCACTTGCCTTTGATACCATTTATGCCGAGGGACAGAGGAGATATATGGAATCCCTGTCCTCCTATTCGCGGCAGTTCCTGGGACAGATGGAAAAGCCGGAGGTGGAGTCAATAGAGGGCCTTCCTCCCGCCATCTCCATAGACCAGAAGTCCACAAACAGGAATCCCCGTTCCACCGTGGGAACGGTCACGGAAATATATGATTATTTCAGGCTGCTGTATGCCAGGGTGGGGACACCCCACTGCCCGCAATGTGGGAAGGTCATAGAAAGACAGACCGTTGACCAGATGACTGACAGGATAATGGAGCTTCCCGAAAAAACAAAGATACAGCTTTTGTCTCCCGTGGTAAGGGGCAGGAAGGGCCGCCACGAGAAGGTTTTCGAGCGTGCCAAAAGAAGCGGCTATGTACGTGTCATGGTGGATGGCAGTATGTACGATCTTTCGGAAGAGATAAAGCTCGATAAGAATATCAAGCATAATATAGAAATAGTGGTGGACCGTCTGGTCATCAAGGAAGGAATAGAGCGGAGGCTCACGGATTCCATAGAAAATGTCCTCGCCCTCTCCGACGGGCTGATGATCGTGGATATACCGGGAGGTGAGCAGCTGAATTTCTCCGAAAGCTTCTCCTGCCCCGACTGCGGCATAAGCATAGAGGAAATAGAGCCCAGAAGCTTTTCCTTCAATAATCCCTTCGGAGCCTGCCCGGACTGTCTGGGTCTCGGATACCACACGGAATTTGACGAGGATCTGATGATCCCGGATAAGAGTCTCTCCTTTAATGAGGGCTGTGTCCAGGCCATGGGATGGGTATCCAGTAAGGATGAGGGCAGCTTTTCCCATGCGCTTATAAAGGCTATGGGAAAGCACTACGGCTTTTCCCTGGATACGCCCTATGAGGACATTCCGGAGGAAGCGAGGCGGGCCTTTATCTACGGCACGGGCGGAGAGGTCATGAAGGTACGTTATAAGGGTCAGAGATCTGAAGGGACCTATGACGTGCCCTTTGAGGGACTTATCAAAAACATGGAGCAGAGATACAGGGAAACCTCCTCCGAGTACACCAAGGCCGAGTATGAGAAGTTTATGACCGTGAGACCCTGCGACAGCTGCAGGGGCAGGAGGCTTAAACCCAGTTCTCTTGCGGTGACGGTGGGAGACAGGAATATCTATGAGGTCACCAGTCTTGCCATCAGAGAGCTTCTGGATTTTATGGATAATCTGTCCCTTACGGAGCATCAGATGCTGATTGGGAAAAGGATAGTCAGGGAAATAAGATCCAGAGTGCAGTTCCTTATCGATGTGGGTCTTGACTATCTGACACTTTCGAGGGCCACCTCCTCCCTTTCCGGAGGAGAAGCTCAGAGGATAAGGCTTGCGACACAGATAGGCTCCGGACTTGTGGGTGTGGCCTATATCCTGGATGAGCCCAGTATCGGGCTCCATCAGAGGGATAACGGGAAGCTCATCGCTTCACTGAAAAAGCTCAGGGATCTCGGCAACACCCTTATAGTGGTGGAGCATGACGAGGAGACCATGAGGGAAGCGGACAGGGTCATAGACATAGGACCCGGCGCCGGTTCCCATGGCGGGGAGGTAGTTGCCGAGGGAACGGCAGAGGAGATAGAAAGGATAAAGGGGTCGGTGACCGGACAGTATCTTTCCGGGGAGCTGGAGATCCCAATGCCGAAAAAGAGGCGGAAGCCCACGGGCTTTATCAGGATAGTGGGTGCGAGGGAGAATAATCTGAAGGATGTTACGGTGGATATCCCCCTTGGCGTGATGACTGTGGTCACCGGTGTTTCGGGATCCGGCAAGTCCTCTCTCATCAATGAGGTGCTGAATAAGTCCCTTTCCAGAAAGCTGAACAGAGCCTTTACCCAGCCCGGAAAGCATAAGAGGATAGAGGGAACGGAGCAGCTTGATAAGGTTATAGACATCGACCAGTCGCCGATCGGCCGCACACCCAGGAGTAATCCCGCCACCTATACCGGCGTTTTCGATATCATAAGGGATCTTTTTGCCGCCACGGTGGATGCAAAGGAGAGGGGCTACAATAAGGGACGCTTTTCCTTTAACGTAAAGGGCGGGCGCTGCGAAGCCTGCAGCGGGGATGGCATCGTGAAGATCGAGATGCACTTCCTGCCGGACGTCTATGTGCCCTGCGAGGTCTGCCACGGGCAGCGCTACAACAGGGAGACCCTGGACGTGAGATACAAGGGGAAGAACATATATGAAGTACTGGATATGACCGTTGAGGAGGCTCTTACATTCTTTGAAAATGTGGAATCGGTCAGGAGAAAGATACAGACACTTTACGACGTCGGACTCGGCTACATCAAGCTCGGACAGCCATCCACACAGCTGTCCGGCGGTGAGGCCCAGAGGGTTAAGCTGTCAACGGAGCTAAGCCGCAGGGGAACGGGAAGGACCATATATATCCTCGATGAGCCCACGACGGGACTGCATTTCGAGGATGTGAGAAAGCTTGTGGAGATACTGAGGAGGCTCTCCGATAACGGAAATACCGTTGTCGTGATAGAGCACAATCTGGATGTCATCAAGTGCGCAGATTATATCATCGATATGGGGCCCGAGGGCGGAGACGGCGGCGGAACCGTGGTGGCTTACGGAACGCCGGAAAAGGTCGCTTCTTCAAAAGCCTCATTTACGGGGCAGTATATAAAGCGGATACTTGAGCGGGAAAAGAAGAGAAATGCCGGAAAAAGCGCCGTGACAAAGGCCTCCGCAAAAAAATCGAAAAAAACGTAAAACAGACTAAAGTTTATCCGGAATATTGCCGATAATCATTCAAAGGAATTATTTCAGGTCATGCATGGATGCTGTACCGCTCCGGGCGGAGAGTTTTTTGTGTGTGGCTTTCTTTTTTAATTTTTAGGATATTGTCAACGCATCATTTTCGGGTATAATTATTCTGTTATAGTGTGTAAAACAGAGCATAAACTCCTGTGAAGACTGAAAGGGGAACGAAAATGGTCGCAACAGACATAGGTATTGATCTCGGAACAGCCAGCATACTGGTTTACATAAGAGGCAAGGGCGTAGTCTTGAAGGAGCCTTCGGTAGTGGCTTTTGACCGGGATACAAATAAGATAAAGGCAATAGGCGAAGATGCCAGACTGATGCTGGGACGTACACCGGGAAATATAGTGGCGGTAAGGCCTTTGAGACAGGGCGTTATTTCCGATTATACGGTTACAGAGAAGATGCTGAAATACTTTATCCAGAAGGCGGTAGGGAAAAAGACCTTCAGAAAGCCCAGGATAAGCGTATGTGTACCCAGCGGGGTTACCGAGGTGGAACAGAAGGCGGTTGAAGATGCCGCTTACCAGGCCGGAGCCAGGGAGGTTTCGATCATAGAGGAGCCCATAGCCGCGGCCATCGGAGCGGGGATAGATATTTCAAAGCCCTGCGGGAACATGATAGTGGATATCGGCGGCGGAACAACGGATATCGCGGTGATCTCCCTCGGAGGAACGGTGGTGTCCACATCCATAAAGATAGCGGGGGATGATTTTGATGAAGCCATAGTCCGCTATATGAGAAAGAAGCATAAGCTCCTTATCGGTGAAAGGACCGCTGAGGATCTGAAGATAAAGATCGGAACCGCTTTCAACATGCCGGATAATGACAGCATGAGCGTCCGCGGACGTGACCTGGTCACGGGACTTCCGAAGACCGTGGAGGTAAGCAGTGAGGAGACCGAAGAGGCGCTGAGGGAGACTACCTCACAGATAGTTGAAGCGATACACGGAGTATTGGAGAAAACACCTCCCGAGCTTGCGGCAGACATAGCCGACAGGGGTATAGTCCTTACAGGAGGAGGAAGCCTGCTTCGTGGACTGGAGGAGCTTATAGCGGACAGAACGGGTATTACGACCATGACTGCGGAGGATCCCATGACTGCAGTTGCCGTAGGAACGGGAAGATATGTCGAATTCCTTGCGGGATACCGGAAGGAGCTCTGAATAGATCTACCCGGCTGAATATGCAGTCTTAGGACTCAGGACAGATACATAAGCAGAAAGGAAAAGTCAATTGGTAAAGGGGCTGTACACCGCATACACGGGAATGATAAATGAACAGAACCGTATGGATACCCTGGCAAACAACCTTGCCAATGTGGATACCACGGGCTTCAAGAAGGAGGGCGCAACCAGTCAGGCCTTCGGTGACATCCTGAAGTATGAGATAAAGGACAAGTCGGAATACTATCTGACAAAGCGGATGGGTGTTACAAACCCCGGTGTCAGGATAGGCGAGAATTATACCAACTGGGACGAGGGTTCCTTTCATGAGACCGATAATACCTTTGATCTGGCTTTAAGCGGTGCCGGATTCTTCAGGATAGAATTTACGGACAAGGAGGGTAATACCTCCACGAAATATACGAGGGACGGCTCCTTCACACTGAATCAGCTTGGGGATCTGGTGACCAAGGACGGGGATTATGTCCTCAGCGATACGGGCGCCCATATAAGGCTTGATCCCAATATGTCGGCATCCATCAATACAATGGGAGAGATCTATCAGGGCGATGCTCTTGTCGCCACCGTCGGGACCAGTGATTTTGTGGATTATAATTTCCTGGAGCACTATGGGGAGAATCTGTGGCAGACTGTTCCGGGAGCACAGGAGCAGATATCGGATGCCAGGATCCTTTCCGGGTATCTGGAGCAGTCCAATGTAAATACAGTTGAGGAAATGGTGAATATGATCGCCATCCAGAGGCAGTACGAATCCAACCAGAGGGTTATCACCACCATAGACAAGACGTTGCAGATAGCTGCCAATGATCTGGGCAGACCCGGCTAATGTGAGGAGGTAAAAAATATGGTACGTTCTTTATGGTCAGCAGCCACCGGAATGATCGCACAGCAGAATAATGTTGATACCATAGCCAATAATCTGGCTAATGTAAACACCACCGCGTACAAGATGGAGGTGAACGAGTTCAAATCCCTCCTGTATCAGACGATACAGACCAGGACTACTACCGCAAACGGTGTAAATAAACCCATCGGCGCCCAGGTGGGACTGGGTGTAAGGAATGCGTCGATCACATCCGAATTCGGACAGGGATCACTTCTGGAATCGGAAAATCCCACGGCAGTGGCGCTCAGCAATACGCAGGGAACGGGCTTCTTCGGCATACAGGGAGAGGACGGAAACACCTATTACACGAGGAACGGAGATTTTGTATTTGCCCTTAACGAGGGAAATACCCTTACCCTTACCACCACCAGCGGGCTTCGTGTTCTGGGTTCAAACGGACAGGTCCTGACTCTTCCCGGAAACTATATCGCCGACAAGATAAAAATAGATACGGACGGGACCCTTATGTATCCGGACGACGACGGAAATCTGGAGCCCCTGCCCCAGAATTACACCATAGGTGTATGGCAGTTCCAGAATCCCAAGGGTCTTGACAAGATCGGGGACAGCCTTTACTCCGTTACCGCGGCTTCGGGGCTTGCCATGAATGAGGCGACGAATCCCAATGTCACAAAGTCCGATATCGTACAGGGATATCTCGAAGGCTCCAATGTCCAGATCGCCGAGGAAATGGTAAATCTGATAATTGCCCAGAGGGCTTATGAATCGAATTCAAAGGTCATAACGACTACGGATGACATGATGCAGCTTGCAAACCAGCTGAAGAGCTGACGGGCTAAGCGGTAAATAAGGAGAGGCTTTATGGATCTGACTTCCCTTGGTACGGATTACGCGTCCGAGCTGGCGACAAATGCCATGAAAAATGCGGAGGATTCCGCCATAGCAAAAAAGGATCTGTCGAAGGCTTCCGATGAGGAGCTTATGGATGCCTGCAAGCAGTTCGAGGAGTACTTTGTGGAGCAGATCTTTAAGACCGCAATGAAGAGTACAACCCTTCTTTCCGGTGATGACAGCACATCCACTTATATCAGTGCAATGAAGGACAGGAATCTGGATCTCTATACAAAGGAGATGGCGGCTTCGGCTTCGAAGACCGGTCAGGTGGGGCTTGCGAAGGAGCTCTATGAGCAGATGAAGAAGTCCCAGGGAGTGACACTCGAGGAGGCACTGAAGAAGAACGAAGAGAAGGAAGCGGGGGAAAGCAGTGCCCCGCAGGAAAACGATAAGTATACAGAGAACGGCACATCTTGATAACGGTAAAGGGATATATAGACCGGATCATTTTCAGAAACCCGGATAACGGTTATACGGTTATGAGACTTTCGACCGACGACGGAGATATCACCGTCGTTGGTCTTTTAAGCATGGCAGGTGAAGGTGAGCTTGTAACCGCGGAGGGAGATATCACATACCATTCCGGCTACGGAGAGCAGCTTGAGGCAGAGAGGATCACCGTGCAGGAGCCGGATAATAAGGAGGCTGTTCTCCGCTTTCTCTCATCAGGGATAGTTAAGGGTATAGGCCCGGCTCTCGCAAAACGTATAGTACGGTTATTCGGTGATGACACCTTCGCCATAATGAGCCGGGAACCGGAAAGGCTGTCGGAGGTTAAGGGCATTTCATTAGGGAAGGCCGTGGAGATCTCGGAGAGCTTTGAAAGGATCGCCGGAATGAGAAGGGCCGTGATGTTTTTGCAGCAGTACGGCATCAGCAACCTTCTGTCCTTAAGGATATACGAAAAATACGGCGAAAAGCTCTATGAGATCATATCGGAAAACCCATACAGGCTGTGCGGGGATATTTCCGGTATCGGCTTCAAAACGGCAGATGAGATAGCGGAAAGAGCCGGGATAGAAAGACACTCGGAATACAGAATAAGGGCCGGGATCCTATATGCCCTCGATATTTCGGCCGGTGAGGGAAACACATACCTGCCGCTGGACATACTGCTAAGGGAGTCGGCATCCGTGCTGGGGCTTCCCGAAAATGAGATATCTGCCGAGATCTCCTCGCTGCAGGAGGAGAGAAAGGCGGAGATCAAGCAGCGGGACGGGGAAACAAGGGTATATCTCCGGAATCTCTATCAGGCGGAGAGACAGTGCGCGGCCATATTAAGAACACTTGATATTAAATATGATCTCGACCGGGACAGGCTGGCAGCGGATATCGAAAGGACAGAGGAGAGATATTCCCTGACTCTGGACACTGACCAGAGGGAAGCTGTTATTTCGGCGGTGGCGAATGGGCTTTTTATAATGACCGGCGGTCCCGGCACCGGAAAGACAACGACCGTAAAGATACTGCTGAAGTACTTTATGTCGGCAGGAATGCATGTGTCCCTTGCCGCACCTACGGGAAGAGCCGCAAAGAGGCTGTCCGAGGCAACGGGGATGGAAGCAAAGACCATCCACAGGCTCCTGGAGGTCGCCGGAGGGGCTCAGGACGACGACAGCGACAGGCGAAGCTTCGGGCGGGACCGTGATAATCCGCTGGAGACGGATGTTGTCATTGTGGATGAAATGTCAATGGTCGATATACTCCTCTTCAGGGCTCTGCTTTCCGCAATACCCGCAGGGACAAGGCTTATTATGGTCGGAGATGAAAACCAGCTTCCCAGCGTGGGCCCCGGGAGCGTCTTAAAGGACATTCTTTCCACCGGTAAATTCAAGAGTATAGCCCTTAATAAGATATTCCGACAGGCGGAAAAGAGCGACATAGTGATGAATGCCCATGCGCTTCTTGCCGGGAGAGATATGAAGCTCGACAA
>JAFTEC010000106.1 GCA_017453865.1 Lachnospiraceae bacterium
CAAATTATTAAGGAAGCGGAGGAAAGCGGGCAGCTAAAGCCCGGAGGAACTATAATAGAAGCAACTGCGGGGAATACCGGCATAGGTCTTGCCCTTGCCGCGGTAGACAGGGGATATAAGCTGAAGCTCCTTGTAAGTGAGAAGTTTTCCATAGAAAAAAGGTCGTTGATGGAGGCTCTGGGAGCGGAGCTTATCATCACTCCTGCCGGGGAGGGAATAGACGGCTCTATGGCCAGAGCGGAGGAAATGGCAAAAAAGGACCCGGATATATTTATAGCACATCAGTTTGAAAATGAGGCCAATGTTCACGCCCATTACGCCACAGGAGAGGAAATATGGGAGGATATGGAGGGAAAGGTGGATGTTATAGTTGCCGGGGCAGGCAGCGGAGGCTCATTTACAGGTATCGCCACTAGGCTTAAAGAACATAACCCCGGCATTAAGGCCGTTTTGGCTGATCCCATCGGTTCCATCCTGGGAGGAGGAGCTCCGGGGGTCTATAAGGTGGAAGGGATAGGAAACCATTTTATTCCGAAGATATTTGACCCGGAGTTTCCTGACGAGGTGGAAAAGATATCTGACGAGGATTCATATTTTATGGTACGGATCATGACGGAATACGAGGGAGTTATAGGGGGCTCCTCGTCGGGAACCGCCCTTGCCGCAGCGGTGAAGCAGGCGTATAGGCTGCAGGGCGGAGAAGAGAAAAATATTGTCGCCGTATTTCCGGACAGGGCGGACCGGTATTTTTCTGAAAACGTATACAGGACTGAAAAACGTCTTTCAGACTTTGAGCTTTCAGATGCGATCGCTAAATATGCCAAGGATGTTATACCGTTAACGGTATAACATGATGCGACCGGTCGCAATAGGAAATTAGCCGCTGAAGCGGCATGCGACCGGCGCGGGCTCATTAACGAAATGGAAAAGAATTTCGTTAATGAGTATTATATTCTGTAATGTAAAAATTATCAAAAATTGATACGTTATGTAACCCGGAGAACCAGCAATTTTGCGGGATTCTTCCTTGCAATACAGCCTCTTATATGATAAAATAGTCATTGCTGTTAAAAATATAACAAAGTTATAAAAGCGGCGAAATTTTAACTATTTTATCATGAAGGAGGCTATATTTATGGCGAAGAAGATTGTTCTTGCAGGCGCCTGCCGTACCGCTATAGGTACTATGGGAGGCGGACTTTCCACAACTCCTGCGGTGGATCTGGGTTCTATTGTGATCAAGGAGGCATTGAAGAGAGCTAATGTGCCTGCGGACAAGGTAGAACATGTTTACATGGGTTGTGTTATTCAGGCAGGATTGGGACAGAACGTTGCAAGGCAGGCATCTATAAAGGCTGGTCTTCCCAACGAGACAACTGCAGTTACAGTCAATGTAGTTTGCGGCTCCGGTCTTAACAGCGTAAATATGGCAGCTCAGATGATACTGGCAGGAGATGCGGATATCGTTGTAGCGGGCGGAATGGAGAACATGTCGATGGCTCCCTACGCTATACCTCAGGGACGTTACGGATATCGTATGACCTGGCCCAGCCAGAGCAAGGGCGCATTGATGGATACAATGGTAAACGATGCGTTATGGGATGCTTTCAATGATTATCATATGATAAAGACAGCCGACAATGTTGCCGAGCAGTGGAAGCTTACAAGGGAAGAGCTCGATGAGTTCGCGCTCAAGTCTCAGCAGAAGGCACAGAAGGCTCAGGAGAACGGCTGGTTCGATAAAGAGATCGTTCCGGTTGAGGTAAAGAAGAAGAAGGAAACAGTTACGATCAATAAGGATGAGGGTCCTCGTCCTAATTCCACTATAGAAGCACTTGCAAAGATGCGTCCTATCAATCCCGACGGAGTTGTAACGGCAGGAAACGCTTCAGGTATCAATGACGGAGCGGCTGCTGTAGTTGTTATGTCCGAGGAGAAGGCTAAGGAGCTCGGTGCCAACATCCAGGCAACATGGATAGGCGGAGCCCTCGGCGGAGTTGATCCTTCAATCATGGGTGTAGGACCTGTAGCTTCTACTAAGAAGGTTATGGAAAAGCTCAACATGAAGATCGAGGATTTCGATATCTATGAGGCAAATGAAGCTTTTGCGGCACAGTCTGTAGCAGTAGGAAAGGAATTGGGCTTTGATCTTGAGAAGCTCAATATCGCAGGCGGCGCTATCGCTTTAGGACATCCCGTAGGAGCTTCGGGCTGTCGTATCCTTGTAACGCTTATCCACAACATGGAGCGTACAGGAGCCAAGACAGGACTTGCAACCCTTTGCATAGGCGGAGGTATGGGCTGCTCAACAGTCATCAAGATGGATTGATCAGGGCTGACGAGGGTCATAGCAGGCAAATATCACTAAATCAAGTGAAGTAACATGGAGGAAACAAAAATGGGTTTTGTAAATTGTGAAGTAAAAGATAAATACGCGATCATAACCATTAACCGTCCCGAGGCGCTGAACGCATTGAATTCACAGGTGCTTGACGACCTTGAGGCAGTTATCGACGGGATCGATACAAATGCTGTCCGTGCGGTCATCCTTACGGGAGCTGGCGAGAAGTCTTTCGTTGCCGGAGCCGATATAGGAGAGATGAGCACACTGACCAAAGCCGAAGGAGAGGCTTTCGGAAAGAAGGGAAATGACATCTTCAGAAAGATTGAGACCCTTCCCATACCGGTTATAGCTGCGGTTAACGGTTTTGCCCTGGGCGGCGGCTGCGAGATAGCAATGAGCTGCGACATCAGGATCGCTGCCGAGAGCGCTGTATTCGGACAGCCCGAGGTAGGTCTCGGAATTACCCCCGGCTTTGGCGGGACTCAGAGACTGGCCCGTCTGGTAGGCGAGGGCATGGCTAAGCAGATGATCTATACGGCAAGAAATATCAAGGCTGACGAGGCACTTCGTATCGGTCTTGTCAATGCGCTTTATCCCCTTGAGGAGCTGATGGGAGCGGCTGAGAAGCTTGCCTCCACAATAGCCGCAAATGCGCCTATCGCTGTAAGGGCTTGCAAGAAGGCCATCAACGACGGAGTTCAGGTAGATATAGATAAGGCTATCGTTATCGAGGAGAAGCTCTTCGGCAGCTGCTTCGAAAGCGAAGATCAGAAAGAGGGAATGGCAAACTTCCTTCGTAAAAAGGATGACCCCAAGAAGGTCAAGGTCGTGGATTTCCAGAATCGATAAAAATAATATTTTTTTAAGGAGGAAAAATTAATGATAGTAGCTGTAATCGGTGCAGGTACAATGGGTTCGGGTATCGCTCAGGCATTTGCTCAGAATGATGAGGTTACCAAGGTTTATCTTTGCGACATCAAGCAGGAATTTGCGGATGGCGGATATGCAAAGATCAAGAAGAATATCGACAAGCTCGTTTCCAAGGGAAAGCTGGATGAGGCGGCAGGAAAGGCTATCGTCGATAAGGTACAGGCGGGACTTAACGACCAGTGTACAGACGCTGATCTGGTAGTTGAGGCAGCTCTCGAGGTTATGGATATCAAGAAGGAGTGCTTTAAGAAGCTTCAGGACGAAGTTGTTAAGAATGAGAACTGCATCTTCGCTTCCAACACCTCTTCACTTTCCATTACCGAGATCGGCAGCGGACTTGCAAAGCCCATCATCGGTATGCATTTCTTCAACCCCGCTCCTGTTATGAAGCTGGTTGAGGTTATTGCAGGTATCAATACTCCCCAGGAGACGGTGGATAAGGTTAAGGAGATCTCCGTTAAGCTCGGAAAGACTCCCGTTCAGGTCAACGAGGCTCCCGGCTTCGTAGCCAACAGGATTCTTGTTCCGATGATCAACGAGGGTATCTTCGTTTACTCAGAGGGTATTGCTGATATCAAGGGCGTTGACGATGCTATGAAGCTCGGCTGCAACCATCCTATGGGACCCCTTGAGCTCGGTGATTTCATTGGTCTGGATATCGTTCTTGCTATTATGGAGGTTCTTTACAAGGAGACCGCAGACAGCAAGTATCGTCCCGCTCCTCTTCTTAAGAAGATGGTTCGTGGTAAGCATCTTGGAGTGAAGACAGGAATCGGTTTCTACAAGTACAATGAAGACAGGACAAAGACACCTGTAGACCAGCTTTGATAAATTAAAGTAAGGAGACATACAACATGGATTTTCAGTTAGATCAGAAGCACCAGATGGCGAGAGACCTGTTCAGGGATTTCGCTGAAAAGGAAGTAAAGCCTCTTGCGATAGAAGTTGACGAGACAGAGGTTTTCCCCAGAGATACTGTAACAAAGATGCAGAAGAACGGCTTCATGGGAATCGCTGTTCCCAAGGAGTACGGCGGACAGGGCTGCGACCCTCTTACATACGTTATGTGCGTTGAGGAGCTATCCAAGGTTTGCGGCACAACCGGCGTTATCGTTTCAGCTCATTCCTCACTTTGCTGCGATCCGATAATGCAGCAGGGTACTGAGGAGCAGAAGCAGAAATATCTTGTTCCCCTTGCAAAGGGTGAGCTCCTCGGAGCTTTCGCTCTTACGGAGCCCGGCGCAGGAACAGATGCTCAGGGAGCACAGACGAAGGCTGTACTCGATGGAGATGAGTGGGTATTAAACGGCTCAAAGTGCTTTATCACAAACGGTAAAGAGGCTGATATCTACATCGTTATCGCTGTTACACAGGTAGACGTGGATCCTAAGGGCAGAAAGAAGAAGAAGTTCTCCGCGTTCATCGTTGAAAAGGGAACTCCCGGCTTTACCTTTGGAACAAAGGAGAACAAGATGGGTATCCGCGGCTCCAGCACGTATGAGCTTATTTTCCAGGATTGCAGGATTCCCAAAGAGAACCTGTTAGGTCAGGAAGGCAAGGGCTTCCCGATTGCGATGCATACTCTCGACGGAGGACGTATCGGTATCGCGGCACAAGCTCTTGGAATTGCAGAGGGTGCTCTTGACCGCACTATTGAATATACAAAGGAAAGAAAGCA
>JAFTEC010000006.1 GCA_017453865.1 Lachnospiraceae bacterium
TAAGCGAAATAAATAATTTCGCTTACTATAAAGCCTCCGGCGGATGCGCCCGGATTTTGCAAGGAAATATGCCGCTTTCAGCGGCCAAAATCCGGCGCAGTAAACGACAAAACGAAAAGAGTTTTGTCGTTTACTATAGAATGAAGGCTGCGTACCCGGTCGGGTACGCAGTCTTTCTTTATTTACGGGTGACATTTGAGTGACACTCAGTGTGTTAAAATGTCAGCACTTGCATCAGGCAAAAATTATCAGAAATAAGGAGGGTTATAATGTACAAAAGGTATAGGAAGCTTCTTGCCATTCTGCTTTCAACGGTGCTTTTAGTTACCGGAAACAGTATAGGGGCCTTCGCGGAGGAGGGAGCCTTCGGGACGGGCACAGATTACCGGACGGAGGAAGCGGCGGCTGAAGATGCAGCACCGGAAGAGGCTTTGGAAAGCTCTCAGACAGCTGACGGGGCTTTGGAGGAAGAAGCTGCTTCAGAAAAGCAGAATGAAGGTGATAAGGACAGGCTTACCGTTTTGGTCTACGGTCTGGGGTCGGATCTTGAGAGAAATAATCTGGACCTTTCCAACGATTTTACGGAGATGATAGCCGGCATGGGAACAGCCGTGGCAAAGTCCGGTCAGACGGGATCAAGGGTTCCCATTAACATCATAGCGGAGACCGGAGGAGTCACCTATGAGAAGACCGTGGGAAGCGACGTTACAAAGCAGCAGAAGGAGAAAAACCGCAGGGAAGCTGTAAGCGGAGATTCCATTGCGGGAGGAGTCAAACAGTATAAGACCGATATTGCAAAGCTTTATACAGGAAATGACGCTCCGGATCCTGCAAAGATCCTGGGGACACTTACCGGGTCACCTGCGTATCAGGAGCAGGAATTTATTGATGACGATTATATTTATTCACCCATCAAATGGACCGAGAATGAGCGTTTCAGCTTTTCTCCCAGCGGTAATTCCATAGCGATAGAGCCTGCAAAAAACAAGGTTAAGGATGGAAACAAAAACCTTGCCCTTACCGTTTCTGACGGGGACGGCATTGTTACAGAGCTTTATGATTTCATAACGACTACCGTAAAGGAATATCCTGCAGATCAGTACGCACTTATTCTCTGGGATCACGGCTGCGGGCCCGTCGCGGGCTATGGAAGCGACGAGCGGGAGTTCATAGATAAAGGCAGTGAAGAGGTGGCAACAACCGCGATCCGGGGAAATAACATACGCGCTACGCTTAATAAGGCAAAAGAGACGCTTGGGGATGACTGGAAGGATTTTGCCTTTGCAGGCTACGATGCCTGCCTCATGTCGGACTGGGATGATATAAGCGCCTGGCAGGATCATTCAAGGTTCCTTATAGTTTCCGAGGATCTGGAGCCTTCTGACGGGTGGTACTACATAAAGCCTTTCTACGAGCTTACAAATGCCGCGCTTACTGACGGAGAAAACAAATACGGAAATACCGATTCCATGGATGAGCTTACCCTTAATGTAGGGAAGACCATAGTGGACGAGTTTGTGGGCTGGTACGGAAATAACTCGAACGGAACCCTTGCCCTTATAGACCTTAGGAATAAGGAAAGCATTAAAGCGGTGAATCAGGCAATAGATGATCTCTCCGGAAGTTTTCTTGATTATCTTCTGACAGAACCGGGACAGGCCTATAACATCTTCTTTAACGGCAACAGGGAGGCAATTAATTTCGGAATCGCGGAAAACGGATGGGGGGATTTAAGGAGCCTTTGCGTAAAGGTGAAGAACCTTCTTCCTGCTGCTGAAGGAGACAGGGATGAGAGGGAGAAGGATCTTTATCAGAAGGCCGATGCCCTGCAGCGCCTTATCTATGATACAGAGAATAATACAGGGAATCCGGTAGTTTATTATAAAGACACGGGGGTCTATGAGGGAGAGAAGACCATGGGTGGTTTTACCCTCTACACTCCGTACAAAGACACGGGAAGCGGCTTTACCGTTTGGAAGCAGTATTACAAGGATACAAGCACCACCCCGGGATATATCGATATGATGCATGCCATAGCGGTAATACAGGATGCGGGGGAGCTGCTTTATGAAATAACCTTTGATGATAAAAAGTATCCTACGGAGGGGGCAGCGTATGACGCGGTACTTGAAAAGATTGAGAGCTCATGCGAAAAGTACGGTGTTTCCGATCTGCTTTCGGATGAATTAAGCTATATCGCCTGGGATCTTTGCGACGGACGTATAAGATCCAAAGATCTTTCGGTTGTGTCAAGGAACGGTGTCGCTTACAGCAGAAATGAGCACTGGCTCTATACGGAGGATATCTATCAGCACCCGAGGCTTGAGTTCAGGGTCTCGGAAAACAAAGCCATGGAGCTGCCCCTGGGTTATTTCCCGGAAAGAAGCGTACAGGGTAATAACCGCCTTCCAAGGTATAAAACCGACAAATGGTTTACCGTGGCAACCTCTGCCGGTAAGGATGAATACCCTCTGAATGTCCTGGAGGTAAGACCCGGTGTAAGCTCAAATGATGAGGAGCTTATGGCGGGTGATACGGAGGTTACCGTAGCTGCGGCTCTTTTTAACCTTGAGCAGGTTGAGGGCTATCTTCCGTCCATATCCCATACGGGGACCTATGCACTGGTCGATGTGGAATTTAAGAAAGGGAGGGATATAGGAGAGATAACAGGCTACAGGACTTATAATCCGAAACGTCCGAACGCGGCATCAAGGTACGTCCCTGCTTCGGATTTTGATGACAAGACCTGCATAGCTCCGGTTTACGGTCTTGCGGAATCCACTGTTACAGACGGCTATAGTCATACAGAGCCAAAAACCGGGGACGGATTATACATTCTGTCTGCCACTCCCATAAAGAGCGCAAGGATAAGCTATAAGACAATAGATGACGCTATCCTTGACCCCATGGCAGCTCTTCTTAAGGACTGGGAGACAGGAGATAACGAGACGCTTGGAGTAAGCAAGGGAAGCTTTGAGCCAAGAGATGAAGTCCGTGATATGTTCTCCAATGCATATCACCTTGATACGGAATATTCAGAGGAAACCGAAAAAAAGGCTACTTTCATGCTTTACGGCATCGGATCGGATCTTGAAAGAAAGAGCTATTCCGCCTCCTTTGATATCGCGGAGATCATAAGCGGGCTGACGGCAGCCAGGGCAAAGCTTGGAAAAGATCTTCCCGTCAATGTGATAGCGGATATCGGAGGCGTGAGCTTTGATCCTGATGAGGATGAGAAAAAGGATAATATAACCCGTGAGGATAAGCTCGAGGACAGACAGACTGCAAGAGAGGGAATTTCTTCAAAGGATGCAGTCTTTTCAAAATATGATCAGGATATGACAAGGCTTTCAGGAAAAAGCCCTGATATAACCTCCTATGAGATCTTTGATTCCGTCGCTCCGTCTGTAAGCGAAAATGTTTTTATTGACTGGGAGAAGAACCAGCGCTATGAACTCCTGCCTGCGACAAAGGCGGGGGAAGGGATAAGATCGGTCGTCTCCGCAAATAACGCCTATGATGATGAGGATCAAAAAGCCCTCGTTCCCATGACACAGGCTGATGACGGCAAGGTGGTGACCGAGCTTTATGACTTTGTAAAATCTACGATGGAGAACTATCCGGCTGATCAGTATTTCCTTGTTTTTTGGGATCATGGAAACGGACCTGTGAAAGGCTTTGGTCATGATGAGAGGCAGACTATAAGCGGAGGGATCACCTCGGATATGATAAAGAATACCTTCGACAGGCTGAAGACGGAGGTTAAGGACTGGAACAATTTAGCGCTTGCAGGCTACGATGCCTGTCTTATGGGAAACACTGACGTTGCCGGTGTCTGGAAGGAGTATGCGGATTACTTTGTAGGAAGCGAGGATCTTGAATCGGGTAACGGCTGGTATTACACTCCGTTCATTGAGCAGCTTTGCGAAGAGGCAGGTAATGACGATGCGGGTGCCTTTGCCGCCGGAAACTCTATGGAAAAGATCACCGAGAAGACGGGTACTGTTCTTGTAGATGAATATGTGAAATGGTACAAAGAGAAGAATGATATAGGCACCCTTGCTCTCTTAAAGCTTAAGAATTCAGGGTTCTACAGGTTTGATGAAGCAAAACAGCGCTTTTCAAAGGCCTTCGTTGATTATATCAAAAACAGGCCGGCAGAGGCCTTTACCGATCTGTTCCTTATATGTGATGATGCGATAAAATTCGGAGAGCAGGCTGATCTTAGAAGCATGGCGTGCGGGGTAATGGATGAGTATTCCGCGGATAAGGATAAGGATCAGTATGCAAAGGCACTGTACGAGGCAGCGGAAAAGCTCGTAGCGGAATCTGACAGTAAAAATGTCGTTATCCATTCAGGAAATACCGGATACTACGAGCAGCTTTCGGAGGGTGAAGCTTCGAAAATGGGACAGCTCAGTGTTTTCATGCCGCACAGATATCCTCAGTCCCAGGAAAGCTGGACCAAATATCTTGAGCTTTACCGTCAGCTTGATCCGAAGACTACGAACTACCGGGATATGATGGGAGCCATACAGGCAATAAAAGAGGCCGGTACTCTGCTATATGACGTGACTGACGGGAAATACCCGCAAAAAACGGATGCCGTTAAAGCGATCGGGGACAGGCTTTCGGCCACGCTTCAGGCAAACGGTGTATCAAAGGATATTGCTGATGCGCTGAATTCGGCAGTTCCGTCCATTCTGTATGAAAAGCGGGTAACGCCGGATGATACAAGGATCTATGTGATAAATGACGAAGCGCAGTATGAGGGTCGTAAGCTTGGCGATGGCTTAATGGAAGGTCTCGGACAGCATGGCTATCTGGAGCTGGGAAACGAAGGCCTGGGACTTGGATGGCTTCCCGGCGGCAATACTTTAAGCGATAACCATCTTACACTCAAAAACTACGGAACGGGTAACTGGATATGGATGAAGAGCAGTAATGATCAGGAGCTTATCTATCCCGCAGCTGTATATGATGCCTTCTCAACGAAGAGTGACGGCGATACCATGAACGGAGAACTTCAGGTAACGGTACCGGCGGTCACTGTTACGGGAGACGGCAGCAGTGAGCCATATCAAACTGCCGGATATATTTATATTGATGTTACCTTTGATGAGGGAAGCAGAACAGGAATAATAGAGGGATATTCGGCTATAGATACCGATGTTCCCTACGCCAACGGCAGGGTATATGAGATAAGTGAACTGGAAAAGGCGGACGTGAAGATCCTTCCGCTTTATAATGCGGCGGAAAAACTATATTACAGGGAGCTTGTGGACTTTTCTTATCCCGTTGACGGGAACGGCAATGTTCTTAAGCCTGTAGAGCCTTCCGGGCTTATAATCTCACGCGGTGAAGAGGAGGCGGGACTTGATGCCCTTGATAAGGCTAATCCTCAGGCAGAAGGGATCGATATTTCAGCCGACTACTACTTAAGGGATATGTTTGGAAGCAGCTACAGGCTTACGAAAAAGGAGAACAGAACCTTCGGCATCAGATGGGCATCGGGAGATCCGGATGAAACGATGAGATATCTTGCCGAGGGAAGGGTCATCAGGCCTCAGGATTTCTACGCCGTCGTTAAAAGCGAGGGAGAGTATGACAGGGAGAACACGGATAAATACAGTGAGAATATACTGTCCAATATATGGGTCGGATCAGGAAGTAAGAGCTCGCTTCTGACGGCTTCAGGCTATACTCTTTCGGCTGAGGATGCGGCATCGGGTTTGGAGTTCAGTCTTCGGGATGCGGATCTTACTCCCGTGAAGATGGAGCCCGGTTATGACAAAATGACAGAAGAAGAGAAAGCACAGGCAAGAGGCGATTTCTGGAATAACGTATCCTGCGTAACGGATATTATTGCTCCGAAAGCAAGCGTCATAACAAAAGCGGTTCCCGAGGATGCCACACACTCAGGTATGGATCCCGTGATGGATCTTAGAGTTGATCCTGATGATGGCTTAATCTATATGACCATGGTTAAGGGACAGAGCTATACCCTGGGCAAGGGCACCTGGGAGTCGGACAATAAGAACAAGGTTTCTGTCGGAAAGACAAACGGAAAGCTTTCCGCTAAAAAAGTAACGGAAAAGTCAAAAACTGAGGGTAAGGAGGATGAGGTTGTAACCGTTACA
>JAFTEC010000007.1 GCA_017453865.1 Lachnospiraceae bacterium
GACTGACCCGTCCACTGTAGAGTATCATTGCTATACCTGCGGCCGTGATTTTTATTATAATGGAGCCTATGTATATTTTTAAGGAAACACTGATCAAGCGTTTCCCAGGAGGACCCGGACTCAGTTTCGGGTCCTTTTTCGGTATGACGGGATGCTTATAAAGGGCAGGGTCATGATGCATTATGCCGATTTGGCATATTCCGTGAATTATATTGTTTGAGTTATCGGACATATGAGAAAATATCATTAAGAAATGCCATAGCGAATACGCCGGGATATCAAAATGCACAGAAAACGGACAGGCGGGCAAAGGATACACATACCGTGATTTCCGGTGAGGAGGAAACAAATGGACTGGAAACGAAAGGACAGTAACTCATATTCACATATAGTAAAAGACGAATCGATAAAGGAGCCGGAGAACCTCCGTTCTCCCCACGCGGATCCGATCCACAGCCGGTTAGAGACTCAGAAACAGGAACAAAATAAAAAACAGAAAAGCCCTGAACAGGCGGCGCTTAAAAATGTGCTCGACGCTTATGAAAGCGGGATGCTCGGGCTTCTGGAAACGATAAAGGACAATCCGCCGGAAATGATGGATTTTACCGGCTCAGTCATGCAGCTCAATGCAATGCTTAAGTACATGTATCAAAAGGGAGATAAAGCTCTTAACCACATGGATATCCTTAAGCTGCGTGAGCATTACGCAATGGCGAAGGAAGACGGAAGCGCGCTGCTTGCCTTATGGGCAGGCGGCGGGCAGGGGAGTGAGATAAGGGAGCTCTTAAGCACAAAGGTTCGTAACCTTTATGATCGTATCGACAAAGATAAGACAGCTCTCGATTCCTGTGATCTGTCAAAAAAATGGACGCTTAATACCCTTCTTACACAGATCCGGACAGAGCCGTTTTCGGTAGATGGCGCCGAGATCAGTGAATATGTGGGCGGGGGCATCAATCAAAGGCTGCATGTAAAAAAAGACGGCCGGGAATTTGTATTTACGGAAACGAAACCGGTACCGGGCAAAGTAACGGCGATAGGAAGGGCGAAGGAAGCAGCGCCGGAGAGCGCGGCCTTTTATGACAGGCTGGGAGCCGATCAGCCTATGCAGATCGTATTCAATGCCATGTACAGATCGTATAAAAATGTCTTTGCGCCTCTTAAGGAGACGGAGAATATTACAGTCGAGCAAAGGAAAGCGGCCAGGGATGCCCTGTCCATATTACTGACTCATTCCAGGGCTTCAAATTCCGTCAATCTGGATGAGCTGATCGCATCGGATAGTTTCCTTAAGGGCTTTGATGAGGCAATCGAGGAGATCAACACTGCAGCACATCTGGAGGAGGCCAACAGCTTTGCCGAGATAAAGCAGGGAAGAAGCCTTGAAAAGCGAAATGTTGCCATGACAAGGGTCAGTGAGCTTATCGGAACACAGGGGCTGATCGCCCATTCAAAGCTTTCGTCCATCTCACAGGGGGGGAAGGTTAAAAACGGTGTGATCACGGAATGGGCATGAAGGATGGAGACGTGGCACGTCTTAAGGACGTGAAGTGGGGCGATCAGAACAGGCTCTTAAAGCAGCTTGCAGATCTGGAGGCCCTGGATTATATCTGCGGAAACGTGGACAGACACACGGGAAACCTCATGTATCAGGTGGAGAACGGAATGATCGTTTCGGTAAAGGGAATCGACAATGATTCATCCTTCGGCAATATCAAAGGGGACAGCAGGTATAAGAATGCCAATATGACCAATCCCGGCCATATCCTGCTGATGCGCGAGAGTACGGCGGCTCTCATCCTTAATCTTAAGAAGGAGGAGCTGTCCTTCACCCTGCGTGAGCTGATAGATCAGGACGAGATCGAGGATACCTGGTCACGGGTATGTGCGCTTCAGCATCAGATCAGACAAAGCCGGAAGGCAAAGTGGTCGGAGAGTGCGGACGTATCGGGAGGGATGCTGCGCATTTTAAAAGATGACTCAGAGCTTTGGGACAAGATGAGCATTGATCGTCTTGGCGAGGTTTCGGCCAGGGATACGGACAAGTCGATCTATAAACGCCTTGCGGACAAATTTCAGTTAAATGAGCCGCAGAACGGAGTTACTCCCATTGGGAAAAATGCGTGTCTGGAAATACCATACGAGGCGAGGAAGCTGACCTCCTTTGAGATCGGGACTATACCCAAAAAAGGTCGGTTTTCGGATAACCAGCTTGAGGAGGCGGACAGCTTTGCCGCTTTTTTCGAGCTGGGCCGAAGAAGCAGATTCGATTCCTCGCTCTACCGGAGTATGGGGTTAAAGGATATTACTGACTGTCTGTATATAGGCGCCGTAAAGCTCAAGGATTTTTTGCGGAAGGAATATGATTTCAGATATGAATATGAAAACCCGCAGAAGCTTGCGCAGTTCAAGGCGTATCTGACCTGCTTTGCTTATAAGAGCAAATATCCGATCACTCATCTCCATCCGCAGTATGACATGCAGGGAAAGCCTGAACTGGTTCTGACGGATCTTAAGGCGGTGATCCATGGGGAGAACATGGAGGCTTCCGCAAAACGTGAGCTTTGGAATGAGGAAAACGACAGTACCCGTAATAAACGGTTTAATAAGTTCAGGCAGTGGATCAAGGTAGAGGATAATTTAAGCGACTGGGAGATCCTCGAAGCCCCCGGGGCGGCACAGGGGCAGGTACGCAGGGAGCCTGTGCCGGAGGTTCACATAGAACAGAACCGTGAAGAGATAAGGCAGGAGGAGCATGAAGAGCACGAGCCTACCGAAGAAGAGCTGAACGCGCAGATAAAGGAAGCAAAGCTTTCATATATCCGGGAAACGCTTTCCGCTGAAGCAGTGGTTTCGAAGGATAAGATCAGAAGTTACGCAAGGCGGATATCAGAGGCCGTTGGAAATGATACGAGCGAAGACTATATCGAGTTTGCCTTCAGATTTGCGCAGCTCTTCGAAAATCTTAAGATGCTGCAGAACGGAAAGGTGGACGAGGCGACCATGCAGGTGCTTCGCTCCCAGTACGGAAGTATATTGGAGCAGGCGGATAAATACTTATCCGGGGCACCGGATAATGAGCTTGAGCAGGCCAGACGGGAAATGGTCAGGGAAGTCAGCAATGCCGCGGGAGCCGATCTTAAGGTGATCTCAGAAAAGACCTTCCTCAGAAATGAAGAAGGAGAGGCTGTTTCGATGACACTGGATGATATCTATTCCGCAGCACGAAATATCCACATGTCATACAGAGATCAGGATGTGGAGCATGTCGGCGGCAATATGTCGCAACGGGATGTACTGAAAGCGGATATGCTGAAGGAGGACGCTCCCTTAAAAAATGTGAAATACGTATTTACGGAAAGGGAGAATGAGCCGACAGATTATGATAACATGGCTCCTTCCGTGGATCTTATCATCCGTACATTCCGCGGAAAGTATAAAGAGAGGAACTCAGAGACGGAAGCTCTCCATAGCTTCATGGACTGGCTTGAGACCGATCAGGGCAAAGCTTACTTTGTCAACGATTTTATGGGCAAAGACAGGATGCGGAGCATTTCCAGGATGCTTTTCAGAAATATGGAGGCAGAGGTCGACCCGAACATGGAAGCCAAAGAGCTGATCACGAAGCTCATTAAAACCTCAAAGGGTATAGCAGAGGATGATAATAGCGCAGAGAAGAAAAAATCGAAGAAACCGGTATATAAGCTGGATGGTCTCATAAGGCTCTTTCTTATGGATGCCTGCATGGCCTGGGGAAGCCGCGATAACATGCTGGGCATGAATCTGAGCGCGAAGATCGATGCGGGAGCCAACAAGGATAAGCGGAATATCGCGATGTCCATTACCGCAAAATATATCGGAACGGATGACGTTATCGCTCATTCGGTGGGAGCAACGGTCGTAAAGGACGGGGTTGAAAAGCAGGGTACCCTTATGGAATGGGTAGAGGATGGTGTGAGCACTGCCGAAATGGTACAGCAGATCGGTTCCAGAGATTTAAGGGATGTGGTGGATGAGCCCGAGATCATAAAGCAATTAAGTGATATCCAGGTCACGGACTGGATCTGCGGGAATATCGACCGTCATTCCGCTAATGTCGTATTTAAGAAAAATGAAGACGGGAAATATGACAGGGTGATCGGTATCGATAATGACGCTTCCTTTGGAAAGCTCACCACAGCTGATGTGAAATTCGGCGTACAGAGCCTTGCAAGCCCGGAGGAGATCCGGGTGATGAAGGAGAGCACGGCGCTCAGGATCCTTGCTATGGAAAGGAGAGATTTCTTTTATCTCCTGGGGAATACGGTAACGGAAGGAAATCCGGATAACCCCGGGGAAAAGGAGGCGGCCTGGGACAGGGTAGAGCATCTTAAGGAGCTGATCATGGAGGGCTTTAAGGTTAAGAACACGGCAGTCGGGAGTGATGCCAAAAAGCTTGACGGAAGCCGGATAACCATCCTTTCCGATAAAGATGAGGCCTGGAATTCTCTTAAGATCTGCGATCTCGCAAAGCTCTCCAACGGCTTCAGCCTGTTTGGCGTCGTAGGAAAGGTCATGATGACGAGAATAGAGGAAAAACCAAAATACTGCGAGACTCCTGCCACAAAAGAGGTCAGGATAAATGGTGCGATCTACGGGAATAAGCGTCAAAATGACAGGCTTATAGAGGCACGGGAAAGCAGAGGGGTGAACGGCATCGATTCGGCGATACGGCTTTACCGTCAGATCAGGGAAAGTCCCCAGGCGGAACCGGATATAGGGGATTTTGCCAATTGCGTAAGATTATTTGAAAGGATGATCGCCCCGCTTTATACGCAGGCTGTAGATAAGGGCTTCAGGCTCGGGAAGCTTGAGACGATCGTAGACTATATCTATATCAACGGTGTACCGGCTGTTACGTTTTTCCAGGGGAAATCAGGAAATCGCAAGGTGGAGAATTATTACGCCATCAGGTTTGCGGATCGGATAC
>JAFTEC010000107.1 GCA_017453865.1 Lachnospiraceae bacterium
ATAACGATAATAAAAATTCACCCCGGACAGCTTCTCGAATCAGAGAAAAGTCGGGGGTGTTTTTCTTGTAAAACCGGCAAAAGAGCCCTCCATGAACGAGAAGGCTCTTGACTGGATATTGCTTTATGGCATGTGCATTAATGAAAAGGGTTTGGTTCCGGATTCTTAATTATTATGGACGGCATTTTATCAAATCCGCTCCAAAAACATCCTCACATATATTTTTGACTTCCTGCGGACGAAATCGGTAATTGTCCGCAGGAATCCGGCTTCGCCGGAAAAATGGCAATATGATTTTTTACTCATGGCTTCTTATCTTATCAATTTAGAATTCTAAAGGAGCAGACCCCCTTTAATTTTCTTTGAAAATATGCGATAATATAAGCGCATTAAGGAATTACTGTATGGTTTTTGATATTAAAGATTCGTGTGAGCGAATTCTGTGATTTAAGGCAAAAAGGAGAAACTCTTTTTCAAATAGTTCTGTATCTGCCATTATTATAGATATACGGATTTATGAAACGGAGTAAATAGAATACAGCAGTTATGGGCGAGAGTCCCTTTTAATTTATTTATCAGGGACGGCAGCTAGTACCGCTTTCCCTGTTAATATATAGCAACTATTAGCAAAAACAGGAAAGCGAGGAAAGTATGAAGTACGTAGATAAAGTAGTATTTTCAAGAGAAGCACGTAATTTCTTAAAAAAGACTGCCCCACAAATCAAAGAACAGATTAAAGAAGGAATAGAAGGATTAAAAACTATTCCTTCAACCGGAGATGTCAAGCCTCTCGAAGGCTATAAAGACAGGTTTCGGTTAAGAGTAGGAAAATATCGGGTTATTTTTCGATACGAAGAAAATGATGTCATTGTATTGTATATCATTGACATCGGCTCACGAGGAGACATTTACAAATAAGGAGGTGATGATATGTCTTCATTAGCAGCACAAACTATAGATATGATAAACATGTTGCCAGAAGAAGAACTCGCCACGGTCAACTCCCTGTTAAAGATGTTGATTCGTGCATGGGACCCAGACTTTTCTAAGCTGACTGCTTCTGAAAGGGACTCTTTGGAACGCATAGAGGAATCAATGCGCAACGGCGATGTTTATTCAGAAGAAGACGTCTGGAGTTGAAATAATTGTTCACAACTGCATATTCTAAACAGAAAAGCTCCTTCGGGGGCTTTTCTTTATGCTCTTAAACCAGAATAAATACACTTCCAGTAATAATCCAAAACAGGTTGGTCTATCTGACCCGAAGACTCTTTTAAAAGCCGTCTCATGATTTGTTTTGCCAAGGATTCTGAAGTATTCCAAGGTGTATATAATAAACATTCAGGCTGTGTCCGTAATCCAGGTCCAACTGCTCCTTCAGTGCTTCCCCTCGCACGGCAGTCTGCCTTCCTGCGATACTGGCGAGATACTGGAACTTTTTAGATATCGATTCTCCGTCTATTAAAACATATTCTATCAGGTCAAAGTCGCATATATGGCTTATTTCTGTTGCGTTTACCTTGAAAATCTTGCAGAAATAACAATTGATAGCCAGAGCACTCAGTGTCTCGGATGTGCCTGATTGTAGACTTCCTTCAGGTGATTCTTTGTCATATTGGCATAGACCTGGGTCGTGGATATGTCCGAATGACCCAGCATTTCCTGAACTGATTTCAGATCGGCGCCGTTTTCCACAAGATGCGCCGCAAAGCTGTGTCTCAGGGTATGGGGCGTGATGTCCGCTTCTATACCGGCCTTTTTTGCATAATATTTGATGAGCTTCCAGAAGCCCTGCCTGGACATTGGAACACCGGAGCAGTTCACAAAAAGTGCAGTCTCCTCCTTATTCTCGACCATAACCTCCCTGGAATGTGCAAGATACCTAAGAAGTGCCTGCTTTGCCTCATTTCCGAAGGGGATGATCCTCTCCCTGTCATCATCATGGCACTCCACATATCCCATGGCGAGATTAAGATCCGTTGTCCTTAAGGTTATGAGCTCGGTAACCCTCATTCCCGTGGCATAGAGAAGCTCAAGCATGGCTTTGTCACGAAGGTCCTTCGGGGTATCCCCTGATGGCTGGTCAAGAAGCTTAATGACCTCCACGGTCGTAAGGATCTCCGGAGCCTTCTTTATTATCTTCGGAGCCTTAAGGTTTTCCGCAGGATTCTTTTCCATCCTGCCCTCTTTAACAAAATAATGGAAAAAGGCCTTCATAGATGCGACGTTTCTGGATACGGTCGCCGGGGTAAAGCCGTTCTTTTCAAGATAAAGGAGATAGGCCGTCATATCCTGATCGGAAACCTTAAATGCGTCCTCCACTCCTCTTTCCGACAGAAAACGGACCATCTTCATAAGATCTCTCTTATACGAGAGCTGTGTGTTTTCAGAAGATTTCTTGATATTATGTAAATAATTTATGAACTCGCTAACCTGTTCTTCCATGTATCCCCGTAACCTCTCTCCGGGGTTTCCGGCTCTCTGCCGAAAACCACTTCAGTCATTATATAGGGGATTTTCAGCAATTGCAATCCTTGTAATTCCGTGTTTTATGCCATTTTTCACCCACTTTTACAAAAAAATCACAACATGTCGTTCGAGTATACATAATACTGTCAAGATGTTGTGATTAAAAAAATTTTTATATTTTTTTTATTTTATGTTAAGTAATTATCTAATACTGGAGCTGAACGGACTTGAACCGTCGACCTCCTGCATGCCATGCAGGCGTTCTCCCAACTGAACTACAGCCCCGGAAAGCATCAAGGGAATGATACTACAAGAATCAGCTCTTTGCAAGATAGGAATCGTATGCCATTATGCAGGCTATCGTTTTCGAATCCCTGATCTCGTGGGCAAAGATCATATCCTTAAGCTCTGAAAGCCCATACTCTCCCACCTCGATAAATTCATCGGGATCGGTATGCTGTCCACCGGTCCTTGTAAGCTCCGTGGCAAGAAAGACCTTTATTTCCTCGTTACAGTATGCAATGGCGGTATCAATCGTAATAAAGGGCTCCATATGACCGCTCCTGTATCCGGTCTCCTCCTCAAGCTCCCGTTCGGCGGCAACGGAAAAATCCTCGTTCCCGTCCCGCTTTCCGGCGGGCACCTCGAGTGTCACCCGGTCAAAGCTGTGCCTGTACTGCCTGACCATCACGATCTTCCCTTCATCCGTTACCGGGATTACCGCGGCGGCACCGTTATGGAGCATCGTATCATATTCCACCACATGCCCGTCCGGCAGCTTCATTGTGTCGAGACAATATGTAAGTACATTACTTTTCCTTAATATCTCCCTTTTCAGTCTCTCAAATTTCTTCAGCATTTCCCTTTAATTACCTTTCCAAAGTAATTTACCTCTTCCCCCTGTTTTTGTCGTAGATGGTTTTAAGGCCCTTCATCATAAGGGCATTGTCAAGGATTATCTTATGCCGGCATTTAGGGATGATAACCTTCGAAAGACCTCCCGTTGCGACAACCGTGGTGCTGTAGCCGAGCTCCTCCTCGAATCTGTCTATCATCCCGTCAACAAGGGATGCCTGACCGTTAATGATACCGCTCTTCATACAGTCCACGGTATTGGTGCAGATATAGGTTTTCGGTGCGGAAAGACTTACCCTCGGAAGCTGGGAGGTGTCCGAAACAAGTGCCTCCAGTGATGTCCTGACACCGGGAGCAATGATCCCCCCGATGTAGTTTTTGTCCTTATCGATAACCGTAATCGTGGTGGCTGTCCCCATATCCACAACGATGGAGGGAGCTCCGTATTCCGTCATGGCTGCAACGGAATCCACCACGAGATCCGCACCCATGGTCCGGGGATCATCCATAATGATATTTAAGCCCGTCTTTAAGCCCGATCCCACCACCATGGGATTCACATTTTTCACAAGCTTTCTCACGGCCTGCTTCATAATGTGCGTGAGAGGCGGAACCACCGATGAAATAATAGAGCCGTCGATATCCTCCGGCTCTATGCCGTGGATCTCCATTACGGTCTTTAAGATAACCGCATACTCAAGCTCTGTTTTGTCCCTGTCCGTTGAAATACGTTCCGTAAAGTGGATCTTACGGTCATCAATGACCCCCACCTCAATATTCGTATTTCCCATGTCGATCGCGAGTAACATAGTTATCAGATATATCCCTTTGCCTTCAAAAGCTCCGCACAGAGTACTCCTCCACCCGCGGCACCGCGGATGGTATTGTGGGACAGTCCCACGAATTTCCAGTCATAAACAGAGTCCTCACGAAGCCGTCCCACTGTGATACCGAAGCCGTTTTCGTAGTTCACGTCAAGCTGTACCTGAGGACGGTTATCCTCGGTAAGATACTTTATAAACTGCTTCGGCGCCGAAGGAAGCTCAAGCCTCTGGGGCTCTCCGGAGAAGGACTCCATAGCCTTTATAAGCTCCTCCTTTGAAGGATCCTTCTTAAATTTCACAAAAACAGAAGCCGTATGTCCGTAAAGTACCGGAACCCTTATGCACTGTGATGTGATCCTTAGACCCTCGAAATTAACTATCCGGTTCCCCTCGATATGTCCGAATACCTTTAGGGGCTCCTTCTCACTCTTTTCTTCCTCGCCTCCGATATAGGGGATAATGTTCCCCTCCATCTCCGGCCAGTCCTTATAGGTCTTCCCCGCTCCGGATATTGCCTGATAGGTTGAAATCACCGCTTCACAGGGCTCAAATTCCCTCCAGGAATAGAAAACCGGAGTATAGGACTGAATTGAGCAGTTCGGCTTTACCGCGATAAAGCCCTTCTTTGTCCCGAGCCTCTTTCTCTGGGCCTCAATGATCTCAGCGTGCTCCGGATTTATCTCCGGGATGATCATAGGAACATCCTCAGTCCAGCGGTGGGCGGAATTATTGGAAACTACCGGGGTTTCCGTCTTTGCGTACCTCTCCTCGATATCCCTTATCTCTTCCTTTGTCATATCGACTGCGGAAAAGCAGAAGTCCACGTCCGATGCTACCTTCTCGACATCGCTCACATCCCGGATAACAATATTTTTAACCTCATCCGGCATAGGAACCTCAAGCTTCCACCTGGATCCCACTGCCTCCTCATAGGTCTTTCCCGCACTTCTCGGGCTCGCCGCAATAACCTTCACCTCAAACCAGGGATGGTTATGAAGAAGGGCGATAAATCTCTGCCCTACCATTCCGGTTCCTCCAAGTATTCCAACCTGCAATTTATTAAGCATTTTCTCCTCCATTTTTCTTCTGCCTATAACAACATCTTTTCGCTGCAGCTCAGGATCTTTCAAACCTCTGCCCCGAGCGTCCCCTCATTTAAATACTTCTCATAAAACTCAATGTTCTTCTTCATCGACTCACTTCCCGGTGCTCCGAAGGTCACCCTGTTTTCAACACAGGTCTTTAAGGACACTGCATCATAAATATCATCGTCAAAAAGCTCCGATCCGCTTTTCCACTCTTCTATGGAAAGATCATCAAGAGCCCGGTTCTCAGAAATGCACTTTAATACAAGAGCCCCGATGACCGAATGGGCATCCCTGAAGGGCATTCCCTTTTTGACAAGATAGTCCGCGGCATCGGTGGCATTTGTGAAGCCCCGCTTTGCGCTCCGCTCCATTACCTCCTTATTGAAGGAGATCGAAGATATCATCCCGGTAAAGAGCTTCAGGCAGTCGGACACCGTGTCTATGGCATCAAAAGCCACCTCCTTATCCTCCTGCATATCCTTGTCATAGGCAAGAGGCAGCCCCTTCATCGTGGTAAGAAGTGACATTAATGCCCCGTATACCCGACCGGTCTTTCCCCTCACAAGCTCCGCTATATCCGGATTCTTTTTCTGGGGCATTATGCTTGAGCCTGTGGAATAGCGGTCGTCTATCTCCACAAAGCCGTATTCGTTTGAATTCCAGATTATCACTTCCTCTGAAAATCTGGATAAATGCATCATTATGATGGAAAGAGCCGAAAGAAATTCTATAAGATAGTCCCTGTCAGACACGGAATCCATGCTGTTCCTGGTGGGACCGCTTTTGAATCCGAGCTCTGCAGCGGTAAACTCCCGGTCAAGAGGGTAGGTGGTTCCGGCCAGCGCTCCGCTCCCCAATGGGCACTCATCCGTCCCTGCATAGATATCCCTAAGTCTCCTTCTGTCACGCATAAACATTTCAAAATATGCGCCCATATGGTGGGATAAGGATACGGGCTGTGCCTTCTGCAGGTGTGTGAAGCCCGGCATAAAGGTATCGGTATTCTCCCTTATTATCTCAAAAAGCGCCTTTTCAAGCTGAAAGACCCTCTCGTCAACGGACAGAATTTCATTCCTTATAAAGAGCTTCATATCAAGGGCAACCTGATCATTCCGGCTCCGCCCCGTATGAAGCCGCTTTCCCGCTTCGCCTATCCTGTCCGTTAAAACGGACTCGACGAAGCTGTGGACGTCCTCGTATTCCGGGCTTATTTTTAAGTCCCCGCTCTCGACGTCCCTTAGGATAGCCTTAAGACCCTCTACTATGGAAAGGGCATCCTCCTCCGGGATGATGCCGCATTTCATAAGCATTCTGCTGTGGGCTATGCTGCCCTCTATATCCTCTTTTATCAGCCTCTTATCAAAGGAAAGAGACGCATTATAGTTAAATGCGTCATAATCCGTTTCATTCTTAAATCTTCCGCCCCAGAGCTTCGCCACGTGAATTCTCCTTAAAACAAACTACTCAAACCGTCCCTTTATTGCAAGCACCGTTCCAAGGAAGAACACTGCCCCTGTAATAACCTCGGAAAACATACCGGTTATGGCGCCCGCTATAATAATAAGCGCCACCAGTATAAGGGTCACATAGGACGGCGCATCGCCAAGGAGCACTCCCATAATGATGGTTATGACCGCAGTGATAAGAAGAACCGCAAGGGAAAGCTCCCGCATCTCCACATGCCTCACTGCGGAGAAGATGATGGTTCCGAGGATAATTACCAGAGCCACAAGAGATATGGTCTCCGTGGAGATCATTCCCTCTCTCTGTATCTTCTGCTTTTTCTTTCTTACCCTGCTTCCTCTCTGTTTTTCGTTCTCTCTTTTTTTGTGCCTTAATACATCGGCATTGCCGCTGTAATTCTTATAGGGTCCGTCCCTTCTTATCGTAGAATTTGCGCTCCTTAAAAACTCCGGCATGGCATCTGTCATCATGCCGGCACTTGTTGGATTTTCTTCTTTCACCGTACTACTGCTTTCCATATTGGTGCGTTCCGTATTGCTGCTTTTTTTAATGATCCGTTCTGTTTCGCTGCTTTCCGTATTGCTGCTTTCCGTACCGGCGCTTTCTATATTGCCTCGTTCCGTTTCGCCGCCTTCCGTATCAGCGTAATCTGCAGCACTGCTCACTGCTTTGGCAGGATTTCCATCGCCGTCCCCGGTTTTACCGGGATCCCGTTCTGCCATGACTTCTTCTGCAGGATCCTCTCCCGCTTCCTCTTCCACGCTGTCTAAATCTTCCCTGCCCTTATAGTCCTTTTCGGCAGGCTGTCTTCGTTTTCTTCTTGCCATTATCCTATCGCTTCCTTTATACCCTTTGCCAGCTGGTCAGCACAGGAGGTGTCCCGCATTCCGCAGGTATTTCCGTACAGTATATCTGCAACGCCTGCTGCGTCCTGACCCTCAACAAGCTTC
The DNA here is from genome assembly GCA_017453865.1 of Lachnospiraceae bacterium. Taxonomy (GTDB): domain Bacteria; phylum Bacillota; class Clostridia; order Lachnospirales; family Lachnospiraceae; genus NK4A144. Next base: position 7,651 of record JAFTEC010000107.1, read on the forward strand.
GAGATAGCTTTCAGGTTTCCGTTACATCCCCTGTCAAAGCTTACATTATGTATCTTCTTTTCATCATCAATATCAAAATGTATCTCCACCGCACAGGTGCCCTTTGTTTTGTAATCGAAATGCTTCATGATCTCTCCGTTGCGCCGGAAATCCTTTTTCAACTTATCCCTTCCGCCGCCATTCCAATAGGTTTTTCAAGGGACACGGCAAACCGTGTCCCTTATTCATGTCAACGTATAGTATAAATTAGAAAGATGAACTTATCAACAGGAAAATATCAATCTTTATGTCTTATCCTGCTTTTCAGGATCTTTCACCGAATTTTCGGCTTTTGCCGCGGCCCTTGAGCGGATCCTCTCCTCCGCCCTTTCGTTGAAGCGCTGCTTTATCCCTCTTATCCTGCGTAAAAGAGCATCCATAAGAAGATAGAAGGTGGGCAGCACCACAAGGGTAAGAACTGTCGATACAACCAGACCGCCGACTATTACGACTGCCATTCCCTGCATGGAATCAGCCGCTCCTCCGATTCCCAAAGAGGTAGGTATCATGGCAAGGATCGTCGTGAGAGTTGTCATAAGGATGGGACGCATGCGCCCTTTTCCGGAATCCACCAGTGCCTCCACGGTATCCATCCCGTTATTCCTGTTCTGTATCGCCATATCCACAAGGATGATACCGTTATTTACGACGATACCGGACAGCATGAGAAACCCCATCAGGGAAACCATACTGATCTTTGAGCGTGTAATGATGAGGTAAAGTATGGAACCGATGACAGCAAAGGGAACCTCCAGCATGATAAGGAGGGATATCCCGATGGAATTAAACTGCAGTGCCATAACCACAAAAACCAGAAAAATCGCTATGGCTATAGCCTGCCCGAGGGAACCGAACTCATCAGCCATCACCTCGCTCTGGAAATCCTTTCCAAAGGTGACACCGGAGCCGAGCTCATAGCCCTCCTGTATCTTAACCAGCTCATCACTGACCTTATCCTTGGTATCGGAAGTCATATATGCCGTGATCGTAGCCTGATATACACCGTCTCTCCTTGAGATACTCTGGGGTGCGGAAGCAAATCTTACTGTCCCTATCTCGGTAAGGGGCACGCTTACTCCCGCGCCGTTCGTGAATGTCATGGCCTCCACATCACTTATGGTCTCATAGCGTCCATCGGGATAATTGACATTTATGGTATAGGTCCTGCTGTCAATATCCACATCCAGGGCATCCGTTCCGTTCATATTCACATAGATCATCTGTGATATCTGCCTTGGGGTAAAGCCCTTTGACTTTGCCATCACAGGGTCAATGACCACCTTGACCTTGCTTCCCTGCTCCGCAACGGTAGACGAGGTATAAAGAACCCCGTTCGTTTTCATTATCACATCCTCCAGAGCCTTTGAATTCTCCTTCAGAAGATCAATATCCGTACTCTCGAGCACAATATTATACGTATCCTGACTGCTGAGTCCTCCGCCGGATGATGACCCTGCGGAGCAGGTGATCTCGCTGAGATCGGAAAAGTTCTTCAGCTTTACGTTCCATTCGTCCACAACCTTCTGGGTCTTGATCTTCAGGCTGCTGTCAATATAGGCGGAGATGGTGCCGGAGCTCGAAGCCTCTGTCACGCTGGTGGAATATCTTTCCGCATAACCGCTTTCTTTTACAAATCCCTCCAGCAAAAGCATGGTTTCGTCCATTTTTTCAAGATCCAGATTCGGTCTGAACTTTACTGAAATTACGGCAATTCCTTCATCCGGGGATTCATAGAGATCCGTCCTTAAAAAGGGAGTAAGCGCCATGGTTAGTCCCATTATAACGATCACTATGAGAAAGACCGTCTTCTTGAACCTAAGAGCCTTTCTCAGCACCCTTTCATATATGCGGCCGACCTTTGCAAGGATCCTGTTTGTAATGATCTCCTTTTTTTCCACCGGCTTATACACAACGAAGCATAAGGGTATCAAAAGGAGCGCTGCGATCATGGATGCCGTAAGGGCGAATATAATGGTAAAGCCCATGGGCTTAAACATCTGTCCGGAAAGCCCCTTCATAAGTGCCATGGGAAGATAGACCACTACGGTTGTAATGGTGGAGGTTATTACCGAATTGGCAACTACAACCGCACCCATGAGTGCCGCATCCTCGAAATCCAATCCCTCATCCAGCTTTCTGAAGCACATTTCCAGAACCACGACCGCATTATCGGTCATCATTCCCACGGCAATTATAAGTGAGCCTGCGGTAATAAGATTAAGGTCAAAATCCGCAAGCTTCATACAGCAAAGGGTGGCAAGCAGTGAAACCGGCATGGTACTTGCGACGATCAGGGATCCCTTCAGATCTCCGAAGAAGATAAAAAGTACCAGCATCGCAAGTCCGACTGCCTGCAGGACCGTAGTGAATACCTGAGTCAGCCTGTCGATTATCCTATCGGATGCATCGCTTATAATATCGAAATTAAGGGAGGGGTAGAGTTCCTCGAGTTCGGCAAGCTTTTTATGAACTGATCTTGAAAGTGTAACCGATGAATCGGTCTGTTTTCTCTTTAGCTCCAGACTCACATTATCCTGTCCGTTGAAGCGGCTTAATGAATCGGCTTCCTTATTTGAGAAGCTTATATTTGCCACGTCCATAAGGTGGATAGTCTGACCCGTTGAGGTGGTTATCGGAATCTGCTCCAGCTCCTTAACGGTTCTGTATCTGACCTCCGCACTTAAGGAAACCTTCTGGTCTCCCACGGTTGCCGTACCCGTCGGCATCGCAAAATTAACCGCCTTTATGGCATCTGCTATGGAGGATACGTCCAGTCCGTACTGCACCGCATATTCGGGGATCACCTCGACCCTTATATAACGTTCCCTTCCCCCGTTCATTTCAACCTGAGCAAGGGTCGGGAGCTTCTTTAATTCCGGTTCTATACTGTTTTTTATAGTCTCAAGCACATCCTCATCGGGATTATCCGAAGTGATCGAAAGCGTGATATCCGAAATGGAGGAAGTATCTATCTCCAGTATCACCGGATCCTGTACGCCATCCGGAAGATCGCTCTTAAGAGCATCTACCTCCTCACGGATGTCATTATATACATCATCCATATCCGTTCCGTATTCAAACTGCATGACCACCTGGCTCGTATTTTCACTCGACTCTCCGATGGTATGCCTGAGTCCCGATATCGATTCGCAGGCATCGGAAATGGGATCCGTCACCAGCTCGTCAATTTCCTCGGGAGCTGCTCCCGGATAAATGGTATATACGACCATATAGGGGATCGATATATCCGGCATGAGCTTAAGATTCATGCCTGTTAAGGATACGGCTGCAAAAACCGCAAGGGCAATGATCGCAACTATGGCGGTAACGGGACGTTTTATTATCCCGGAGATCATTCCTTTCATTTAATCTTCCTCCGCCTCCAATGCCGCTTCATAAGCTTCGGGATCAAATTCGGTGGAAGCTTCTCCCGCGGTTATTTCCGCCGGATCCGTGATCCTGCCCTCCGTCGCCGGATGAGCGGAATTTTCTTCCGTCGTTGATTCAACTGCCGTAACGGTTATCTCAGCGCCGTCCTTTAGCTGTGAAGACCAGGATACTATGACGTCCTCATTCTTATTTAGTCCCTTTATTACCGCTATCCCTTCATCATCCGAGATTCCGGTCTCAATATCACGGCGAACAGCCTTACCGTTATCGGATACAAAAACATAGGCCTGCTCATCATCATAATAAACAGCATCAATGGGTACCGTAACGGTATCCTTTAATTCCCTGGTGATGGTTTTAACGCTTACGGTGGAACCGTTCAAAAACTCGGTCTTATAATCTGTCATCTGTGCCTCTATCTTAAAGAGACCCGTTTCCGGATCCAGGGTATTACCCACGTTTGTGATCTTCGCGGAATACTCCTCCCCGTTCTTTGTAATGACGGCATCATTACCCTCAGCTATGCTCTGCTTCGTCTCCTCGGCGACGAAAAAAACCACCTTGTTCCTGGCATCGGTCTCAATGGTATAGGCCTCGGTTCCCTGGGAAGCCATATTGTGAAGGGATACCCCGATATCCGTGATGGTACCGCTGACGGGAGCAGTCACCGTATAATTATCCAGGTTCAGCTCCGCATTCTGCACTCCCACCTTTGCCTGTCGGAGTGAAGCTTCGGAATTCACAAGGCTGGCATCCGCACCCACAACGGAGGCATTAACCCCGAAGATGGTGGTAGCCTTCGTATAAGTGTTGTATATATCCCTGTTCTGCTCCGCCAAAGCCACGTTTTCTTCAGCAGTGTAATAATTCATTTCCGCAGAATCCGCATTATTCTCATAGGTGATCTTACTCATCATCTCATAGCTGTCTATAGCGTCCTCATATCCGTCTATCGCATTCTTGGCGGACTCGTATGCGGAAGAAGCACTTGAATAGGCGCTGTTAAGCTCTGTCACGGAATCATAGCCCTTGTTCCAGAGCCATTCATTTGCCTTGTCGGTTCCGTCGCTGCGTTCCTTTTTCTTATACTCTTCAACGAGATCCTTAAGCTCATCCCTGCGTTCCTTAAGCTTCTTCTTTTTTTTCTTTGTATCGTGAAGATCCTCTTCCGTTTCTTCATTGTGGTACTCATAATACCTTGCGCTGGCAGCAGCATTTTCAAAGGTATTCCCCGCGGAACGCTTTCCGGCGTATGCATTATCCACCGCCAGATCAAGCTGTGCTTCATTATAGGATATCTTCGCTATATTCTCATTTGCCTGGGCCTTCGTACTGGCATTGGTCGCCTGCTGTGCCTTATAGCCTGCGCTGGCGCTGTCAAGGGTTGCCTTTGCATTGTCGAGCTGCAGCCTCGCCGACTCATCATCCATCTTAAACAGAAGATCACCTTCATTCACATGATCTCCAACCTCAAAATTCTTCTCGGTTACTTCCCCTCCGACCTTCGGGACAACAACAACCTTGTCCGCAGCCTCTACCGTAGCGGAAAAATCAGACCTGATCGCAACATTTCTCACTACCGGCTTCGAGGTGGTAACCTTCACGGAGTGGTCTTCCTCCTCTGTGGCAGCCGTTTCTTCGGCAGCGGACGCCGTTATCCCACATCCTGTTACCGATCCTGACAGAAGCGCCAGTGACAGCAAAACTGCAGTTTCTCTTAAATATGAACTCTTCATATACCATTCCTTACCGCAGGGCTTACATTCCCCCGGGAGACTGTCCGAAAACGCTTTGCCCAAGATGTACGTCACCGGTTTGTGGGGGAACCGACAGGATTTGGGGAGCGTAGCGAGCTACGTGACCCAAATTCGTGTCGGATTCACCCGCAAAGTGGGGGCGTGCAGATTGGGTGAATTGGTTTTCGGACAGGCTCCCGGGTGATGTGCCTGCCTCACCACCTGAATAACCCCTTTAATTCACCAAACTGATGCTATCCTTGATCCCATGTAAAAAAGACCATCCCTAATAATTACATACGTTTTTATATCTGTCAATAATTTTTTATGTCAACTGTCAGATATTAAATCATCTTTTGAAAAAAGGGAAGCGGTTTTTATGAAAAATGTGTCTAAAATCATGCACAAAAATCATTGCATATCAGGTGGGATTATAAGAAAAATGACGAAATGACTTAGTTTTCGCTGAAATCGCGGTCGATCGCTGCCTGAACGTCAAAGCCGGGGAAGGCCTCCCGTACCGAGGAAATGACCTCATCAAAGACCTTATGATGATCGGGAGCGTCAAAGCTTATGACAACGTCAAAGCGGATGCTCTTCTCCTTTTCATCATAGTAAAAGCCATGGATCTGGCGGACGTACTGCTTTGAAAGGACGATGCCGCTTACGGTCTCACGCACCCTGACGGCATCGGAATCACCGGTATTAAGGGAATACACGCCTATTGCCGTTAAAAGGACATCATGCTCCATTAGCACCTTATTTGTGATATTCCTAATAAGCTTATCAAGCTCAAAGGCAGGAAGCGTATCCGGTATCTCTATATGAAGTGATCCGTTAAACATATCCGGACCGTAATTATGAAGCACAAGATCATAGGCCCCTGAAACCTGCGGAAAGCTCATGACCGTAGCCTTTATATCCCTGGCCATTCCGGGATCCACGCTCTCCCCGAGGACCTTTGACAGTGTTTCCTTCAGCATCTCCACACCGGCCTTTACGATCAGCAGTGCTATCACCGCACCGAGATATGCCTCCACGGAAATATGCGTAAATACATATAATACTGCCGCCACCAGAGTAGACGCGGAGATCACTGCGTCCATAAAGGCGTCATCTCCGGAGTTCTTAAGTGATCCCGAGTTCACCCGTACCCCTACGCTTTTCACGTATCTTCCGAGCACCAGCTTTACGATCACAGCCACAAGGATCACTATAAAGGTGATCCGGCTGTAATCCGGTGTTACGGGATTTACTATCTTCTTTACGGATTCGATAAATGCCGTGACGCCGGCATAAATTACCAGCATTGAAATAAGGAGTGCGCTTAAATATTCTGCCCTGCCATGTCCGAAGGGATGCTTTTTATCCGGCTCCTTTCCGGCGAGATAGGTACCCACTATGGTTATTATGGAGCTTGCGGCATCAGACAGGTTATTAAGGGCATCCATCTGAATGGCGACAGACCTGGACAAAAAGCCCACAAAGGCCTTGAAAGCCGCAAGGAAGATATTCGCGGCTATACCGATGACGCTTGTAACTATTATAGTCTTATTTCTGCTTTGAAGCTTTTTTTCTTCTGTGTTTTCCATAATTCCCCGCTAAACCTGAGATCATGTGTCTGACAAGGATGTAGTTGACAATACCCCGGATGTGGCTGACCTGCCTGAGGTGTAGTCAGATCTTCAGACATTAATGTGCGGTCAGATCACGCTCACTACCTTTGTTTTGTACCGAAATATTCGGACGCCCCTCTGGCTCGAAAAAAGCGCTCTCGTTACGGGTCGCCGCATTTCGGCACAAAACTGCAGTCGTTCGCTATCGATCTGCCCTGCACATTAAGTCTGAAGATCTTTTTTCACATATATCATAAGATCGTAACAGTTCAGAACAGGCATTTGCGCAGCACAATTAAATTAGCCGAATGTGCAGTGTCATTCTGAGACTGAATAATGTCATTCTGAGTGCCCCTTTCCTGTCATTCTGAGCGAAGCGAAAAATCTTAATTTCAGCTTAGAAAGATCCTTCGCTGACGCTCAGGATGACAAAACGTCCCGAAACGGAAAAGCGCTGCCGAACAACGGACCTGATCAAGGCGTCAGTTGTTTATCAGCTTATCCTCATCAGACCAGCTGTAGAGCTTACGGATCTCCTCACCGTACTGCTCGGAAACATGCTCTGCGGCCTTGTCGCGGAGAGCCTTAAAGTGAACCTGTCCGCCGGCATCCGACATATCGAGCAGGAAGTCCTTTGCGAAGGTTCCGTCCTGGATATCTGCAAGAACCTTCTTCATTGCCTTTTTTGTCTCATCGGTAATGATCTTCGGTCCTGTGGTGTAGTCACCGTATTCAGCGGTATTTGAGATCGAGTATCTCATGCCCTTGAAGCCTGACTGGTAGATAAGGTCAACGATCAGCTTCATCTCGTGGATACACTCAAAATATGCATTTCTGGGATCGTATCCGGCCTCGATCAGAACCTCGAAGCCTGTCTGCATAAGCTTGCAGACACCGCCGCAGAGAACAGCCTGCTCACCGAAGAGGTCGGTTTCAGTCTCGGTCTTGAAGGTGGTCCAGAGAACGCCTGCTCTTGCGCCTCCGATACCAAGTGCATATGCAAGGCCTATATCCTTTGCCTTTCCGCTGTAATCCTGCTCAACAGCTATAAGACAGGGAACTCCCTTTCCTGCCTGGTACTCGGATCTTACCGTATGTCCGGGTCCCTTGGGAGCTATCATAACAACGTCCACGTCAGAGGGAGGAACGATGAGCTTATATCTGATATTGAAGCCGTGGGCGAACATAAGGACATTTCCGGCTTCCAGATTGGGCTCTATTGATTCCTTATACATCTTTGCCTGCTTCTCATCATTGATAAGGATCATTATGATGTCAGCCCTCTTTGCGGCTTCATCGGCTGTGTAGACCTTGAGACCCTGCTCCTCGGCCTTTTTCCAGGATTTTGATCCCTCGTAGAGACCGATGATCACGTTGCAGCCTGAATCCTTGAGGTTCAGAGCGTGGGCGTGGCCCTGGCTTCCGTAGCCGATGATCGCAATCGTCTTTCCGTCAAGTACCGAAAGATTGCAGTCTGATTCGTAGTAGATCGGGTTTGTGTCATTAAGTGCCATTTCTTTTATCTCCTTTTCTTTATAAATTAATGTGTTTCCTTAAATCAATTAAGCAGACCCGCATTAGGAAGGCTCGTAAAAGCATCCCGGATATTTTTCCCTTTGACATCCGGACAGCTCTTCAGATATCGTTCTCCTCCAGCCATATAACCCCTTCGGTACCGCGCTGCAGCCCTGCTATGCCGGTGCGGGCGATCTCCAGTATCCTGAAATCGGAAAGAAGGTCTATAAAGGCATTGATCTTTGACTGGTTTCCCGTGATCTCAGTGATAAGAGAATCCGGTGCAACATCTATAACCTTAGCCCTGAAGACATCGGCAAGGGCGATTATTCCCTGCCTTGACTTTGCATCTGCTTCTATCTTTATCATGCAGAGCTCCCGGTAAACAGAATTCCCGGGCTCCAGCACCCTTATATCCCTGACGTCAACAAGCTTCTCAAGCTGCTTTTCGATCTGCTCAAGGATCTCGTCATCCCCATCGGTCACTATGGTTATCCTTGTAAATCTCGGATCCGCGGTGACTCCCGCAGTGATGCTCTCGATATTGTAACCCCTTCTCGCAAAGAGCCCGGCTATGCGGCTCAAAACACCCGAGGTATTGTCAACCAGTAGCTGAAATACTTTTTTTTGCATATTACTTACTGTCACCTGTCATTATAGGATTCTGATACAACGCCAAAAGTATACCACCAGTTTCCGCTCTTTTCCACATTTTTAATAGAACAGCGTAAAACCGTATCTTCCGTCAGGCTTCATATTTGCCCTGTACATCATACAGCTTATGATGTCCACCGCGTATGCCGTGCCTGTTTCGGTAAGGATACCGTTCTGATCCTCCAGATACTCGTCAATTATATAGTAGGTCCTGCTCCCCTCCTTGGCGGCGCGGGTGCAGAGATACTTAAAATGCCCCTTTACTCCGGCCTTGTTTCCGTATATATCGATAAGGTTCCCGGTAGCCACAAGGGATGCCGCCACATAGTTTGTGGCATCGGCAGAGGAGCATACTCCCTTGACATTTAAGCTGTACTCCTTCTCCACCACATTTCCGGAAACTCCCTTGACGGATACTGCCCTTGCCTTAAGCGTCTGCTTCCCGAGAGGCATGGGGATTATATGCTCATACAGTGCGGAGTCCTCCGTAGGCTCGCTCCCGTCAAGGGTATAGTAAAGTCTGGAGCCATCATTCTCCGGCGTTTCGATACTTATGTACTTTGGCTGTGAGAAATTGCCGGAATCGGGGTCGATCACCGGATCCGGAGGCAGCTCGAATCTCACGGAGTATTTCATGCTGACCTCGGGGCTCTTCATGTCGTAGCCGTTAATACAGACCGCAGTCACCACGGTATCCCCCTCCCCTATATGAAGGGGCTCCATATAGAGCTCCGATGAAGAATCCGGACTGCTGCCGTCAAGTGTATAGTAAATCTCTCCGTCAAATTCCGAAGACAGGGAAAGATCAAATTCCTCGTCATAGCTTCCGGCCGCAACATCAAAATCCGGAGGAACGGTCATATAGCCCTTAAACCTCGAATATACGCTGTCGTCCACCGCTCCCGCTATAAGCTTATTTATATCATCATATTTTCCCTGATCCTTATAGATATTGATGAGCTGTTCGTAAGCCAGATAGTTTTCGGGATCGAGAACGATTATACCCCGTAGCACCGACTCCGCATCATCACTCCGTCCGGTCTTATTTAAGGCATCCGCCAGGGAGATCTGATCGTTTATCTCTATAAGGGTTTCGTCCTCCTTTGCCTTGATAAGCGCTTTTTCAAAGCCCTCCACCGCATTTTCGTAATCACCCTCCCCGTAGGCGCTCCTTGCCTCCTCAAGAATATTGGAAAGGCTGTTCCCGTTTGATCGCAGCACAAAGACCACGACCAGTATAAGGATAACAAGGAGGATCGCAAAAGAGGTTATTGCCGCGGCGCGGCGGAACATGCTCACCTCCCCCTTTATGGCGGGAAGGCGCACCGTATCATCGCTTAAACGTCTGTTTCCCTCAGAGTCGATAAGCTTATCAAGAGCCTCTTTAACCTCATCGGAGGATACTACTATGCCCTCATCTATATTCACATCAAAATCGGGAACCATCTGTACCGCCCTGCCGCATTTCGGGCAGAACATCATACCTGACGGTATCTCGTTTCCGCATCTGTCGCACGTCATTTTCTGTCTGATCAACCTTGTGACTTATTCTGCATATCATACGCAGAGAGCGTATTCTTCATAAGCATGGCTATGGTCATAGGCCCCACGCCTCCCGGTACCGGCGTAATAAGCGAAGCCTTATCGTAAACAGAGTCATAATCCACATCTCCGCAGAGCTTCTTCCCGTTATTTTCAGCGGGATCAAGGCGGTGGATACCAACGTCGATTATGACCGCCCCATCCTTGATATAGCTTTGATCTATCATCCGCGGCTTACCCACTGCAGCTATCAGGATATCCGCTCTCTTCGTGATCTCCTTAATATCCTTTGTCTTCGTATGCGTGACCGTAACCGTCGCGTTTTCACGGAGCATTAGCATAGCCATTGGCTTACCGACTATATTGCTCCTTCCCATTACCACGCAGTTTTTGCCGCTTATCTCCACATTATAGCTATGAAGGAGCTCTATCACTCCGGCGGGTGTACAGGGCACGAAGCCCTTCTTCCCTACCATAAGCGCCCCCGCCGACTGGGTCGAGAAGCCGTCCACATCCTTAGTAGGGCTTATTGCCTCGATAACCTTATCCGGATCGATATGCTTCGGAACCGGGAGCTGTACCAGGATACCGTTTATTTCCTTATCCTTATTTAGCCTGTCAATAAGCTTAAGAAGCTCTTCCTCCGTTGTTTCGGAAGGGAGCTCATAGCTTTTTGATCCTATGCCGCAGAACTCACAGGCCTTCTTTTTATTATTTACATATACCGTCGATGCGGGGTCGTCTCCGACGAGGATAACAGCCAGCACCGGCTTTATCCCCCGCTCTTCAATCTTATTTTTTATCTCTTCCTTTACTCTTGCGGCAACCGCCTTGCCGTCTATTATCCTGTCCATATCTTTAACCGGCTCCTTAGGATCTGTTCATAAATATTATAAGTAAGGTCCTTTGCATTGCTCAAAATAATCCCACTATATTGCCGTCGTCATCCACATCTATGTCAAAGGCCGCAGGGCGCTTCGAAAGCCCGGGCATGGTCATGATCTCACCTGTCAGCGCCACGACAAAGCCTGCTCCGGCGGATACATATACATCCCTGACATTAAGTGTGAAGCCGTCCGGACGGCCGAGAAGCGCAGGGTCGTCCGACAGAGAATACTGGGTCTTTGCCATACATACCGGAGTCTTGTCAAAGCCAAGGCGGCCGAGCTCCTCAATACTCTTCTCCGCGGCCTTTGAATAGGAGACCGCTCCCGCTCCGTATATTTCCTTTGCTACCGTCTCGATCTTTTCACGTATGGGCAGCCTTTCGTCATAAAGGGGTTTAAAATCGGATTCACCGGAATCCGCGGCCTTTATCACCTTTTCCGCAAGGTCAATGCCGCCCTCTCCGCCCTTTGCCCATACCTCGGCGTAGGAGTATTCGCAGCCCTTTGAACGGACAAATTCCTCCACGTATTTTATCTCAGCCTCCGTATCGCTCACAAAGGAATTCAAGGCTACGACCACAGGAACCCTGTATTTCTTCAGATTCTCTATGTGCTTTCCGAGATTCACTATCCCCTTACTCAAAGCTTCAAGGTTCTCCTTTGAAAGCTCATCCTTCGGAACCCCTCCGTTATACTTTAAGGCACGTATCGTTGCGACGAGTACAACCGCATCCGGCTTCAATCCCGCCATACGGCACTTGATGTCAAAGAACTTCTCCGCTCCGAGGTCGGCTCCGAAGCCTGCCTCCGTAATGCAGTAATCCGCGATCCTTAAGGCCGTTTCCGTGGCACGTATGGAATTGCAGCCGTGGGCGATATTCGCAAAAGGCCCGCCGTGAACTATGGCCGGAGTATGCTCGAGGGTCTGTATAAGATTTGGCTTCAAAGCGTCCTTAAGCAGGGCGGCCATTGAGCCGACAGCCTTTATATCCGCTGCGGTCACCGGCTTCCCGTCAAGGTCGTAGGCCACTATCATACGGGAAAGCCTGGCTTTCAGATCCTTCATATCCTTTGAAAGGCAGAATATCGCCATAACCTCACTCGCAACGGTTATCGTGAAATGATCCTCCCTCGTGAAGCCGTCAGCCTTTGCACCGAGCCCCACGATGACGTTACGGAGCACTCTGTCGTTTAAGTCAAGACAGCGCTTCAGCGCTATCCTCCTCGTATCTATCCTAAGCTCATTTCCCTGCTGGATATGGTTATCGAGAAGGGCACAGCAGAGATTATTTGCCGTGGTTATGGCGTGAAAGTCCCCGGTGAAATGGAGATTGAGTTCATCCATCGGAAGGACCTGTGCCATACCTCCGCCAGCAGTACCTCCCTTTATTCCAAAGCAGGGTCCTAATGAGGGCTCGCGGAGAGCGATCACGGAGCTTTTATTTAACTTACCGAATGCTTCTCCGAGACCCACGGTGATGGTGGTCTTCCCCTCCCCTGCCGGAGTGGGGTTTATGGCGGTTACAAGGATAAGCCTTCCCTTTTTATTGTTCCCGACCTTTTTAATAAAGGACTCCGAAAGCTTGGCCTTGTACTTTCCGTAAGGTTCCAGCTCGTCTTCTTTGATCCCGAGCTTTGCCGCAACTAAAGCTATCGGGCTCAAAACTGCTTCCTTTGCGATCTCGATATCAGTCTTCATCCTCTGCCTCGCTTTCCTTTGAATCGCTTGTCAAAAAAGCTTCAAATTCTTCCTTTGTCATCAGTACCTGTCTCGGCTTGGTTCCGTCCTCACCGCTCACAACCCCTGCCTCCGCAAGCTGGTCCATTATACGCGCTGCCCTGTTAAAGCCTATCCTGAACATCCTCTGCAGGACTCCGATCGTGGCCTTCTTCTTTTCGGTAACGAACCTGCCGGCATCCGCGAAATAGGAATCCCGTCCGTCATCATTATCTAAGGGATTCACGGCGTCATCCCTGCTGTCTTCTCCGGAAGCGCTGTTTGCCGCCGCAGCCTCTATCTCCGCGGAAATATCCTTTTCCTCCTTCGGGGCAGCCTCCGCCCTGATAAAGTCGGTCACCGCCTGAACCTCTTCGTCAGAAACGAAGGCTCCCTGCAGTCTTTCCGGCTTCGGATATTTCTGTGGGTAAAACAGCATATCCCCGTTCCCGAGAAGCTTTTCCGCTCCCGCAGAGTCAAGTATGGTCCTCGAATCCACGTTTGATGATACCGCAAAAGCCACACGGCTCGGCATATTTGCCTTGATAAGACCGGTTATGACATCAACGGATGGTCTCTGTGTGGCGATTATAAGATGTATCCCCGCGGCCCTCGCAAGCTGCGCAAGACGGCATATTGAAGCCTCCACATCCTTTTTCTGGACCATCATAAGATCCGCAAGCTCGTCTACTATTATAACAATCTGCGGCAGGATCTCATAGGGGCTGCCGTCAATAAGTGTTTCCCCGGCTTTATTAAGCTCGGGCACCTTTTCGTTATAGCCCTCCATATTACGGACATGGGCACGGGCAAAGAGCTGATACCTCTTCATCATTTCCTGAACTCCCCAGTTCAGGGCTCCCGCCGCCTTCACGGGATCTGTCACCACCGGGGTAAGAAGATGGGGTATCCCGTTATAGATTGAAAGCTCCACCACCTTCGGGTCGATCATTATAAGCTTCACCTCATCCGGCTTTGCCCTGTAGAGTAAGCTCATGATAAGGGTATTTATACAGACCGACTTCCCTGAGCCCGTGGCACCGGCAATCAAAAGATGGGGCATCTTATCGATATCATAGACCACTGCCTCTCCGCCGATATCCTTTCCGACGGCTATCGTGATCTTTGACTTTGCGTTCCTAAAGGCATCACTCTCGATAAGCTCCCGCAGCATAACAGGAGAATTGCTCTTATTCGGTATCTCTATCCCCACCGCGGCCTTTCCCGGGATCGGAGCCTCTATCCTTATATCCCTTGCCGCAAGGTTCATCTGTATATCATTTGAAAGATTCAGTATGGTATTTACCTTTACACCCTGCTCGGGCTGCATTTCAAAGCGTGTCACGGTAGGGCCCTGTATGAAGTTCAGCATCCTGACCTTCACTCCGAAGCTTGAAAGTATATTCTGAAGCTTCAGCGCAGTCTCACGAAGGTTCCCCTCGGACTCCTTTGTTCCTGCCTTTCCCTTATTAAGAAGGTCGATAGGAGGAAGCTCGTATGGCTTATCCGGCGCTTTTCTTTCGGGCTCCGGCTCTTCCTCCGAGGTCATTTCTTCGATATCGGAAGACTCCTCCTCCGAATCTATTTCTTCGATATCAGGAAGCCCCTCCTCCAAAGTCATTTCTTCGATGTCGGAAGGCTCCTCCTCCGAGGTCATTTCTTCGATATCCGAAAGCTCCTCCTCCAAAGTCATTTCCTCTATGTCGGGAAGCTCCTCCTCCGAAGTCATTTCTTCGATATCGGAAGGCTCCTCCTCCAAAATCATTTCTTTGATATCCGGAAGCTTTTCGGTTGTCATTTCCCTGATGTCCGGCAGTTCTTCTTCCAAAGTCACTTCCCCAATATCCGGAAGCTTTTCCTCCTTCATAACGGGGAAAGCCCCATCCCCTGCGATATCATCATCGAAGGTGATCTCATGCATATCGCTGCTCTCAGCCGCTAATTCCCCGATCCCTGAAGCTGCCTGAGGTTCCGTTTCCTGACCGGTACCGGGCGCAGTAATAATTACGGGTTCGCTCAGTGGCTCCATTGCGGCATCAGGCTCAGGCGCACTTAAATTAACGGGTCCGGTCAGGGGCTCCGTTTCGGCATCAGGCTCGGGCTCGCTTAAATTAACGGGTCCGGTCATGGGCTCCGTTTCACTGTCTCCCTCAGGCATATTGAACGGATCCTTAAGTCTCACCTCCGGTATGGGCTTCGGCTCGGATCTTTTATCAAAATCCCTGGGCTTTACCATATGGGCGGGATCCATGGCAAAGGGTGAATAGCCCTGGGACTCACCCTCGGTCGAAGCTGCGCTTTCCTTTGCCTCCCTCTCATGCTCATAGGCATAAACATCATTCTGAAGATAGGAATTTTCCTCCGAACCCGGCTTTTTTTCATCACCCACGGTCAGGAAAACAAAGCTCCTGTCATTCTTCTTATTCCTTGAGTTCTCTCTGAACCTCCTTCTTTTTTCCTCTCTTTCATCCGCTCTTCTTCTTAAGCGCTCCTCTCTTTCCTCTTCTCTTATCCTCTCCCTTTCCTCACGGATCGCTTCCCTGTCCTTTTCCCTTTCACTGCGGCTTTCCTTTGCCCTGCTCACGATCTCTTTACCGGGGTAGGACAGCATCTTTATAAGGGAATTTCCCGTAATGGCGAGTAGACAGATGAGAAGCACGATCACCATTATTATCACGGTAGCAGGACGTCCGATATTTTTCTGCAGTGTCTCAAAGAGCCCTCCCGAAAGCACACCCCCGCCGGAACGGTTTGACATCGAGTAATCATAGGTTCCGCTGTAGCCTCCGAGATTATAGTCATCGGTAATAAAGAGCTGCAGGAACATACCCGCATCAAAGAAAAGAACTGCGGCGCTGATAAGCTTTATCACTGCCTTAAGATTATCCTTGTTTACGAGATAAAAGCAGACAAAGGCAAAGAGAATGAACGGAAAGATATACTCCATCCCTCCGAAAAGACCGAAAAAAAGCGAATTGAATATGTCGCCGAATCTAAGGGTAAGTCCGAAATTCCCGAGTATCAGTATGATACAGAATGCCAGCAAAAATAAAATCCCTATTTCGGTAAAAAGAGCTTCAGGGATCTCATTTTCTTCAGCGGATCTTCCGGCTCCCCTTCTCCGGCTTTGAACGGCCTTTGAACCGCTCTTTTTCCGGGAGGTCTTCTTATCCTTTGATCCGCCGGTATTTGATTTTCTGACCTTACTTCCTGCCATTATTTAACGATAAAAGAACCGACGATGGCAACCATACCGGCTATAAAGCAATATACCGAGAAGAAGATATAGCGCTTATTCCTGACCATATTCAGCATGATCTTTATGGCGGCATAGCCCACTACGGCAGCGACCAGCATTCCTATGAGATAGGTGGGCTCAAACTGCGCCCCCTCCTCCATAACATCATGCACCTCCAGTACCGCAGCTCCGAGCACCGCGGGTATTGACATTATAAAGGAGTACTTGACCGCAAAGCGCTTCTCAAAGCCGCAGAGCAGAGCCATTGTAATCGTGGTCCCGGATCTGGATATTCCGGGCAGGGTGGCTATCCCCTGTGATGTACCGATTATCACCGCGTCTCTGTATGTGGCGTCCTTCGGAGTCTTGCTTCCATCCGCCGCTCTGTCTGCGATAAAGAGTATGCAGGCTGTGATTATAAGGAAAATGCCCGGCATTATAAGGGTTTTGGAGCACTCCTCCACCAGATCCTTTAAGAGAACGCCGATAATGCCGGTGGGGATCGTGGATACGATAACGAGCATCACAAACTTCCTGTAGCCTGTCCTTATGACCCTCTTCCATTTCCTGCCTCTGATAAGTCCGAAAAGGCTTTTTAAAAAATCAATGATTATCCCGAAGCCCTCTTTGATGAGCTTAAAGATATCCTTATAGAAAACGAAAAAGATCGCGATAAGCGTCCCTATATGCAGCAGTATGTCAAAAAGAAAGAGGTCTCCGACCCCGTTTCCGATATGAAAAAGATTCTGGAATATTGCAAGATGACCCGATGAGGACACCGGCAGAAACTCTGTCAGTCCCTGAAGTATTCCCATCAGTATCGCTCCGATGATACTCAAAATAATATCCTCCCGAAAAATCTATGACTTCCGAAATGTGGCATTTCTCCCTCCAATCAAAAAGACCATACACGATATTCTACCACATATGGCCTTTAATTACAAAATATTGTGCCGAAGGTCCGGGATAAAGCCAGAAGAAAAAAGGAATGTATCCCCGGTCAGGAATTGATATAGCCCACCAGACCGTTTGAATTGATGATCTTCTGCATAAACTCGGGGAAGGGCTCGGCATTGAAGCTTTTCCCTGTGGTGATGTCGGTTATGACTCCGGTGTCGAAGTCCACCTCCACCTCGTCCCCTGCATTTATGGCTTCAGCGGCGGCAGGACATTCAAGGATAGGAAGACCGATATTTATTGCGTTTCTGAAAAATATCCGGGCAAAGGTATCTGCGATCACACAGCTTATTCCGGATCCCTTTATTACGATCGGGGCATGCTCACGGGAGGAGCCGCAGCCGAAATTCTTACGGGCCACCATTATGTCTCCCTCTTTAACGTTATGGACGAAGTCCCTGTCAATATCCTCCATGGCATGGGATGAAAGCTCCTTTTTATCCTGGATATTGAGATACCTTGCAGGGATTATGACATCCGTATCCACATTGTCGCCGTACTTAAAAACTCTGCCCTTTGCCTTCATATCATACCTCCGGTGCTGTAATAAATCCTGCAAGTGCCGATGCAGCCGCAACTGCGGGGCTTGCAAGATAGACCTCCGACTCCGTATCTCCCATCCTTCCGACAAAGTTCCTGTTGGTGGTGGAGATGCATCTTTCCCCCTTTGCAAGTATACCCATATATCCGCCGAGGCATGGTCCGCAGGTCGGAGTTGAAACGATCGCTCCGGCTTCGATAAAGTCTTTGATCAGACCCTCCTCAAGTGCCTTTAAATATATCTTCTGGGTCGCAGGGATGATGATGCAGCGCACATTGTCAGCGATCCTTTTTCCTCTGATCACATCCGCAGCGATTCTCAGGTCACTTATGCGGCCGTTTGTACAGGAACCGATGACCGACTGGTCTATCGCTATCTTTTCCTTTATTTCATCGATTGTTTTGGTGTTTTCAGGAAGATGGGGGAAGGCTACCACCGGTTTTAATTCCGAAAGGTCAATGGTATATTCCTCATCATATTCCGCATCACTGTCCGCTTCATATACCTTAAAAGGTCTGTTTCCGTGGGACTTCATATATTCTATTGCTATATCGTCCACCGGGAAGATCCCGTTCTTTCCTCCGGCTTCTATCGCCATATTGGCAATGGTGAAACGGTCGTCGATCGAAAGATTCTTTATACCGTCGCCCGTAAATTCCATGGAGCGGTACAATGCCCCGTCAACCCCTATCATTCCGATGATATGGAGTATCACATCCTTTCCCGAGACCCACTTCGAGGGCTTGCCGGTTAAATTGAATTTTATAGCGGAGGGAACCTTGAACCAGGCCTTTCCGGTAGCCATTCCCGCGGCCATATCGGTGGAGCCGACGCCCGTTGAGAAGGCTCCGAGAGCCCCGTAGGTACAGGTGTGTGAATCCGCACCGATTATGCAGTCTCCGGCAACGGTGAGTCCGCTTTCCGGTAAAAGGGCGTGCTCTATGCCCATCTTTCCCACATCAAAGTAATTAGTGATCTCATGCTTTAAGGCAAACTCACGGCAGCACTTGCAGTTTTCGGCAGACTTTATCTACTTATTGGGGATAAAGTGATCCATGACAAGAGCGATCTTTTCCCTGTCAAAGACCGTGTCCTTCTTTATCCCTTTCATAACGTCTATGGCAACCGGAGTCGTGATATCATTACCGAGAACCAGATCAAGCTCTGCCTCTATAAGCTGCCCGGCCTTTACACTTTCAAGCCCCGCATGTGCCGCAAGGATCTTCTGTGTCATTGTCATTCCCATATTACCTGTCCTCCATTTATTGCAGTATGCCGCGTATGCGGCGTACTGCACGTGACGCGCCATCGCGAAGCGATTTTATTGCGCGGCACTCCTTACTCCGACTCTATCTCTCCGTATACACCGTCCATATATTCACGTACCATGGTCATAAGATCAGCCTCATCCTTTCTGTTGACCGCCTTTGCATGCTTTAAATATGCTCTAACGATCTTCTGAAGATAGGCCTGTCCGATGACATCGGATCCTGTCAGAACAGAGAAAAGCTCCCTGTTTGTCATTTCAGTAAGCTTTTTCATACATCTCCTCCGCTTCCGAGATATGCGGACTTCACCTTCTCATCCTCCAGAAGCTCCTTACCTGTTCCGGAAAGGGTGATTTTTCCGTTCTCTATGACATAGGCCCTGTCCGCAACATGCAGTGCCATATTTGCGTTCTGCTCTATAAGGAGGACCGTGGCACCCGATGAATGTATCTCATTTATGATATCAAATATTCCCTGAACGACTATCGGAGCAAGTCCGAGTGAGGGCTCATCCATCATAAGAAGCTTTGGCTTTCCCATAAGAGCCCTGCCAACCGCCAGCATCTGCTGTTCTCCTCCGGATAATGTTCCTCCCGCCTGCCAGGATCTCTCCTTAAGCCTTGGGAAATAATTAAATACCATTTCAAGATCGTCCGACAGGTCGTCATTTCTTAAATAAGCTCCGACCCTCAGATTCTCAAGCACCGTAAGATTCGGGAAGATCCGCCGTCCCTCGGGCACCATCATAAGCCCCTTTGACACGATCTCCGTGGAATCCTTCCCCGTGATATCCTCACCCATAAAGGTCACATGGCCTCCCTTTGCTTTTACAAGTCCGGATATGGTACGGAGTGTTGAGCTTTTTCCTGCGCCGTTGGCACCTATAAGGGTAACTATCTCACCCTTGTTTACCTCGAAGCTTATGCCCCGTACCGCCTGGATGCCGCCGTAGCTAACCTCGAGATCTTCTATTTTAAGAACGCATTCCTGCATATTATTAACCTTCCTCACCTACTCCGAGATATGCCTCGATGACCCTCTGGTTCGACTGGACCTCATCCGGCTTTCCCCTCGCTATCTCGCTCCCGAAATCAATCACATAGATATAATCCGAGATATTCATGACAAGATCCATATGATGCTCGATCAAAAAGACCGTGAGATCGTATTTCTCCCTTATCTCCTGCACAAAATCCGCAAGCTCCAGGGTTTCCTGGGGGTTCATACCCGCAGCAGGCTCATCTAAAAGTAAAAGCTTCGGATCCGTCGCAAGAGCCCTTGCTATCTCAAGCCGCCGCTGCAGTCCGTAAGGAAGGCTTGTGGCGTTCTCATCCTTGTAGGCATCAAGACCCTGCTCCTTTAAGAGCTCCATGGTCTCCTCCCTCATACGCTTTTCCTCTGCACGGTTCCCCCTGAATATTGCGGAAAACACATTCTGTTTAGCCCTCATGTGCTTTGCGGTAAGGACATTTTCAAAAACGGTCAGGCTGTCCCATAGCCTGATATTCTGGAAGGTTCTCGCTATACCCTTCTTCGTTATCTCATCCGGCGTGGGATTAAGGATACTCTTATCCTTATATTCATCTATGTTTTCACCCTTATAGTTCTTCCTGTCCTTGCCGGAGGGGAAGCTTCTGACCATTGGGGAGCCCATAAATTCTATAAGCCCGTTGGTTGGCTTATACACGCCTGTGATACAGTTAAAGGCCGTGGTCTTCCCTGCGCCGTTTGGTCCGATAAGTGCAATGATCTCGTGCTCCGGAACATCGATCGAGAGGTTATTTACGCTTACGACCCCGCCGAACTGCATCGTTACATTTTCAATATGTAAAGCGTTCTTTTTCGCTTTGTTCTCCATAATCAATTCCTTTTAAGCTTAATTTTGCTTTTCAGATCCCGCTCTTTTCTTTTTCCCCATAAAGATGGCGTTTATATCTATCTCCCTGTTGCCCATGATGCCCTGTGAGAAGAAAAGCACGATTATCATGATCACAACCGAAAAGACCACCATTCTGAAGCCGTTCCTGAGTAAGGGAAGCTTGAAGCCTCCGATATACTGTTCGCTGTCCAGGAATCGGAGCCACCACTCCGAGCAGGCTACATAGAGGAAGGTCGCAAGTACGGAACCGGAGACCGATCCGATTCCTCCTATGACGACTATAAGCAGGATCTCGTATGTCATTGTGGATGTAAAGGCCTTTGCCTGTGCATTTGCAACGTACATGGCAAACATGGCACCGCCGACTCCCGCGAAGAAGCTTGAGATCACAAAGGAAAGCATCTTGTGTGTGAAAAGCCTTATCCCCATTGCCTCCGCAGCGATCTCATCATCCCTTATGGACTTAAAGGCGCGTCCGTAGGAGGAATTTATCAGAAGCACGATAAGGGCGATACAGACCGTGGTGATAAGAAAGGGCACAAAGGTCGAAAGCCTTAAGACCACCTGGCCGCCGGCTCCCGTGATATTAAAGCTCGTGAAGGTCGGAAAGCCCTTTATCATATTGGCTCCGTTTGTCACGGGTCCAAGAGTCTGCCACTGGAATATCGCACGGAGTATCTCCGCGAAGCCGAGGGTCGCGATAGCGAGATAATCACTCTTTAAGCGCAGCACCGGAAAGCCTATTAGAAATGCAAAAAATCCTGCAACCACTCCCGCGAGAATTATGGCTATCAGGCAGGAAAGTATGAGTCCTATGGCATATCCCGCTCCCGCCGAGCCGAAGATCCCCTGGAAAAAGTCCACAAGGGAAAACTGAAAGGCACAGCCCCCGAAAAGATAGTAGACCTGATCCTTCATGGCGGAGGGCACCGTAAGGATCGCATAGGTATAGGCTCCGAGAAGCATAAAGCCCGCCTGTCCAAGTGAGAAAAGTCCCGTGAAGCCGTTAAGGAGATTCATTGAAACAGCCACGAGAGAATATACCGCAGCCTTCTTAAGAACCGTGAATAAGGGGCTCATGGGATCAAATATCATCGGAAGTCCCGGCAGCAGGCTCCTTATATTCTCGAGAAGTATGATAAATAAAAACAATATGACAATGCCGATAAACGCCGGCAGATTATTCTTTTTTCCGTTCATAATACTAATACGCTCCTGTGATCAGACCTTATCCGTCGCCGCTTCCCCGAAAAGCCCCTGGGGCTTGAACACCAGGATCAGTATCAGAAGGGCAAAGGTAAAGGCATCGGAAAAGACCGACACGTCCCAGGATGAGGGAAGTCCCTTTATTATGGTCTCACAGATACCTATTATAAAGGCTCCGATTACGGCTCCGGGTATTGACCCTATCCCGCCGAATACGGCCGCCACAAAGGCCTTCAGTCCCGGCATTGCTCCTGCCATTGGTGTAATGGCCGGATAATTCGTGAAAAACAGTACGGATCCCACGGCTGCGAGCGCCGAGCCTATGATGAAGGTTACGGAGATCACGCTGTTTATCCTTATTCCCATAAGGCGGCTGGTCTCAAAATCCTTTGAAACCGCACGCATTGCCATTCCGACCTTTGTACGGTTTATAAGAAGTGAAAGAAGGACCACCAGTGTGAGTACGAGGATCGGGGTAAGGATCACGACCCACTTGGTCTGTGTTCCCGCGACATTCACCGTTCCGGAAAGGAAGGGAATGGTGGGATAGGTCATGGGCTGTCCTCCGGTAACATAGGTCGCCGTATTCTGCAAAAGATAGCTCACGCCGATCGCGGATATCATAACTGACATTCTGGGGGCGTCACGAAGGGGCTTATATGCCACACGCTCTATCGTAAATCCCAGAAGTACGGTCAAAATAATGACAAGCGGCAGTGAAAGGGATATTGGCAGCACAGCCGTAAAATAAATCCCCATAAGTCCCGCCACCATAAACACATCGCCATGTGCAAAGTTAATGAGGCGCAGGATTCCGTATACAAGTGTATAGCCGATGGCTATAAGGGCGTACTGCCCTCCGACAGAAATGCCGGAAAGCAGTACCGAGATTACATATTCCATATTATAGATTCCCTGTGATTATTTACCTGAGCCTGTCTGTACCTTTTCAAATGCCCAGGTTCCGGTTGCAGTGTCAGCGGTCTTGATGTAAGCCGTGTCACGCACAGCATCACCGACCTCGTCAAAGGCGATCGAGCCGGAAACACCGTCCCACTTAACGGAGGGGATGGCTCCCTTTATTTGAGCCTTGTCTCCGCTTCCCGCAGCCTTGATCGCCTCGAGTGCAACATAATATGCGTCATAGCCCATGGCTGTAACCGCTGAGATCGTGTCGTTTCCGCCGTTTGCCGTAAGGGCATCGGAGTTGTTGTTGATGTAGTCCTTGATACCCTTATCAAAGGTTTCGGAGCCTCCTTCCTGATAGAAGGTTGATACAAAGAGCTGGAGATTGGTGTCCTTTGTGGCTTCCAGCACCATGTTGTCGTCAAGCGTGTCGGAGCCAAGGAAAGGAATACCTATATCAAGGGATGCTGCCTGCTCCATTATCTGCTTCGCATAAGCGATGGATACGGGCGTGAATATTACGTCTGCGCCTTCACTCTTTGCCTTATTGAGGTATGAGGTAAAGTCCGAGTTGTTTGTGGGGAAGGAGTCGGAGATAACCTCTCCGCCCGCAGCCTCAAATACCTGTGTAAAGAAGGCGACAAGACCCTGGTCATATTCATTTCCGTTCTCTCCGAGGCAGTATGCCTTCTTTGCGGAGAACTTCTCAATGGCGAAGTTTGCAAGAACGTCAGCCTGGAAGTTATCAAGGAAGCAGATCCTGAAATAGTAGTCATTTCCCGCTGTAACATTGGGGTTTGTACAGGTAACACCTATAGCTGCAAGGCCGGCCTCTTCAAACTTGGGACCGCCTGCCATTGAAACACCTGAACCGTAGGAACCGAGAACAAGGGAAACATCCTTTCCGACAAGCTCGGATGCAGCTGAAGGTGCCTTGTCGGCAGAGGAACCGTTGTCGGCATAAACCAGCTCCACCTTATATGTCTTTCCGCCCGCTTCAACGGTGGGCGTCTCGGAGTTCGCATACTGCATTCCGAGTATCTCCTTCTTTCCTCCGGATGCGGAATCACCGGTTGAGGGCTCGAACACACCTATGCGGATCACATCTCCTCCCGCTGCGCTTCCTCCGTCTGCCGCAGGAGCACTTCCCGCAGAAGAGCAGGCTGCAAGACTTAATGTCATAATGCCCGTCAGCATAACAGCAATAAATTTTTTCATAACCAATTCCTCCTTACAGATAAAAGGCGCCAGTGCACTCTGCACCGACGCCCTTGTCTTACATGCCATACATTATGCACGAAACTTCTTCATTTTAAGGTAAGCGCCTCTGTATGTCAATAAAAACTTTACTACTCTACCACACTAAAACGACTGTCATCCCGAGCGAAAGGAAGAAGCTTTGAATCTTTACTTCACCGCATAATCCAGTCTCACAGTGATCGTAGCGGTCTTATACCGTGAGCTGGTATCAAAGGCCCCGTCATAAGTATAGGATGCGGTTCCGGAATTTCTTGGTGTGATCTGGATCACCCCGAGCTCCGAATTCTTAAGTCTCCCGATCCTCGCTCCGGTGCCTGCTGCCATAATGTCTATCCTTTCCCTGGCGTTTTCGGTCGCACGCCCGATAAGCTCCATCTTTACGTCGTCGAGATCGGTCTTATAGTATTCCGGTGACCCGGACTCAAATTCCACCCCGGACTCCAGAAGGGTCGAGATATTTCTCGATATCTCCTCCACCGCATCGATCTTTTCGGAGGTGACGGTAATGGACTGGGTGAGCTTATAGCCCGTGTAATAGGAGCCTATGAAATTACCTTCCTCATTGTACCTGTCCTCAGTGGTCCTGATAACATCCACCGAGCTGAAAACTATCTCACTTTCGGAGAGCCCCTGCTTACGGAGATAATCCTTTACGATGTCGGCATCGTTCTTTATCTTTTCATAGGCTATCCTTGAGGTGGTGGCTTCCTGGGAGAAATTACCCCTCCATACAATGAGGTCAGACTCGAAGTCCACACTGGCGGAGCCGGTGGCCTTTATGTCATTGTCCCCGCTTGTCTTATAATAAACAAAGCCGTAGGCCAGTATGCCGCTGCTGATAATGACCGCAAGAGCGATGAATATCGCCGCCAGCGGCGATGAGCCGCTTCTCCTGCTCTCGGAAGCACTTATAGTTTCCTTATTATTCTCTTCCATAAAACATCCCTCCCTTAAAATAGCCTCTTACATTGTTATGAGTTCATATTCCCTGCTGCCGAGACCTATCTTCTCTCCATGCTCCAGTGTCTCCCTCCAGCGGATATTGGGATTGCTGTCAAGGAAATGATCATGGTGATGGTGCCAGTCAGGACGTGCCAGATTATCTCCAAGCTGGCTGTTCCTGACGGGAGTCGCCTTCTGGCAGAGATCCGCCGCCGCCTGGTCTATGGCTACCGGATCAAAGCTTGCAAGCATTCCGATATTCGGTAGGATCGGGGCATCATTTTCCCCATGACAGTCACAGTTCGGTGACACATCCATGATAAGGCTTATGTGGAAGGAAGGCTTATTATTAAGGATCGCCGCAGTATACTCCGCCATCATCGAGCATAGTGACTCGAGAGCAGTGTCCTCCACGGCCCTTATGGCGTCAAAAGCACAGGCTCCTATACAGCGTCCGCAGCCCTTGCAGAGCTCCTGGTCGATAAACGCCTTTCCGCTCTCATAGCTTATGGCATCGGATCCGCACTCAGACGCGCACTTTTTACAGTTCCTGCAGAGGTCCGGATTTACCTTCGGCTTTCCGTCACAGTGCTGCTGCATCTTTCCGGCACGGCTGCCGCCGCCCATTCCGATATTCTTTATGGCGCCTCCGAAGCCGGTCATCTCATGCCCCTTGAAGTGGCTTAAAGAAATTATGATATCCGCGTCATACAGCGCCCTTCCTATGTATGCTTCCTTACAATATTCACCGTTTGGAACCGGAACCGTGGCCTCATCCGTGCCCTTAAGTCCGTCGGCGATTATGGTGTAGCAGCCGGTAGTCATGCTGTTAAAGCCGTTGACCTCGGCATTATACAGATGATCCACGGCATTCTTCCTGCTTCCGGGATAGAGGGTATTGCAGTCTGTTATAAAGGGCTTGCCCCCGAGCTCCTTTATGAGATCCGCCACTGCCTTCACATAGTTGGGTCTTAAATAAGAGAGATTGCCAAGCTCTCCGAAATGCATCTTGATCGCGGCAAAACGCCCGTCAAAATCTATATCCCCCATACCGGCCCTTCTGCAGAGCTTCTGCAGCTTAACCGTAAGGCTCGTTCCGATATTTGTCCTGAAATCCGTAAAATACACCTTTGATTTTGCCATACACTACCTCCTGATCTGAACCCTTCTGACTGATTATACTATATCTTTAACATATTTAAAAGATAAACCTCGGGTTACGATTCAATGCACCATCGGTACGACCGGTGCGCTAAATTGCAGCAACGCAGCCGGGCGGCATTTACATCACTCTGATTTTTTGTTATGATTGTTGGCATGAATGACGCAGGATTTAATAATATATTTGATATCATCGAAACTCTGGCCGGTGCATACATCATATACTCGGGGATCAGAATGAGGAGCACCGGTATCCTTCCCTCACAGCTTGTGGGAAAGGACATCGACATCTATTCCTCGAGGGATCCGAAAAGCTTCATAAAGGCTATGTTCCCCGTATATATGGTTAGCGGAGGCCTTTTCCTTTGTCTTGGGGCCGCGTCCCTTTATATGGATAATTATTCCAAAGCCCCGCTCTGGATGAATCTCACCATTACCGGCATACTTCTTCTTACCTGCATAGTCTTTGCGGTACTGACCAGAAAAAACGAAAATAAATATCTGAGATAGCTCCGTATATTCTTATCTCTCATCCATCGGAACATACCTGCTTATGGGCGAAACGGGCTTATAGGCAGGTCTTATTATCTTACCGTTATTACTGAGCTCCTCTATCCTGTGAGCACCCCAGCCTGCAATACGGGCGCAGGCAAAGATCGGTGTGAAGAGCTCCTCCGGAAGCCCGAGCATCTTGTAAACAAAGCCCGAATAAAAGTCCACATTACAGCAGACGCCCTTGTACATCTGCCTCTCCTCCGCGATAACCTCCGGCCCCATTCTTTCTATCAGTGCATAAAGATTGAATTCCGAAGAATATCCCTTTTCATCCGCCAGTCTTTCCACAAAGGACCGGAAGATCTTCTCTCTGGGATCGGAGATCGAATAAACAGCATGCCCCATTCCGTAGATAAGCCCGCTTCTGTCAAAGGCCTCCTTATGAAGGAGCTTCTTAAGATAAGCCCTTACCTCTTCTTCATCGGTAACATCCTGCACATTCCTCTTCAGATCCTCCATCATACGGACCACCTTGATATTGGCACCGCCGTGACGGGGACCCTTTAAGGAACCAAGGGAGGCTGCTATTACAGAATAGGTGTCCGTGCCCGTGGAAGAGACCACATGGGTCGTGAAGGTGGAGTTATTTCCTCCACCGTGATCCATATGGAGGACCAGCGCCACATCCAGTATCCTCGCCTCCAGCTCCGTATACTCCGAATCGGCACGAAGTATCCTTAAGAGATTCTCTGCCGTTGAAAGCCCCTTATCGGGCTGGTGTATTATAAGGCTCTCCCCGTTCTCATAATGGGCATATGCGTGGAAGCCGTATACGCAGAGCATCGGGAAAAGAGCTATAAGCTGTATCACCTGACGGAGAACATTGGCTATGGAGATATCATCAGCCGCATCATCATAGGTATAGAGAGTAAGAACACTTCTTGCGAGGCTGTTCATCATATCTCGGCTCGGAGCCTTCATTATGATATCCCGGACAAAGCTTGTGGGGAGCGACCTGTAAAAGCCCAGGAGATTGGTGAATTCCGAAAGCTCTCCCTTATTCGGAAGATGTCCGAATAAGAGAAGGTATGTGATCTCCTCAAAGCCAAAACGCTTCTCCCTTGTAAAGCCCCGTACCAGATCCTCTATATCATAGCCTCTGTAATAAAGATGACCCTCTGTCGGGATATCCTTTCCGTCTACGATCTTTTTTGCCTGAATATCGGAAATATGGGTGAGTCCGGCGAGAACTCCCTTTCCGTTCAGGTCACGAAGCCCTCTTTTTACATCATAATGCCTGTAGAGCTCCGAATCTATAAGAGTAGAACGTGCCGCCTCATCCGCCAGCACCCTTATCTCGGGAGTTATCTCAGAATAATTGATCTCATTACCAGCCATTGTCTAATGCCGCTTCCTTTCAATCCATCCTCTGACCGTTCAAAAACCTCCGGCTCCCGAACAGTCACAAATCATTTTTATCCGTCAAAATTCCATTGGCGTATATTGTAGCAAAAAGCAGACAATTCTTCAAACCGTGCCGAAACGGATCGGGAAACGGCGGATAATTGCTTATTTCACTTATATATGGTAGAATGCAAGGACAATCGCTTAATAAAGAGAGGCTGGTCATGGATATTTCTGAGCTTAAAGTAATGATCTGCGATGATTCACTTCTCGCAAGAAAGAATCTGCGGGACGGTCTGAAAGGACTTGGCTGCAATAATATTCTTGAGGTATTTGACGGGCAGGAAGCCGTAGATACTTATATGTCCGAAAAGCCGGATGTTGTTTTTCTTGACATAGTCATGCCTGTAAAGGACGGTATCACAGCCGCAAGGGAGATCTGCGGAGCGGATCCTGATGCATATATAGTTATGGTTTCCTCCGTAGGAACACAGGTACACCTTAGGGAAGCAATAAAGGCCGGAGCCAAGGATTTCCTGCAGAAACCCACTACTCCGGAGCAGATACGGAATGCACTTGAACACATATCCGGAGGTGATGAATAGATGTCCCGCAAGTCAATATACCTTGCAGAACTTATCTTCAACCTGAACCGTTTTGTTGACAAGGATATAACCTCCCGCCCTACTGAGATCGTGCAGAAGATACCGGAAAACTGCCATATAGCACAGGGCATCACCGGGGATTATACCGCCTTGTCCGCTCTTTATGCGGAGCCGCAGGTGCTCACGGATTTTGCTGCCATGTATTCAAAGATCGAGCTGGATCATTATGAAGAGATAGTAAATGAGCTGGCCGCAGACTTCCTGAATCTGCATAACGGTCTCTTCCTTGTGAATCTGTCTGAATCGGAAAATGTGGAATCCACCCTGACTCCGCCGGTTTCCGATGAAAAGAACGGTCCCATTGAGCTTTACTCCTACACCTATGTGATGCCGGTGGACTTCGCCTTCGGAACCGTCAATTTCATTCTGTCCGAGAAATAGCTCTTTATATCAGAGAAAAACAGAGACGCCAAAAGGCTGCGGTTTCCGCAGCCTTATATTTTCAGCCTGACATTAAAAGAAAATAATACTTTATTCGATCGTAAGAATATCCGCAAAACCGGTAACATCAAAGATCTCATTTACCTCATCCCTGACATTCCTTACAACCATGCTTCCCTGCTTATTCATTGTCTTCTGGGCAGAGAGAAGAACACGGAGACCGGCACTGGAGATATACTCAAGCTTTGAAAGATCCATAACCAGGCTCTCTACTCCTTCGATGGATTCCTTGATGTCAGCCTCGAGCTGAGGGGCCGTTGTGGTATCAAGTCTTCCCTCCAGAAAATATGTGCAGGCAGTCCCCTTCTTGTCCTTGTTGATGTTAAGCATTAATCTTTCCTCCTTTATTCTACAAGGTTTTATGAATGGTCAGAATATTCTGTCCATCCTTGTATTCGTATTCTACTTTGTCCATGGATTTCTTTACCATGAAGATCCCCAGTCCCCCTATGGGACGCTTCTCCAGACTGAGGGTTATATCCGGATCCGCCTTTTCAAGAGGATTGTAAGGCGTTCCCCTGTCGGCAAAGGATATGATAAATTCAGGGGTCTCACCCGAAACCTCTGCATTGATATCCGCGTTCCCGCTTCCGGGTTCATATGCGTAGTTCGCAATATTAACGAATATCTCCTCCACCGCGATGTCGATCTGCATCTGTGCCTTCACCGGGCAGTCATTCTCTTCCAGGATAGCATCCACAAAGGACAACACTTCGGGGAGATTATCGGTTTTTGCTTCTATCGTAATACTCTTCATAAGATCTTACGAAACCCCTCATTGGATCATTCACGAAAGAAATCTTTCGACCTCTTCCATCATACCATCAATTTTGCATTCTGTCTTGTGAATAATTTCAGCATTTCTGATTTCTTCGATCGCAGGCGGAATTTTCACCTTTCCGAGAGAAGAAAGCTTTTCCGCGAGCTCAAATTCATTTTGTCCCTTAAAGCTACTGTCAATAGCGCCCATAACGCTTCCGGTGAACTTAAAGGGGCTGGCGGTGGAAGCGATCAGGGTGACGGTCTTATCTCCGGTTTCCGCGAGATACTTATCATAAGCCGCAGCCGCAACAGCGGTGTGGGTATCGATGATATAACCGCTTTCCTTAAAAAGACCCCTTATCTTTTCCGAGGTTTCCTTTTCGGAAGCATAATAGGCTTCAAAGTCCGTCAATTTCTTTTTCATAAGGGAAGTGATCTCGTATCTCCCCTCCCTCTTAAGGGATGCCATCAGGGAAGCATTCTTTTCCGGGTCATCCCCGGCAATATGGTATATCAGACGCTCCAGATTGCTGGATATCAGGATATCCATCGAGGGTGAACTGGTAAGAATGAACTCTCTGTTCCTATCATATTCCCCTGTCCTGAAGAAATCAAACAAAACTTTGTTTTCATTTGAGGCACAGATAAGCTTCCGGACCGGAAGCCCCATCTGCTTCGCATAATAAGCCGCAAGGATATTGCCGAAATTGCCGGTCGGAACAACGAAGTTGACCTCTTCTCCGTCCTTTATCTCATTATTTTTAAGAAGTCTGGAATATGAATAAACATAGTAAACTATCTGGGGCACCAGCCGTCCTATGTTTATGGAATTGGCACTGGAAAACTGGAAGCCCTTTTTATCAAGCCGGCTTCCAAGCTCCCTGTCGGAGAAAATAGCCTTTACCCCTGTCTGACAGTCGTCAAAATTCCCGTCCACACCGATAACCCTGGTATTCTTTCCCTTTTCGGTCACCATCTGCTTCTTCTGTACGGGGCTCACGCCGTCCTTCGGGAAAAATACGACGATCCTCGTACCCTCTACATCGGCAAAACCCGCCAGAGCAGCCTTACCGGTATCCCCGCTCGTGGCGGTAAGGATGACTATCTCATTTTTAACATTATTCTTTTTTGCGGCGGTGGTCATCAAATGGGGAAGTATGGAAAGAGCCATATCCTTAAAGGCAATGGTCTTCCCATGGAAAAGCTCCATATAGAAAGCCCCTCCCGCCTTCCTGAGCGGAACGATCTCAGGCGTATCGAACTTGTCATCATATGCACGCCCGATACAGCCTCGTAATTCTTCCTCCGTAAAATCCGTCAGAAGCTCCTTCATTACCGTGTATGCACATTCCCTGTAGTCCATATCAGATATTTCCTTAAGGGAAACAGGGAGCTTCGGAAGCTCTACCGGAACAAAAAGCCCTCCGTCATCGCAGAGCCCCTTAAGTATGGCTTCGGAGGCGGTGCATCGTATTCTGTTGTCTCTTGTGCTTGTGTATTGAAGATTCATCTCAGTTGGTTATTGTAACATAAAAGGGACACACCCGCAACGAGTAAGCCCCTTTTATGAAAGATATGAAGAAGTTTAAAAACTGTCACTTGTAATTAATGGCAAACGACAAAATTCTTTTTACTTTGTCATTCACTATAAGAGATCATACAAAGAAGCTGTGGGCTCCCGCTGTGGCTACAAGGGTCCTTCCTCCGAAGCTTCCGCCCCTGTGGAAATACAGAGCTCCGCCAACCGTATTTTTCCCGGCAACGGCCTCCTTTACAGCCGCAATCGTAGATGCTGAGGGAACCGCAACCGCAAATTTTCCGCTGGAAACGGGTCCGAACTGTCCGGGAGCTGTCAGCACACCCATAATGGTATTGGGATGGAAGGGACTTCTTACCCTGTTAAGGATCACATTTGCGATCCCGATACGTCCCTCTATGCAGTCATGACCGTCCTCTGCCTCAACTATCTTACACAGCGCATTGAAATCACTGTCAGACATTCCGGAAGCGGAAAGGGCTTCCTCGAATCTCCTCTGTGTCTCCTCTGCCTGCTTACGTGCTTCCTCTTCAGCCTTTTTCCTGGCTATCTCGTCTTCCATAGCCTTTTTCTCGGCCTCAGCCCTCGCCTTCTGTTCCTCGGCAAGCCTCTTCTGTGCTTCTATCTCTGCCTCTGCCTTAGCTTTTGCCTGGGCTGCGGCCTTCTGCTGCTCTGCTATCTGCTGCTCGGCACGCACCTTGGCAGCCTTTGCCGCCTCCTCCTGGGCAATTATCCGGGCATTAACATTTGCGCCCTCCTGATAAGCAGCCGCGGGAGCTTGAGCCACCTCCTCGGCGTGAACGGATACGGCGGTGAACATTATCATCATTACCAGTGCTGCCAGGAAACAGACAAGCGCTAAAAAAACATTCTTTGCATTTACATCTGATGAATACATCTCTATATCTTCTCCTTTACCATGTGTCCCTCTTACCCCGACACTTTATTTCTTTTCGTTATTTCGATTGGAATTATATCATCTATTTTTCAATTTGTTAAGGATTTGTTACATACTTTTTCTAATTTTGTAATTTTGGTGCAATTATTGTCTGCTGTTTTTCGTCATATTTGTATTAAATTACCGATTTTGTTATAATCTTGTATACTATAATACCTGTCAATTCTTACAGAAGAATGTTAAGCAAATATTGCTTATGTAAACCAGTTATTTTGTAACCTACATATAATGCCGTATATCTGCTATTATTCTTTTGGGAGATTTAAACAATGAAACTGCCCCGTGGGGTCTGTAAATCCCGAAAAAAAAACGGAAACATCTATTTCCGTGTGTCCATAACCTATAAAGGAAGACATTTAAGCCTCGGAAGCTCGGAGGACCTGAAGACCGCCGCTATGATATATGAAGAAGCAGCCCTCTTAAAGGACAATGATGACGGGGTGGATGATTTTTCATCTTATGAATATATTTCCTTTGATAAATATCTTACTATCATCAATTACCGGGATAACGGTGTCTACTTCCATAATCCCATTTATCTTCACCAGCGCTATTTTTCATACTTTCTGGACAGGGATACCGAGCTGAAATTTGATACTGATGATCTTTTTTTCTATTCCCAGCACAGGATACAGAAGCGGGGAGGCCACCTCTTTGTTGAAAATTACGGCGCACAGATGTCACTTTTTTCCCGCTACGGGATCCATCCCTTTGCTGTGGAAAACAAGGATTACCGCTTTAAGAACGGGGATTTCCTCGACTTCAGATATGAGAATATAGAGATAATAAACCGCTATCTCGGGGTTGAGCTTATCGGAAATACGATCCCGAAAAAATACCGCTCCTATATCCATGTGAACGGATACTATAATCTGGGAATCTTTTCATCTGAGGACCGGGCGGCCATAGCCTTTAATAAAGCCCGCTCACTCCTTCGGGAAAGGGGCAGGAATAAGGACACGCCGGCAAATTATATTTCCGACATGCCCGAGGAAGAATACCGGGAGATCTATGAAAACACAGAACTCCCGGAAAGCTTTTTGAAATATGTGGAAGGACTTAAATGATACAGTCCTTTTTTGATCAACGTGACAGCGGCAGTACGATCTCCCCGCGGTTTATGACGAGGCAGACCCGAAGCTCATCATCAAGGGCAATAAGAGACGCCTTTTTTCCGGCTTCAATACTTCCGTAGCTGTCATAGATCCCGATGGATCTCGCGGGATTCACGGCAGCGCACTTTACGGCTGTTTCAAGTGGGATCCCCATTTCGAGTACTGCCGTCCTCACACAGTCCATAAGGTTTGCGGCACTTCCGGCTATGGTCCCGTTTTTCTGGGTCGCACAGAGGCCCTTCTTTATGACCGGGATCCCGCCAAGCTCATACTCACCGTCCGGCATCCCCACGGCTTCCATGCTGTCCGAGATAAAAATGATCCTGTCATCTCCGAAAAGCTTAAACGTAGCCCTGACAACCGAAGGATGGATATGGACACCGTCGCAGATCATCTCAGCCTCCACGTATCCCGTATCAGCCGCAGCAAAAACGGGTCCCGGACTCCGGTGATTCATGGGTGCCATGGCGTTATGAATATGGGTCATATGACGGACTCCGCTTTCAAATGCCTTTTTCGCGCAGTCATAGTCCGCCGTGGAGTGAGCAAAGGAGATAACGACCTCATCCTTTAATTCGTTAATGAATCCCTCTGCCCCTTCTGTTTCCGGCGCGAGAGCCACAAGCCTTATCCTGTTACCGGAGGCTTCCTGCAGTCTTCTGAACATGGCGGCATCCGGATTCATTATGTAGTCAGGATTTTGGGCTCCCCTCTTCTCATAGGAAATAAAGGGTCCCTCCATATTGATACCCACAAGGGCTGCACCGCTCTGTCCGCTGTAGCTTTTTGCCGCTTCCATAATCCTTAGAAGCTTCTCCTCCGGAAAGGTCATCGTTGCGGGACATATCTGGGTTATCCCCTGAGACTCCTCATATTCCGCAATTATCCTTATGACCGCTTCCTCACCCTCACAGAAGTCATGGCCTTTGCAGCCATGGAAATGAATATCCGTGAGTCCCGGGATCAGCTTGAGGTTACTGATATCAATATCTTCAAAATCAGTATCCGGAGCATTCTCCGCTATCCTTCCGTCTTTTATATATACGTCTGTTTTCCGGAAAACACAGTCCGGACCGAAGACCATCCCTCCGGTGAGTCTGTAGTTCATGGCCTGTCAACAGCTCCTTCCGTCTCCACACTTACTGTACGCCGCTTTATCCGCAACCAGTATCACATCATCATGAAGCTGAAGAATGGAAGCAGGAACCAGCGGGGTCACCGGACCGAAAAAGGCCTTATAAACCGCATCTGCCTTGTCCTCTCCGGACGCCGCCACAAGGATCTTCTTTGCCCTTAGGATCGAGCGGATCCCCATTGTATAAGCATATTTCGGCACCTCCTCTCCTGCCTCGAAGAAACGCTTATTGGCTTCTATGGTGCTGTTTGTAAGGGAAACACAGTGCACGTCCTGGTCAAAGATATCGTCAGGCTCATTAAAGCCTATGTGCCCGTTCCGCCCGAGGCCGAGAAGCTGCAGATCCTGTTCGCCAAGGCTCTGCAAAAGCTCATTGTATTCACCGCAGGCCGCTATAGGATCATCATTAAGGCCATCGGGGAGGTGGGTATTCTCAGGCTTTATATTTACCCTGTCAAACAGATTTTTATGCATATAGTAAACATAGCTCTGGGGGTTATCCGGTCCGAGCCCCTTGTATTCATCCAGATTTACGGTAATAAGCTCGGAAAAATCCAGATCCCCCTTTTTGTACCATTCCACAAGCTGGTCATAGGTTCCAACCGGTGTGGAACCCGTGGCCAGCCCCAGTATGGAATCGGGCTTTAATATTATCTGTGCGGAAATTATATTGGCAGCCTTCCGGCTCATCTCCGCATAGTCTTTTGTTACATAGATCCGCATACCGCGATACCCTTCACCTTAAACAAGCTTCTTCAGCTCATCATAGACAAACTGCACCTTCGGTCCGACTATTATCTGAACAGAGGTCTTTGAAGGACGTATCACGCCCGCAACTCCCGCAGACTTGATCTTCTTCTCGTCAACCTTCACGTAGTCGGTAACCTCAGCACGTACTCTGGTTGCGCAGTAATCAAATTCCTTCAGGTTTTCCTTGCCGCCAAGTCCTTCGAGGACAACCTTTGCGATCTCGGTAAAGTCATCATTTGCAAGAACTGCCTTAAGCTCAGATTCCTCAAATTCTCCATCCTCACGTCCCGGAGTCATAAGGTCGAATTTCAGTATGACTGCCTTGAAGAGGAAGTAATAAATGGCCGCAAATACCAGACCTACCGGAATTATAAGAGCAGGATTCTGCGCCATCGGAGCCTTGAAGGAAAGGATCCAGTCCACAAGTCCGGCACTGAAGTTAAAGCCGCAGCGGACAGGCAGCAGGGTACAAACTATGGCTGAAACGCCCGTAAGAACCGCATGGAGGAAATAAAGGCCCGGAGCGAGGAACATAAACGAGAACTCCAGAGGCTCGGTTATTCCCGTGAAGAAGGATGCAAGAGATCCTGCAATAAGAAGTGATGCTGCGAACTTCTTTCTGGAATCCTTTGCCGTATGGTACATGGCAAGGGCACCTGCCGGAAGACCGAACATCATAATCGGGAAGAAGCCGGTCATATACATACCGGTCTGTCCAAGGGTTCCGGTTCCTGCCCAGAAGTTGCCGAGATCATTGATCCCCGCTGTATCGAACCAGAATACTGCATTAAGAGCATGATGCAGGCCGAACGGAATAAGAGCACGGTTAAGCATGGCATAAATACCGCTCCCGACTGCACCGAGCCCGACGATCGACGTGCCGAATGCAACAAGCGCCCCGTAGATAAGAGGCCATATAAAGTAGAGAACGACCGAAACAAGGATCGAAACGATCGCGGTCACAATCGCAACACAGCGTCTGCCGCTGAAAAATGCCAGAAAGTCCGGCAGCTTCGTACTCTTAAAGCGGTTATAACAGGAGGAACCGATGATACCGGCGAGAATACCAATGAAGGCATTCTGTATCTTTCCGAAAGCTGCGGGAACCTGATCGGCTTCTATTCCGAGATACATGGCAACTGCACCGCTTGAAAGAAGGGTGGTGATCATAAGCCAGGAAACAAGTCCTGAAAGGGCACTGGTTCCGTCGTGGTCATCAGCCATCCCCACGGAAACACCGATAGCGAAAAGGATCGGTATCTGGTCAATGATCGCAGATGCAGCCTTAATGCAGAATGCTGAGATAATGCTGTTTGCGCCCCAGCCCGTGGGGTCTATCCAGTAGCCGATACCGTAAAGGACACCTGCCGCAGGCAGACACGCAACCGGAAGCATCAAAGACTTTCCGATCTTCTGAAGATATTTCATCATAACCCTTATAATGCCGCTTCTCTCCTTTAAGCCCCTGTACTTCCCCCGGCCGGAAACCGTTAAGCGGCATCTCCTCCTTTCAGTAACGGCGTCAGACCTTTGCTCACGGAAATACAGTTATAGATTCTTGTTTTTCATCGGAAAAACAATAATCGTACCTGACCAGCCGAGCGGCTTGCCGTTCGGCTGGTCAGGCGAAGCCGGATTCCTGCGGACAATTACCGATTTCGTCCGCAGGAAGCTATAAATATTTAACAAAAAAGTATTAAATAATTATAAACTAATAGTAAAATAGCACAAAAAGACATATTAGTCAATGTATTGACAGCGATTGTCAATTAGATACTACTCTTTTCTGTTAATTTACGCATTTTTAAGTAATTAGATGCAACCCAACCGTCACCAAATAAACATCTGCTTACCGTCGAC
>JAFTEC010000108.1 GCA_017453865.1 Lachnospiraceae bacterium
CATGTATGAGAAGGGGAGAAAAGCCGAGCTTTACGAAAAGGCCGTAGATGCGGCGGAGGAGTATCGCGATGGTATAAAGGATAGGACTGAAGAATCGCTGGAGGAAAGGCTCAAGCAGCTTTCAGAGCCCGTAAAGCCTGTCATACCGAAGACTACGTATAAGGATGAACTTCTGGCTCTTGCGGAGGATCTTAAAAACGGGTTTCTGGCCATAGATGATACATATCTAAAGGATAAGAAGGACGAGGACGGAACACTTTTTTCGAGACTTCAGGAGATCGGCATAAAGGGAACCCGCTATGAATGGCCCCATCCGACGAACAGCAGTGCCGCAGGTACCTGCTTTGATCTGATGACCACCGATTATAACTCTTCCATAGACAATCTGGTCTTTGGTTATAATTTACAGAAAGATGAGTATAATTATCAATTTCTAAAGGACACAGGGGAGGATTCCTTTGACAAGGCCATTGCTCAATCGGAGGACTGCCTGAATAAACTTTCCGCCTATGAAACCGAGGCGGAGGAACGGTACGAGGCCTACCTTGACGTTATGCTGGGATATCTGCCACAGTTTGAGGGCGTCAGAGCAGCGCTTCTGACATATGATATCGAATACAACTCCTTCCCGACACAGACGGAGCTTAAGGATAAGCTGGAATCCTATTACAAAAGATGTCTGACCAGTGCCGACAAGCCCTTTTCCTATGTCCCCTCTGATACGGACGCGACGATCGAGGATATCCGAAAGGCCATCGAGGACTATCTGGAAGACTTAAAAGAGAAAAAGAAGGAGTGGACCGCCTTTACGGAAACGACTGATAAGGCGATCTCGGAGTTCAATGATCGTTATCTGGAAAAACAGGAGGATTTTGAAGGGACGCTGGAGGAAATGATCCGGTCTCTTAAAGAATGTAAGCGGATCTATGAGGATGATACCTATGCGGACTATTTGGGCGATCTCTATAAACTGAATTCCAGTGATCATGACAGGAGTGATTATGATGAGGCGGAACGAAGGATTTCATTGATCCGGGAGGAATGCCTGAGAGCCTGTGAGAACTATGAGAGAGAACAGGTCAATGCCAATGCCTGTTATTGGAGACTGGATAATCTTCTGGGACAGATGCGGGATATGAAGGGAAGCCTGGAGGGCCTGGATTCAGGGAAAGTCTGGCTTTTAAACCTTATGGAGGGAGGAAAGCTCAGGACCGTAGGGGACATGCAGAATGAATTCTCGGAAGAAAGCAACAATGAGGATTATGTGATACGCGGCTCGAATATGAATGGATTCCACCGCGAATTTGAATATTTGGCCGGACAATACGCTTATACTGAGTTCTCCGGCATGAACAGTTTTGAACTCTCCCTTTCCGGACTTTACGAGGAAGGGGTAAGGATGAAGCCGAATTACATGCGCTCGGATAAAGGGACCAGGGATGGGATGAGAGATACCCTCGTAAACCGGGTCAACAAAGAAAACGGTTACTATTCCATGGGCCATTACTACAACAGCGCCTGTCCGAACCTGTCCTATCTGTATTTCAAAAAATCCGATTATGACGGCGGCAGCCTGCAGAAAGGCTATTATGAGATTAACAATCTCTTTTCCGACAAGATCCCCGGCGGCTATGAATACGACCTGCAGAACGGACTCTATGAACCGGTGGTCAAATTGAGCGGTCCGGTTTCCCGGAATGCCGGACTGATGATATCCGTGGATGCGGCAGATCCGTTGACTGCGGGAGGCGACGCCGATCTTATTTCTGATAAGCG
>JAFTEC010000109.1 GCA_017453865.1 Lachnospiraceae bacterium
CTTTTCGAAGCTCCTATGGATTAAAAAATATGAGCCTTCTGTTTTTTCCGCGATCCGGACCGTTCTTTTCAGCGCAAAGGATTATATCATCCTTAAGCTCACCGGAAAGCCGGTTACCGATACGGTTACAGCCGGCACAACGGGGCTGATGGACATAGAAAAAAAGACCTGGGCAGATTCATTTCTTAAAAAAACGGGGATCGATCCCATTATTCTCCCTGAGCTGAAATACCCGCACGAGGAAGCGGGAAGGGTGATAGCTAAGGCTTCGGAGGAAAGCGGACTTCCCTCCGGGATCCCTGTTTTTACCGGAACCGGAGATGCGGGAGCAACCACTCTTGCAAGCGGCATAAGTAAACCCGGGGAATACAATATCAATCTCGGAACCTCCGGCTGGGTCGCCTGTCTTTCGGATTCCGTAAAAAGGAACGGCGCTGTCTTTAATCTGTCCTCCGTAACTCCCGGAAAGTACATCAACGTAACACCCTTTTTCAATGCCGGAAACGTGCATAAGTGGGTTAGCGGCATGCTGTCAAAGGATTCTGAACAGGATAAAAAATATGAGTATATTTCTGAGCTTCTGAATACAAGCGTTCCCGGATCGAACGGAGTACTCTTCCTCCCCTATCTTCTGGGGGAACGCTATCCGGTATCCGATCCTCTGATAAAAGGTGCCTTTATCGGCATATCCCAGAATACCTCAAAGCAGGATATTGCACGCTCCTGCCTCGAGGGCGTCGCCTTCTCCTTAAAGGAGGGCTTTAAGGATCAGCTTAAAAGCATCTCCCTTATCGGAGGCGGGGCAGGCGAGAGCGTCTGGTGCAGGATCTTTGCAGACATTCTGGATCACGAGGTATTTGTGTTTAAGAATGCTGAATTTATGCCATCCATAGCCGTTGCTGCCATAGCCCGTTTCGGCAGGGGCGAAATAGAAAACTATGACGCCTTCCTAAGTGACCTTAAGAGCTCGGATGAGTGTGAGCTCTTCTATCCCGACCCCGAAGCGGTGAAGATAATGCAGCGCTCCTATGAACGATTTAAGGATCTCTACCCCGCGATAAAAAGGATACCGCCGGAATAAGCGGAACTTATTATAATAGCTCCGCTATCTCGTATATCAGCTTCTCTGTTGCTTCCCAGCCGATGCAGGGATCGGTTATGGACTTGCCGTAGATACCGCCTCCAGGTGCCTGTGCACCGTCCTCTATGTAGCTTTCTATCATAAAGCCCTTAAGGAGTGCTGCGACCCTTGTATCGTGTCTCGCGGAATGAAGCACCTCCTTCACTATCCTTCTCTGCTGGAAGGGGTTCTTAT
The DNA here is from genome assembly GCA_017453865.1 of Lachnospiraceae bacterium. Classification (GTDB taxonomy): domain Bacteria; phylum Bacillota; class Clostridia; order Lachnospirales; family Lachnospiraceae; genus NK4A144. The sequence goes on from JAFTEC010000109.1 coordinate 1,316, forward strand.
TCGAATTACAGTGGTTTGTATCCACGATGAGACCGGGATTCACAAGCTCCATCTCATCATAGCAGTCACAGAGCCTTACCAGATCCTCATAGTGGTAATTCGGCTTCATCAGGCCATGCTGGTCCGTATAGCCCCGGAGTATAGCGTGGGTATGACGGTTCCCGTCGGAATGAACCTGCCATCCGCGGTAAATGAAGGTATGACCGCTCTGGGCCGCGCTTATCGCATTCATCATTACACGGTAATCCCCTGATGTGGGATTTTTCATACCGACCGGAACACTTATGCCGCTTGAAGTAAGCCTGTGCTGCTGGTCCTCGACTGACCGGGCGCCCACAGCCACATAGGCAAGGAGATCATCTAAGTAACCGTAATTTTCCGTATAGAGCATCTCATCCGCGCAGGCAAAGCCCGTCTCCATAACGGCCCGCATATGGAGGTGCCTCGTGGCCTCTATTCCCTTGAACATATTGGGCTTTTCCGTGGGATCCGGCTGATGCAGCATTCCCTTATAGCCCTCCCCGGTGGTCCTCGGCTTATTCGTATAAATCCTCGGAACTATGAATATCTTGTCACTGACCTTTTCCTGAAGGGGCACAAGCCTCCCGATATAGTCAAGTACAGAGTCCTCATTATCCGCGGAGCAGGGACCGATTATAAGTATCAGCTTATTACTCCTGCCCTCAAAGATGGATGTGAGGGCTGCCCTTCTCTCCTCTATGGTCTCATTCATCTTTGCTGTAAGAGGATACATTTCTTTCAGCTCTGCCGGTATAGCGAGCTGCCTTTCATAAACCATTCCCATTTCTTTCTCTCCTTTTGTTTGTCATACGTCACCTGCGGTTTCTCAAGTGACTGTTCTTAATAGTTACTTATTGGGATTCCTTGTCCCGGCGTACTGCCACAAATCTTGTCTTGTTGTCATCAAGCTCATTAATATGCTCTTCAAGAACCTTGAGACCGTATATTGCCGCTGTTTCCAGACTTGCCACTGCTGCAGCGGACATATCGTGTCCCATAGCGACCTGCTTCGCGGCTACTGCCGTGTTTTCCGCCGGAATAAGCTCATATCCCTTATCCTTAAGGAACCTGTCACATTGCTCCAGTGCCTTTGGCTGGCTTATGACCTTTTTTATGTCCTCTATCCTGCTACCCCGCATGCCGAGGAGATTCTGTACGATAAGAAGGACATATTCCGATTCCACACAGAGGCTCCCCTCAGACAGAAGCTTATTTACGGTATGCACCGGCCCTGCGTAGCTGTTCTCGACAGGAAGCACCGCTCTGTCGCACTCCTTATTCAAAACCGCATTATACGCGGCAGTGAAATTATCGTAGGAAACATATATCGCTTCCGGAAACATCCTTCTCGCCGCGGTATGGGCAAAGGCCCCCTCTATCCCGCTGTAGGCAACCTTTAACATTTCTACCTCCTTAAGCCTGTAATCCTGAGTGTCAGCGAAGGGGCTTCCCTTTGGAAGAAAAAGATTCCTCGCTTCGCTCATAATGACAAAACTCTAAAAGCAACAAGGCGATCCGGATCTTTTTTCCGGACCGCCTGTAAGCTCAACTTATGAAAACCAGCATCACAAATTGCCCTTACATCGGTCCGAGGTAAAGGTAAAGAAAAATGCGAAAAATGCTGCTGTTGATAAAACTAAACTATTCATACCGTTTCTTCTTTCAAAAAACTTACCCGCTAATCATACACACATCATAAGTCACTGTCAACCGGAAAACAGAAAAAAAACAGTTGACAGAAAAAAACTTTAGTGCAATAATCTTCTAAACCGTTGAAGGAGAGTGAGTAACTTCCGACAACCTCATTATGAGAGAGCCGCCGATGGTGAGATGGCGGTAATGAGACCGGAAGCGAATGGACTCCTGAGGGCGAGCAGAAATTTCAGTATGTGAGCCGGAGAAGATCCTCCGTTATCAAAGATCCGCGTATGATGGTACGCATGAGCGGGTACTTAGATGTACCAAGCCGGGTGGCACCGCAGGAAGAGAATTCTATCCTGTCCCAGCAGAATTTGTTGGGACAGGATTTTTTTGTTTTTGCCCCAACTTTAACCCCTATTCAAAGAAAGGAGCAGCAAAATGAGTGAAGAAAAGAAAATCCCCTACAAGATCTATCTCGAAGAAAACGAGATGCCCACAAAATGGCACAATGTCCGTGCGGCTATGAAGGATAAGCCTGCACCCCTTATCAATCCGGGAACACACGAGCCTATGGGCTTTGAGGATCTCCGTCCGGTCTTCTGCGATGAGCTTATAAAGCAGGAGCTTGACAACGATACGGAGTACTTTGATATCCCCCGGGAGATCCGTGATTTCTACAAGATGTACCGTCCCTCACCCCTGGTACGGGCGTACTGCCTTGAGAAAAAGCTGGATACCCCCGCAAAGATCTACTATAAGTTTGAGGGAAACAATACCAGCGGAAGCCACAAGCTGAATTCCGCCATAGCTCAGGCCTATTATGCAAAGGAGCAGGGTCTTAAGGGCCTCACCACCGAAACCGGTGCAGGACAGTGGGGAACGGCGCTTTCCATGGCCTGCGCATATCTCGGTCTGGATCTAAAGGTTTTCATGGTAAAGGTTTCATATGAGCAGAAGCCCTTCAGGCGTGAGGTTATGAGGACCTACGGTGCGGATGTAACTCCTTCTCCCTCAATGGAGACAAATATCGGAAAAAAGATAAATGCCGAGCATCCCGGGACCACCGGAAGCCTGGGCTGTGCGATCTCAGAAGCGGTGGAGGTTGCAACAAGCACCGAGGGCTACAGATACGTGCTCGGAAGTGTGTTAAATCAGGTCCTTCTGCACCAGAGCATCATCGGTCTTGAGACCAAGGCAGCCCTTGATAAATACGGCATAGTACCGGATATGATAATCGGCTGCGCAGGAGGCGGATCCAACCTCGGAGGTCTCATCTCTCCATTCATGGCTGAGAAAATAAGAGGCGAAAAGGACTATCGTATAGTCGCTGTAGAGCCCGCGAGCTGCCCCAGCTTTACCAGAGGAAAATATGCATATGATTTCTGCGATACCGGAATGGTATGTCCTCTCGCAAAGATGTACACCCTTGGCAGCAATTTCATCCCTTCCGCAAACCACGCCGGCGGACTCCGTTACCACGGTATGAGCCCCGTACTTTCAAAGCTCTATGATGACGGCTATCTCGAAGCGGTTGCGGTTGAGCAGACCAGCGTATTCAAGGCAGCTACACAGTTTGCGAGGACCGAAGGCATCCTCCCCGCTCCTGAGAGCAGCCATGCCATAAAGGTAGCCATTGATGAAGCCTTGAAGTGCAGGGAGACCGGTGAAGAAAAGACCATAGTATTCGGTCTCACCGGAACGGGTTACTTTGACCTTACAGCATATCAGAAGTATAACGACGGGGAAATGGACGACTATATCCCCAGTGATGAGGAGCTTAATAAGAGCCTTAGTACCCTTCCGAAGATCTGAGAGTCTCATCCTGTCATCCTGAGCGAAGCGGAGAATCTTTATTACCGGAGCAAAGGTCCTCCGCTGACGCTCAGGATGACATATAGATCCGCTCATAATACTCTTACTGTGTTCTTATGGAGCTTAAAAAATCCTTTGCTCTCTGTGTTTCCGGAGCTTCAAAAAACTTATCCGGCGTGCTTTCTTCAAGTATCATTCCCTGATCCATAAAGATTATCCGATCCGCAACACGCCTTGCGAAGTTCATCTCATGTGTTACTATCATCATGGTCATTCCCTCCCGGGCAAGCTCCGCCATGGCATCCAGAACCTCATTTATCATCTCGGGATCCAGCGCACTTGTGGGCTCGTCAAAGAGCATGGCCTTCGGATGCATTGCAAGGGCTCTGGCGATCGCCGCCCTCTGCTGCTGTCCGCCGGACAGCTGTGCGGGGACCTTTCCTGCCTGTGAATCTATCCCCACTCTTTTTAAGAGCTCCAGAGCCTCCTTTTCCGCCTGCTCCTTCGGAGTTTTCCTTACGGTCCTCGGAGCCAGGGTCACATTATCGAGTATGGTCATATGTGCAAAGAGGTTAAAGGACTGGAATACCATCCCCACCTCCGAACGGATCCTCGCAAGCTCCCGTCCCTCCTCAGGCATCAGCTCCCCGTCAATATAGATCTCCCCGGAGTCAATGGTTTCAAGCCTGTTCACCGTACGGCAGAGTGTCGATTTTCCGGAGCCCGAGGGTCCTATTATCACAACCACCTCTCCCCGTTTTACAGAGAGATTGATATTATTTAAAACGTGAAGCGTACCGAAATACTTTTCCACATTTTTAAGTTCTATTATATTCTCTTCCATTACTTCTTATAGCTACACCTTTCATCCGGCAATAATCATACCTCCAATGGCAAACCCGGTTTCATACCTCCGCAACATTTACCGTACCTACGTCCATTCTCCCTGCGATATATAGGGAAAGCCTGTGCAGGAGATAATTTATGATAATGTATATGACCGCTACCACAAGGTATACAGACAGCAGGGCATCATAATTTGAGATAAGTACCTTTGCGTTCTGCATAAGATCCGGGAAGCTCACAACATAGGCAAAGGTCGTGTCCTTTACCACGATAACAAGCTCCGAAATAAGCGCCGGTATAACAAATCTCACGGCCTGGGGCAGAATGATCCTGATAAAGGTACTGCCCTCACTCATTCCGAGAGATATGGCTGCCTCCCTCTGACCTTTAGGTACCGCGTTTACTCCGGATCTAAGCACCTCCGCGACTATGCCGCAGGCTGAGATCGAAACGGGGAAAACAACCTTCCAGAGCGCAGTCATTTTAATACCCATCTGGGGTACCACAAGGAAAAAGAAGTAAATGAATAAAAGTGTGGGAACCCCTCTTGTAAATTCAATTAACGCGGCACTAATGATATTAAGGGGCTTAAATCTGCTTATCCTTGCAAGCATCAGAAGAAAGCCCGCGAACAGAGCCAGAACCCCTCCGATGGATGCAGCTTCAACCGTTCCAAGAAGTCCGATAAAGAGAAATCTCCAGGTCGTGAACTTAAGGAAAAATGACCAGTAGCGCTCGTCAAGCTGTCCCGTTATGTAGAACTGCCTTATTACCAGAATGATGAGCAGTATAAGGGCAATAAGGGAAAGTGCGGTAACTACTCTTATTCTTTTCAGGGCCTTTGGTCCCGGCTTTTCGAACAAAGCGTCCTTGACCGATGGCCGTACTGCTGCTCTGTTCATCTCAGTATCCTCACTCTCCTGTCTATCCTAAGCCCCACCTGGCCTATCACCACCGCAGTGATACAGTATAAAAATGCGGAAACAAAGAAAGCCACGACTCCTCCAACGGCGTGGGTGTTTATATGGGAAACAAGCCCCGTAAGGTCCCTTGGGTCCATCGGAACCTGGGAAGCCAGTGCGGTAGTGAGCATGGTCGATACCAGCAGGTTTGTAAGGGGTATCACACTTGATCTTAAGGCCTGCGGTATCACTATGCTCCTTACGAGCTCTGTAAAATTAAGTCCCAGCGCCCTGGCAGCTTCGATCTGCCCCACTTCTATGGTGTTTATGCCACTCATCAGGTATTCCGAACAGAATGCCGAGGGGATCAGTGTCGTAGCGATTATTACACAGGTAAAGTACGAAAACATCATATTTAGATAGGGCAGGGCATAGACAAGCAAAATCAGCAGTGCCGCGCCGGAGATATTTCTGAAGATCTGCACGTAGATCTCCGCAAAGACCCTTAAGGGCTTCACGGGACTTACGCGCATCACCGTCACCAATATTCCGATCACAAACGCTGCTGAAAATGCTATTGCCGTAAGCTTCCAGGTTGTAAGGAGAGCAATAAGATACTCTTCCCCGTATTGTTCAAGAAGCGTGGCAAGACTCATTCCTTATTCTCCTATTTGAGGAGCCGGAGGAGCCGATGAGATCCCGGTACGGTCGCCTAAGGTAACCTTCCAGAGCTTCTCCCAGGTACCGTCATCCTCGATCTTCTTTAAGAAGGCGTTAACAAATTCCACACCGTCGGAATCCTTTGGAAGTCCTACTCCGTAAGGATCGACCGGACCGAACGCATCACCGGCCATATCATAGATTCCGGGATTCTTTACCATAGTGGAAAGCTGGAGCGTATAGTCTGTCACATAGGCATCCACACGTCCCTGGGAAAGAGCCGTGGCGGCTTCCTGATCGGTCTCGAATTCCTGTATGGTTGCCTCCGGGGCAAATTCCGCAAGGATATCCGGCCCTGTGGAGCCTGCCTGTGTAGCAACGGTCTTTCCTGCGAGTGAATCAACTCCGGTGATCTCGGAGTTTCCTGCCTTCACAAGTATGCCCTGCTGGGATGTATAGTAGGGTCCTGCAAAGGAGATAACCTCTTTACGGGAATCGGTGATGGAATAGGTGGCAAATACGGCATCCACCTGGTCACTCTGCAATACCGATTCACGTGTGCTGGAATCTACCTGAGTGATCTCATAGGCTGAGGGGTCACCCAGAATATAGTTCGCAAGAAGCTGCCAGAGTCCGGCGTCAAAGCCCCTTAAGGAGCCGTCTGTTTCGTCTAACTGGCTGAAGAGGAAGGATGTCCTCACTCCTCCGACCCTTAAGACACCGGCCTTCTTTACCTTCGATGCCCACTCACTTGCCTCTATATCCGCATCATCTGCCTTTACACCTGAAGCCAAGAGCTTGTCAAAGGCATCCTTGTCTATGGGCTTTGCCGCACTCTCCCCGGTCTCCTCCGCTGCCTTGGCGGGAGCCGGAGCTGCTTCGGGAGCCTTCGCACTGCCTCCGCAGGAAGTAAGGAGCGCTGCCATCATAGCCGCAGTCAGACAGACCGCGAAAAGCTTTTTTATTCCTGTCTTTTTCATAAACTTCCTCCTTTTCGTGTTGTCTTATAATACCACACTTAGGGTCACGGTTTAAACAAAAATATTCACGGAAATTGAGCATATCGCCGAAGTGATATGCTCATTTCCCGTACTCATGCAACTGAAGTGATCATCAGATGGCGGCAAAAGCGTTTTCAAGCGAATCTATAAGATCCTGTACATTCTCCGTTCCGATCGAGAGACGGATGGTATTCGGCCTTATACCCTGATCCTCGAGCTCCTCCGTTGAAAGCTGCGAATGTGTAGTCGATGCGGGATGTATAACAAGGCTCTTCACATCTGCCACATTCGCAAGGAGTGAGAATATTGACAGATTGTCGATAAACCTCCAGGCCTCGTCCTGTCCGCCCTTTACCTCAAAGGTAAAGATGGATGCGCCGCCGTTCGGGAAATATTTCTCATACAGGGCATGATCCGGATAATCCGGGAGTGAAGGGTGATTCACCTTCAAAACCTTCGGATGTTTGCTAAGGTACTCAACGATCTTCTTTGTATTTTCAGCGTGTCTCTCAAGCCTTAAGGACAGTGTCTCGACTCCCTGCAGAAGAAGGAATGCACTGAAGGGTGAGAGCAGTGCGCCCGTATCACGAAGAAGTATGGCACGGATATAGGTAACGAAAGCCGCGGGTCCTACCACGTCATAGAAGGAAACGCCGTGATAGCTGGGGTTCGGGGCAGCAATATTGGGGTACTTTCCGCTTGCTTTCCAGTCAAACTTTCCTGACTCTACGATGACACCGCCGAGTGTGGTTCCGTGTCCGCCGAGGAACTTCGTTGCGGAGTGAACCACAATATCCGCTCCGTGCTCTATGGGACGGATAAGATAAGGAGTTCCGAAGGTATTGTCGATAACCAGAGGAAGTCCGTGCTTATGAGCGATCTCTGCGACAGCGTCTATATCGGGGATATCGCTGTTGGGGTTTCCGAGGGTCTCAAGGTAGATGGCTCTTGTGTTCTCTCTGATGGCCCCCTCAACCTCCGAAAGATTATGGGCATCCACGAAGGTTGTCTCTATCCCGTACTGGGGAAGGGTGTGGGAGAGAAGGTTGTAGGTGCCGCCGTAAATCGTCTTCTGGGATACGATATGTCCGCCGTTGGCAGCAAGTGCTTCTATCGCGTAGGTTATCGCAGCCGCGCCGGAGGCAAGCGCCAGAGCTGCACTTCCGCCTTCAAGAGCCGCAACCCTCTTCTCCAGAACATCCTGAGTGGAATTTGTGAGCCTTCCGTATATATTGCCGGGATCCGCAAGCCCGAAGCGGTCAGCCGCATGCTTACTGTTATGGAAAACATATGATGTGGTCTGATAAATGGGAACCGCTCTTGCGTCCGTAGCGGGATCCGCCTGTTCCTGTCCTACGTGGATCTGTAAGGTTTCGAATCTTAATTTGTTTTCTGCCATAATGATCACCTCTTCTTTCAAAACTGTTTTTTTGTTTTGGTCTTTCTGGGTGATATTGTGGCACAGGCTGTTGGTTATGTCCAATACCTGTTATTTATTACCGGCTATAGAATTTGGCTATATCAACTGTTCATAAGCAGTATCATCTGGGCGGTCTCAACCATGGTATAGGAATTATCCATGCTGCTCTTCTGTATGTAGCGGTAGGCATCGGGCTCACTCATCCCCTTTTTTTCCATTAAAAGGAGCTTTGCCCTGTCTATATATCTCTTCTCCTCAATGCTTCTTGTGGAACGTGGAGACTGCTTTTCCTTACCCGGATTTCCGAAAACCGTAAGCTCTTTTTCCAGAACGGCC
>JAFTEC010000110.1 GCA_017453865.1 Lachnospiraceae bacterium
AAAATAATCAAGATAACCCACCACCTTTAGGTGGTGGGAATATCTTGATTTCGGGTGCGGGGTTATAAGCCCCGTACCCGGAGAGCTGCGTCAGCAGCGATTTTATAACGAGCAAAAAGCGAAGCGTTTGCGAGTTTAACTCTAAATGAAGGGCATAAAGAAAAGCCCCCAAAGGAGCTTTTCTGTTTAGAATAGTGGTTTTGTGGTTGATTCAATTTTCGTAGATAATCTTGTATATAAAATAGCATCCCCGGTCAAATCGCGGCTTGAATTTCTCGTTAATAACCTTTTCAAGGTCAAGAGGGAGTCTTAAAAATCCACATTTTTCGACATAGTAGTCCATCAGTTTATCTTCATTGACTGCATATCCATAAAGAATAGGCGCCCCCGCAAGTAATCCTATTTCACTGACAATCGGCAAAATCATTTCATTAAAAACGACTATCCCAAACCCTTTCATTCCTGGATGTTTTATAACATAGGAATGATTAACAGCGAAACAAACCAACTCGATTCCCGATAGAGTATCAAAACTATGATCTACCTGCTCGTCTAAGATTCCCTTTCGTGATACAAAGCCCACGCGAAGTGTAAAATAAGCCGCTAATTCTCTTGTTTTGTTGTCTAAAACAAGATACGTCCTGCATTCTCCATAGCGCTCGTCATGAAAAGCTGCCGACATAAGATAGTCGGCTAAACCCTGTCCATCGGGATAATCAGGATTTATAGTGAAGTTTTCCACAAGTCGCAAAGAGTTTTCTACATCTAAAAGATGCTTGCAATGGAACCACGTATTACTTGGCAGTTTCATCGTTTCTTAATGCGGCTTCAATTTTTTTCTTTACTTCCTTAGACGCCACTTCGCTTTTATTGTTTTTCTTGGAAGAGCGGATTATGGAAAACACTTTTTCTCCAATATCCCCTTCCAAGGATAGCATAGCAGCTCGTAAAGAAGCCTCTGCCTTTGATGCGTACATGTATGCGTCTCCTGTCATATAACCGCCTCCTTTCTTAAAAATATATATAATTAAGGGGAGGCTCAACCACTGGCACATCCCCGTAAATAAGTAGCGGGGCATTGTGCCCTATTCTGTTATTGCTCCTTTTCCTGTTATCCGTATATCCATATAATGGAAGATCCGGACACTTTTGAAAAAGAGCATCTCCTTTTTTGCCTTAAATCGCAGAATTCGCCGTGCGAACCCTCGTTGTCAAAAACCCTATTATCATTACTTTTATGTTTATATTATCGCATATTTCCAAAGGAAAATAAAGGGTTTCTGCTCCTTTCATAAGACCTTCTAAGACCTTCTAACAGGTCCATAGATTCCACCGTTTCGGCATATGACATACCTGCGGATGCACTTCCAACTGAGATGTTGGGGCTCCTCGTCCGGCTGGGGTGCCGGATTACTAATAAGTCGAAATACAAATAGATGGTTTTATTATTTCATATTGCCTTGAAAAATCAAGGTTAGGGAGTAGGCGCTTTGATATTTAGACACTCTTTTGGATGTGCTTAATGCAAGCGTATTATAATGAGATTTTCATTGTAGTCTCGTATTGTAGACACCGATTTTAATGAATTATTTCATTTAATATTATATACATTTTTAGAAATGATAATCGGAATTTCCCACGTTTTTCACTTCATTCTTATCGCAACGCTTTTTCCACCAGACAAAATGCAACGATGGTTGCTTTTACTTTGAAATTTCTGCGAAGATCCGGAAAATATCCGGTTTTCCGCTCAATCTTGAAGAAGATCTTTTTATCTGCTATACTATTCTGACAGGTTTATATGGAGAGATCAGATGGCAGTTAAGCATGACACAGAGGTGGTAATAAACGGAAAGGTTTTTACCCTGTCCGGTTATGAAAGCGAGGAGTACCTTCAGAGGGTTGCCGCATATATAAACAGTAAGATTTCCGAATATAATAAGATAGAGAGCTTTTCAAGGCAGAGCATCGACGTTCAGAACACCTTGCTGCAGCTTAATATCGCAGATGATTATTTTAAGATAAAAGAAAAGTATTTAAGCCTGAAGGAAGCATCCGAGGCAAAGGATAAGGAGCTCTATGACGCAAAGCATGACCTTATCACGAACCAGATAAAGATGAAAAGCCTTGAGGAGACTTTGCAGAAGCTTCGGATCGAGAATAACGAGAATCAGAAGAAGATAGTCAAGCTTGAGACCGAGCTGGGATTTACCGAAGAGGTTGAGGAATACTATGACGACGTGGAAGAGGTAAGCGAGGGTATTCCGGACGTAGTAAAGGAAGTCCCGAGGAGCGCGGGGCAGACTGCAGCCTCCTCCCGCAGAAGAAGCGGAAAGAGGAAGCATTGAGAGCAGAGCTTCTTTCCCCCGCCGGAGATCCGGAATGCTTCCGTGCAGCATTAAATGCGGGGGCGGATGCGGTCTATATGGGCTTAAAAAGCTTCGGCGCTAGAAGCTTTGCACGCAATTTCACGGTGGAAGAGTTTGTCGAGGCTCTGGATCACGCACATTTATTTGATAAAAAGGTCTATCTGACCTTAAATATCCTTATGAAGGATAAGGAGCTTATTGAAGCCTCCGGTCTTTTGGAGCCCTTATACAGAGCAGGGCTTGACGGTGTCATAGTTCAGGATACCGGTCTTATTTCCCTTATAAAAAAAGAATATCCGCTGCTTCCGGTGCATGTGAGTACCCAGGGCTTTGTGACCGGGGTTCACGGGGCAAATCTCTTAAGAGAGCTTGGAGCCTGCAGGGTGGTTCCTTCGAGGGAGCTTTCTCTTGAAGAGATACGAAAGATCAGGGAAAAGGCAGGAGTAGAGGTCGAGTGCTTTATCCACGGCGCCTTATGCTACTCATATTCCGGGATGTGCCTTATGTCATCCTTCCTCGGCGGAAGGAGCGGAAACAGGGGACGCTGCGCCGGACCCTGCCGACAGCCCTTTAACGCTGATGACTATATTCTCTCCATGAAGGATCTCTGCGCCCTTAAGGAAATACCCCTGCTCTTAACCGCAGGGGTTGACAGCTTAAAGATCGAGGGCAGGATGAAATCAAAGGAGTACGTGTATTACGTCACAAGGGCGTACAGGAGATTTCTGGATCTTTACTATCAGAAGGGGGATCTTAAGAAAGAAGAAAAGGATCTAAGGGAGCTTCTGGGGCAGTACGCGAGGAGCGGCGCGGTCAACGGCTATTTCCATAAGCATAACGGTGCTGAGATGATAACCCGGGAAAGGGGAAGCTACAGGACCGGTGAGGCAGTGCTTCCGGATACGGAGTTATCCCTTGAGGTCTCTGTATCTGCTGTATTCCTTAAGGGGAAAAGAGCCGGAATAACTCTCGAATACGGTTCCCACAGGGTTGAATGTGAGGGGATGACCGTTGAAGAAGCGAAAAATAACCCCCTAAGCCCCGAACGGATTGAAAGGCAGCTTAAGAAGACCGGGAATAGCGGCATAAGCTTTAAGAAGACCGGGATCATATCCGATCCCGACATCTTTCTTCCGGTGTCAGGGATAAACGAACTAAGAAGAAAGGGAATAGAGGCATTAAAGGAGGACATATTGAATGGATACAGACGTTCTCTTTGAAGATGCTAAAACCGCAAATAGGGCAGTAGGCTGCCTAAGATCAAGGGGATTATTGCAGAAATTGCGTTTCCTTATCTCTCCGGAGAAGCCTGAGGGTCTTGAAGCTAAGGGCTTTATGCTGCTTTTCCCCTATGTCTTAAGATGCGATTCCGAAGAAAAGCTCTTGAAGCTGCTTGAAAGGGAGAGACCGGAACGGGTGCTAATACGGAATTTTGAGGAGCTTGGCTTCCTTAAAGACACGGGATATAAGGGAGAGATACACGCGGATTCCTGCCTTTACAGCTTTAATAAGGAGAGCATAAGGGTTTATAAGGAGCTTGGGGTAAGGGAGTTTGTCTGTCCGGAGGAATTAAATATATATGAGCTTAAGGAAAGAGGCCTTAATGACTCTGTATTAAAAATCTACGGAAGGACGCCCCTTATGGTTTCCGCCCAGTGTACAAATAAGACCGTATCGGGAAAATGCGAAAGGAAGGCCGGCGGCTTCTTTACGGAGATAAGGGACAGGAAAAAGGCGGTATTTCCGGTAAGGGCAGAGTGCGGCTACTGCTATAACGTTATCTATAATTCCGTACCCCTTATGCTTTTTAAGGAGACGGAGGAGCTTCGGGTAAGCGGCTTAAGCGCGGTACGTCTCGATTTTACGGTGGAAGCGGCGGAGGAAGCCGCGGATATAATAGAGTACTTCATTATGGGAAGGCAGGAGAACCTAAATAAGCTTATAAGGGACTATACAAAGGGACATTTCAGAAAGGGCGTGGAATAAGTGACAACAGTAATCCTCGGGCTTTCAAGATATGTGCTCGCCCTGTTGTTTGCGCTCTATACCCTTCACTGCTTTCTTGGCTTCGGCTTTGGAAATGAGGATGACAGGAAGGGGCTTGCATTTATGCAGGCTGTTTTTCTGGTTTTGATACATACCGGAGGCTTTGCGGTACTGTATTTTAAAACAGGGGATCCTGAAGTCATTTTTTTCTGCGCTCTTCAGGAGGTACTGCTTATCGGCTGTATGGTGCTTATGAGGATACTTTATCCGGGCTGCAGCAGGCTTCTAATCAATAATATGTGTGTATTCCTTGCCATTGGCTTTGTAATGCTTTACCGCCTTTCACCGGGAGACCATTTAAGGCAGTTTGCGATCGCTGTTTTTTCCCTTATCATTACGCTTCCGGTTCCTTACCTTGTAAGGAGGATAAGGGAGCCCTGGCGCTATACCTACGCCCTCGGGATCTCGGGGATAGTGCTGATCCTCCTTGTTGCAGTTCTCGGGCAGGTCACAAGAGGCTCCAGGCTTTCGATTTCAATAGCGGGCGTTTCTTTTCAATCCTCGGAGTTTGCGAAGATACTCTTTATCCTTTTCCTTTCGGGTCTTCTGTCGGAGGACTGTTTTTTCGGAGACAGCAGGAAGGATAAGGAGTTAAGGCTCATAAATACACTCTTAAGCGGCATTTTCGCCCTTTCATATGTTTTCATAATGGTGATCTCAAGGGATCTCGGGGGAGCCGCCATCTTCTTTATGATATATGTTTTTCTGCTCTATTTCACCCTGAAAAAGCCCTGGATACTTCCGGCCGCGGCACTTTCCGGAGCGGCGGGCGGTTTTTGGGGCTATAAGCTTTTTCCGCATGTCAGGAACCGCTTTCTCGCCTGGAGGGATCCCTTTTCCTATATCGAGGGTCAGGGCTACCAGATAACACAGTCACTTTTTGCGATCGGCACCGGCAGCTGGTTCGGTATGGGATTAAATGACGGCTCTCCGGACAAAATACCGATAGTTACCAGAGATTTCATTTTTTCCGCCATAGCCGAGGAGCTCGGCTGCATCTTCGCAGTCTGTCTGATCCTCGTATGCATCAGCACCTTTCTTATGTTTATCAACGCTGCCCTGTCGGTTACGGATCCGTATTTCAGGCTCCTTGCCCTCGGAATCTCGGTAAGCTACGCTTTTCAGGTGTTCCTGAATATCGGAGGAGTTATAAAATTCATTCCCCTTACAGGTGTTACGCTTCCCCTTGTAAGCTACGGAGGCTCATCACTTCTCTCAACCGCCTTAATGTTTGCCCTGATACAGGGGATCACGATAAGAGAATAAACTACTGTATAATCATAGCTGCCATGAAAAAAAATCACGATAAAGAAAAGAATCCAAATCACGAGCTTCACATTATAATGTATATATTTGTCGCCGCTTTTCTGGTGATCACCCTATTTTTCTCATCCTACGTATATCTCTACGCACCGAAGACCATTAACAGCGCATACAATATGCGGCAGCAGAATCTTGAAAAGAAGGTCATCCGGGGCACCATATATTCCGCGGACGGTGAGATACTGGCAGAGGAGGCTCTGAATAAAGACAATGTGGAGGTCAGATACTATCCATATAAGGAGATCTTTGCCCATGCAGCGGGATACTCCACCCATGGAAGGTCCGGCGTCGAATATGCGGGAAATATAGCCCTTCTTACCAGCAATGCCCCGGTAAATGAAAGGCTGAAGGCTGAAATGGCCGGAAAACGGAATTACGGGGATAACGTCATCACGACCTTTGACACCAGGCTTCAGAAGACGGCCTATGATGCCTTAGGGGTATATAAGGGTGCGGTGATCGTTATGGAAGCGAAGACGGGAAGGATCCTCGCCATGGTCAGTAAGCCCGATTTTGACCCCAATACGGTTTCGGAAAACTGGGCAGAGGTCTCCTCGGATACCGAAAATTCGCCGCTTGTAAACCGGGCGACCCAGGGGCTTTATCCTCCGGGCTCAACCTTTAAGACAGTGACGCTTCTTGAATACATCAGGGAAAATCCCGGGTCCTTCAGTGACTACCGCTTTAACTGTAAGGGCAGCTTCTCATACGGAGACTCAAAGATAAGCTGCTTCCACTCAACGGTACACGGACAGGTTGATCTCCTTGAAGCCTACGAAAAGTCCTGTAACAGCGCCTTTGCCAATATCGGAACCCTCCTTGATCCCGATTCCCTTAATGAAACTGCCGAAAAGCTTTTATTCAATAAGGAGCTGCCCTTTGATATAGCTTCGGGTAAGAGCAGCTTCGTTCTAAACGGCGATTCTTCCGGGGAGGAGATAGTCCAAAGCGCCATAGGACAGGGAAATACACTTATGACCCCGGCCCATATGGCTTTAATAACGTGCGCTATTGCCAATAAGGGGATGCTTATGAAGCCCTATGAAATAGAGAGGATTGAGAATTACCGGGGTACGGTAATAAAGGAGTATGAGCCTAAGGAGTATAAGAGGCTTATGTCCGAGGAGGAAGCGGAGATCTTAAAGGAATATATGACGGATGCGGTGGAGAACGGTACCGGAAGGAAGCTTAAGGACCTTCCCTCCGGCGCCGCGGGAAAGACCGGCTCCGCGGAATACGGCACGGTCAAGGGTAACAGCCACTCCTGGTTTACGGGCTTTTCCGATCCGGAGGATCCGGACATAGTCGTGACCATAATTATGGAGGGGGCGGGAAGCGGCAGTGATTACGCCGTTCCGATGGCAAGAAGGATATTTGAGGCAAGAGGCTCCCGGTGACAGAGGGTTGACGGTTATTAGCGGTCAGAGGCTCCCGGTGACAGAGGATTAACGGTTATTAGCGGTCAGAGGATCCCGGTTATCGAAAGATCCCGGTTCTTTGAGAGATCCAGCACATCATTGTCATTACGGAGTATCGGACGGGACAGGTCATTTCCGTTATTCATCATGACCTCCCAGGTGGTACCGTCATTCAGCATTACCCGGCTGCCGATAAGCTCATCCACGATATTCCGTGCGAAGAGCTGGGTAAAATGCACGTCGTAGTGCTGCAGCATATTGTGTTCAAGTATGTGTATGACCTCGTAGGGGCATTTGGCGGCCCTGTAGGAGCGGGCGCTGGTCATTGCCTCATAGGTGTCAAGGATGGTCATGATCTTCGCACAGGGGTCGATCTCGCTGCCCCTGAGCCCTTGGGGATAGCCGCTGCCGTCGGTATATTCATGATGCTGCAGGGTGGCATTCAGGACATGACTATTCACATTTTTCGAATAGTGGTCCAGAAGATAGTAGCCATGGAAGGCATGGGTCTTTACCAGGTCATATTCCATGCGGTTCAGCTTGGTGGGCTTATATAAAATATCGGGCGGTATCATATATTTTCCCAGGTCAAAAAGGAAGCCCGAAATGCAGAGATCTTCGGTCTCCTTCTCGTTTAATCCGAGCCATCTTGCGAATATTTTGCTTATCAGTGCCACATTCAGTCCATGGGCGTAAGGGAGCTGGTCCTCGGATGGGAGATGGAGGTAAAGGTAGGCAAAGAGCTCCCTTCCATGCATCTTTTCATGCACCAGGTTTTTCACGATCTCCAGAAGATCCTGGATACGGAACGGAACCTTTTTGTAGATAAAGGAGTCCACAGCCACCTTATAGGCCATAAGGTTTGCGGTGTAATCCTCCTCGAATTTCTTAAATACACGTGAGACCTTTACCTTCCCGTAATAGGTCTCGGCAAAATCCTCCTCCTCAAGGATATTCACGGCGATAAGCTTATAGGCGGCGAGCTGCTTTCTTATGATACTGTCGACCTTTGCACCCTTTTTAATAACGACCTTTTCACCGATGGTGATATTGTCGCCGAGTATCATGCCGTCCTTTAATTCCGCCAGTGCCACAGTATACATTAGCCTGAAAACCGCTCCGTTTACTATTAGTAAAGTCACATTTATTTCATTGTATTTGTTATAATATGTTATGTCAATCGCAATAGTTGTTTATTTTTCAAAAATATGGCATATTTAAGGGCATGAGGTTTATCCGGGAGCTATATATTTCCCGCAGTCTGGAGGGGAAAGAGAAAAAGATAATAGCGAAGCTTAAGCTCGGCATTGGTATTGTCGGGGTGTACTGTATCGCAGTGCCGCTGTACGGCTCCGATCCGCTGGAGATATATAATGCGGCGGAGCTTAAGCAGAGATGGTACAGGAGATCACCGCTTCTCATTGTGGGTCTGGCCGGAGGAAAAAAGGAGGCGGAGTACCTGTCTGCGAATATCCTTTCCGGGATCTATGAAAGACAGGGAGACTATGATAGCAGGCGTTTCTTTAATATCGGTGAGGAGCTGCCGGAAAGGAGCAGCGCTGCCCTGTCATGACTCTTTTTCTTTCCGTATTGAAGATAATCGGGATAGTGCTCCTTATTATACTTGCCGTCGTCCTTTCCTTACTTCTTATCATTCTTTTTGTCCCCTTCCGCTACAGGATAAAGGGGGAAATAAAGGCAGACGATAATTACTACGATTTCAGGGCCGATGTCACCTGGTTCCTGCATCTCCTTCACGGCATTTTTACCTTTCTTAAGTCGGTCATGAAGGATGAATGCAGTGATCAGGAGCTTCTTGAAAAGCAGGGGTTTCACTATGAAATAAGGCTCTTCGGCTTTAAGATCCGGCCGAAGGAGGAGAAGGAGGAGGAAGCAGAGGCAGAGGCAGAGTATTATCCGGCAGAGCTTCCTTCGGAACCTGCAGGAAAAAGGGAGGAAACGGAACCCACAGCGGAGAACCCGGAAAGCAGGGCGGAAGCGGAAACGGAGCCCGCACCGGAGAACCCGGAAAGCAGGGCTGAAGCGGAAGCTGAAGCTGAAGCGGAGCCTTCTCAGGAAGCATCCGGAAATACGGGGGATACAGGAGCCTTTCAGGAGACATCCGATATCCCGAAGGGCTTTAAGGATAGGGTCAGGGATTTTTCAGGCTTCCTCCGGCGCTTATTTAAGAGGGCGAAGTCCCTTATAGAAAATGCAGGCTATAAATACAGGGAAATCTGTGATAAAATAGATGAATTAAAGAAAAAAGCCCTGCATTATTATGAGCTGTACAATGACGAATCCACGGGGAGAGCCATCAGGCTCGCATGGAATGAGCTTATGCGGATCCTTAAGGCGCTGAAGCCCCGGAAATACAGTATCGATATTCTTTACGGCTTTGAGGATCCGGCCCTTACCGGAGAGCTTACCGGTCTTTTATCGGTACTTTTCCTCTCATCGGGTAAAAGGGTAAGCCTTCGTCCGGACTTTGAGAGAAGCGTGATGGAGGGAGAGATCTTCTTCAAAGGGAGGATCAGGATAATAACGCTCGTGATCGTACTCTGGAAGCTTTATTTCAATAAGGATTTCAGGAAGCTTTACAGGGAGATCAGAGGATAGGCAGAAGCGGGCTCAGGCATACAAAAGAGCGGTGCGGGATATAATATGATCATAGGAGAGTATTGCGGTTATGAACGAACTGAAGAATGGTGATGTGATAGGAAGCCTCTTAAGCGGCATGGACAAATTTCTCTCGTCAAAGACGGTTGTGGGAGAGCCCATCAGGGTCGGTGATACCACACTTATCCCTCTTGTGGATGTCTCCTTCGGAATAGCCGCCGGAACGGGACAGGCAGACAAAAAGAGCGCTGACAGAGGCGGAATGGGCGGAAGGATGACTCCCAATGCCGTTATAATGGTGAAGGACGGAAGAGCCCGCCTCATAAACATAAGGAACCAGGATGCGGTGACCAGGATACTGGATCTTGTACCGGAGCTCCTCGGCAGGTTTACGGAGCCCAGGGATAAGGAAAATAACCTAAGCGATGAAGAGGCGGTTGATATTGCCTTTGACAGATCCGAGAATAATTGATGCTTATATTTACCGGCGCCGGCAGAACCGCCGCCGGTTTTTAATATCGTCATGAACATACTGCTTATACACAATTTTTACAGAATTCCCGGTGGAGAGGATACTGTTTTTAAGAATGAAGCGGAGCTTCTCCGGCGTCATGGACAGAATGTTATTACCTACACCAAGGATAATGCCGACATGGAGCCTCGGGATCTTTTATCCAAGGCTGTTTTTTCGGAATTAAGCTTCCGGGGGGTCAGAAACCTTATAAGGGCGAATGACATAGACATAGTCCATGTGCATAACGAGCGTTTTCTTATTTCCCCCTCGGTATTTCTTGCCGCAAAGGAGGAGAAGGTTCCGGTTATCCGCACACTCCATAATTTCCGTATGCTCTGCATAAATGCCATGCTCTATAGGGACGGAAGGATATGCAGGGAGTGCCTTAAGGACGGAAAAACAGTAAAGCTTCCGGCACTTCTCCATGGCTGCTACCATGGGAACCGCCTCCATACCCTTATGAATCTCAGGATAAATTCCTACGCCGAGAGTAAGGGCTTATATAAGGGCGTGAAGTATATCGCGCTTACGGACTTCAATAAGGAGATATTTACATCCGCAGGCTTTGATCCCGCCGATATCTACGTAAAGCCCAATTTTTCCTTTGGCTTTGAAGTGAAGGAGGGGGAGTCAGAGGATAAAAGACGGGATTTTCTGTATCTCGGACGCCTTGATCCGCTTAAGGGTATAGAGGATATCCTGTCCGGGTGGAAAAAGCTTCCGGAGAGCTTCGTCCTGAACGTGGCAGGAGGCGGCGACGAGGAATATGAGAAAAAGCTCAGGGATGATTATGAAGCCTATAATATCCGCTTTCTCGGAAGAGTCGAAAATGAAGAAGCCCTGCGATTGCTGGAAAGCTCGAAGGCCCTGATCTTTGCTTCAAAGTGGTATGAGGGCTTCCCGATGACGATCATCGAGAGCTTTTCAAGAAAAACACCCGTTATAGGGCTTGATCTCGGGAACGGGGGAAGCTTACTTAAGAGTATCTACGGCAGTGATAAGCCGCTCCTTAAGGATATAGGCGGGCTTCCACAAAGGATAGAGAGCTTTGACAGGGACAGGGATTCGGGGCTCTATGACTTTGATGCGGACAGGCTTAAGCCCTATACCCCCGAGGAAAATTACAGAATGCTTATGGAGATATACGAGAAATGCATAGGATCCCGGTAACACGCTCCTCCATGCCGGAGCTAAAGGAATATGTCAGGGAAATAGAGTCTCTTTTTGAAAGCCACTGGATCACGAATGCAGGGGCAAAGCATGAGGAGCTTACGGAAAGATTAAAGGAATACCTCGGTGTAGAGGCCCTGTCCCTTACGGTTAACGGCCATGCGGCGCTGGAGCTTGCACTGGAGCTTTCCGGCCTCAGGAAGGGCGGGGAGATAATAACCACTCCCTTTACCTTCGTATCCACTACCCACGCCATAGTGCGAAGCGGCTTTAAGCCCGTATTCGCGGATATCAGCGAGGCTGACTGCTGCCTGGATCCGGACAGCATTGAGGAAAGGATCACGGAGAATACCGTCGCCATAATGCCGGTTCATGTATACGGTAACATGTGTGATGTAAAAAGGATCGGAGAGATCGCCAAAAAGCACGGACTTAAGGTGATCTACGATGCGGCCCATACCTTCGGCGTTAAGCTTCTTTACGAGGGAGAGTGGAGGGGCAGCGGCTCCTTCGGAGACCTTTCCTGCTTTTCCTTTCACGCAACGAAGGTCTTCAATACCATTGAGGGTGGCGCGGTCTGCTGCCATACGGAGGAAGAGAGCAGGCTCATATCGGAGATCAGGGATTTCGGCATCGTGGATGAGGAGACGGTTAAATATATTTCCCCGAATGCCAAGATGAACGAGTTTTCCGCAGCTATGGGGCTTTGCAACCTCCGCCATGTGGATTCCGAGATCGGGAAGAGAAAAAGGGTGAGTGACCTCTACCGGGAGAGATTAAAGGATATAAGCGGGGTCAGGCTTATTAAGGAGAGAGAGGACGTAAGGCCAAACTACGCATACTTTCCCGTTTTTATAGACAAAGATGAATACGGCCTTAACAGGGACAGTGTTTTTGAGCTCCTTAAAGAAAACGGAATTGGCGCGAGAAAATATTTTTACCCTATGATAACCGAGCTTGACTGCTACAGGGACAGCTTTGACAGCAGGGAGACTCCTTTGGCATTCAGGGCCGCAGAGCAGGTTATGACCATCCCTATGTATTCCTCTCTTCCATTTGAGGCCGTTGAAAAAATCACGGAAATAATAAGAAACAGGGGATAAACACTTAATAAAACGGTGAAAATATAGTATAATGGGGTGTCCGGCATACGGACACCATCTTTTAACGTACAAAAAACGGTTGTTACAGAAGATATGGAAAAGGGCAGAAAGATTAATTCCATAGGCGGGGCGAGAAGCACCAACCGCTATCTTGTCGAGAACGATGCCAATATGAACCGGATCACGGCCGACGTGATGCCATGGATCATGGTATCGGTACCTCTTGTTGCCGCGCTCCGTTATCTGAATATCTTTTCGATGTCCATTCCCCACCTTGTGATCTTCTGCGCGGTGGTAATAAGCGTAGCGGCATCCACGACCCTGGTGAACAAGGCTTCGGACAATATTATCTTCAATAAATATTTCAATGTGATCGCACTGTCCCTCGGGGTTTTTTCGGTGGCACTCCTCCCCCATGTGGGGATCTGGATAACCTTTATCCTTTCCACGATACTGACCCTGTTCTATATAGATCCCATTCTGACACTTTTTACAGCCGGGATGAATTACATTCTGATGCTTATCGCAATGTGGATCAGGGTGGACAATTGGCGGAAGATGCACTATTTACTCGGCTATCTCGGCGGAGAGCAGATCCCGGTTTATATCGGATATGTACTCGGGCTTACCGTTGAGTTCGTGATAGTCGTGCCCATTATCTACTACATTGCAAAGACCGAGGAGGAGCATATCATCAGGGAGGACGACCTTATGGAGGAGGTAAGGTCGGACGAGGAAAGGTACTTCCTGGCATTCGAGAATTCCAACGATATCATTGTCGATTATAATTATATATCTGATGAGCTCGTAACCTTCGGAAGCTTTGACGGTCATGACAATGTCAAGGCAGGAGGGAAGAAGATTATCAGGGACTTTATGGCATCGCTTGGCACCGGGAAAAAGATATATCCCAATGACGTGGAGAAGATCAGGCTCTTTATGGAGGGCAGGCTCACCGGACCAATAGAGTTCAGATATCATAAGAACGAGGATGAGGAATACAGGTGGTACTCCGTTGAAGGCCAGACCGTATATAATGAGGATACCGGAGAAGCGGAGAGAGGCGTCGGAAGGATAAAGGATATTACCGCCGAAAAGAGGGAAGAGCAGATCCTCCTTGAAAGAGTTGCCCGTGACAGGATCACCAATTTTATCCAGTGGGATGTGGGCTTAAGGCTCCTTTCCCAGAAGACCAGTGATGAGGGTCCGGGAAGCGTGGCCAGCATCTGCTATATCCACTTTAATAATTTCGCTGAAATATCAGATGTTATGGGAAGGGTCTTTCTGGATGCGGTCATCGAGCGTATGGCAGAAGGAATAAGTAATATCACCGCAGAGGATGACCTGAAGATAAGGATATCCGACCCCTCGTTCGTTATCTATTTCAGTAATCCCACCGACGAGGTCATGGAGATCTTTGATTCGAGGGTCAAGGAGGGGCTTGATTCCTTAAATATCAATAAGGGAACCGGAATGGGGCTTAAGTACACGATCACCTATTTCCACGGACTCGCTGATCTTATGGAAGCCATGCCGATGGAGGAAAAGTTCCAGATCAACAGCGTTCCGGACAGTCAGAAGGATAATGTTTACTTCGGTGAGATCATTCCGTTTGTGTTTAACGTGCTCCAGAGATCAAAAGAGCTGCAGAGTGCCGTGGACCTTACTCTTGAGCGTATCAGCAGCCAGTTTGACATAGATTATATCCATATCCTTGAACGTGACAGCACCACAACGCTCGAGTGCTTTTCCTGCATAGGGGAATTTGACAGGGCTACAAGGCTGGGCTGTCCTTTCCTCGGAAGGAAGTTCAATGTGGATAAGGATGATTTCGACAAGGCAAGGAAGCTCCTTGAAAAAGACGACGTTATAAGGGTCGACCGTAATTTCTTTGCCTTCCTGAAGGGTGATACGGGAGATTTCCTGGAGGCTCTCGGCACCTCCGGCCTCATCTGTTTCATAAGATCCGAGGACGAGATCAGGGGCTGCATCTTTTATGAGAAATCCGACAGGGATTATGAATGGCCCCAGGAGCTGATAGACGCTCTTTCGGAGCTTTCATCCATAATCGCATCCTTTATCCTTAAGAATATGGCGGATCAGGCCAGCGCAGCAAAGTCAAACTTCCTGTCCTCGATGTCCCATGAGATAAGGACGCCGATGAATGCCATAGCGGGCTTCTCCGAGCTCATACTTTCCGAAAGGGATATTTCGGATAAGACAAGGGGCTATGCCGGAAACATCAGATCCAGCGCCAATAACCTCCTTGGGATAATTAACCAGATACTTGATTTCTCAAAGATAGAGTTAGGGAAGTTCGAGATAATAGAGGACAAATATGCCATGTCCTCCCTCCTTAATGATGTCACCAGCATCATCGGAATGCAGGTATCCGAAAAGCCCATAAGGTTTACCGTGAATATCGGAAGCCATATTCCCGAGGGACTTTACGGTGATGTAATGAGGATAAGGCAGATATTCATAAATATCCTGAATAACTCCGTCAAATACACGGATAAGGGCGAGATCACGCTTTCGGTGGACTGGAGACCGAAGAATGAGGAGAGCGGAGAGCTTATCGCAGCGGTAAAGGATACGGGTATAGGTATAAAGGATGAGGATATGCCGAAGCTCTTCGAATCCTTTATGCAGATAGATACCAGAAGGAACCGCGGCATCACCGGCACGGGCCTCGGGCTTGCGGTCTGCAAGAATCTCCTTAACCTTATGGGCGGCTCCATCGATGTGGAGAGTGTTTACGGGGAGGGCAGCACCTTCAGCTTCTCCATACCCCAGAGGATAGTCGACAATACTGACTGCAGCTTTGTATACGGAGAATCAAAGATTAAGAATGAGGAGTTCACACTGCCCTTTGTATGTCCGGAAGCCAGGATCCTGGTGGTGGATGACAACAGGGTTAATCTGGAGGTGGCAAAGGGACTCATCAGCCAGTACGGGGCTGACGTAAAGCTTGCCTCCAGCGGATCCGAGGCTCTTGCCCGTCTTGAGGAGGACGAGTCCTATGATGTGATCTTTATGGACCATATGATGCCCGGAATGGACGGCATAGAGACCACTGTAAAGATCAGGGCAAAATACACCACACCAATTATCGCCCTTACAGCCAATGCCATAAAGGGCGTGGAGGAGGAATTCCTGAATGCGGGAATGAATGATTACCTGACAAAGCCGATAGAGCTTAAGCGTCTTATGGAGGTAATGGACAAGTGGATCCCCGAGGAAAAGAAGAAAAGGGATCCTGAGGGTATAAATGCGGTGTCCGATATCGTAAACGGCGGAGGCTCCGAAAAGGCTGCAGAGGGTAATGAAAACAGGGAGTGGTTAAAGGAGCTTAAGAGTATAGACGTAAATAAGGGTCTTGAGAATTCATTAAAGGATATCGAGATGTATAAGACCCTTCTCAATTCCTTTATCATGTCAAATAAGCCAGAGACCTTTGAGAAGGAGCTTATGGAACACGATCTTGCGGCCTATCAGATCTCTGTCCATGCCCTGAAGAGCTCTGCCCGCTATATCGGTGCGGAGGAGCTTTCGGATCTTGCAAAGCACTTTGAGGATCTGGCACGTGACAGGGAAGAGGAAAAGATAATAAGTGAGAAGGAGGGGCTTGAAACCCTTCTCGACAGGGTTTTAAGTGAGATAGATACGGCTTTAAAGGAAGAAGAGAACGAAGCAGAAGCAAACGGAGCGGAAACGGCGGAGGATCAGGATGCCGAAGGGCTTCTTCCGCCTGAAGAGCTTAAAGAGCGGCTTGAAAGGATACTGTCACTTATCCGGGATATGGATACTGATGAAGCAGAGGTCGGGCTTTCGGAATTTGCAGCAGATTCCGCTGTACCTTCAGCGGTAAGGAAGGATGCAAAGGAGGCCCTGAAGCATCTTCGGGATTTTGATTATGACGAGGCAGAGGGGTGCATTGAAAGCACTTTACGAAATATGATATAATTCATAAAGGTGGTGTAATATTATGCAGAAATTACTTGCTTTAGCTTCAACTATCGATAAGTTGAAGGAATTTCAAAAGGGCTTTGACGGGCTTTATAATGCGAAATACTCCTTGATAACAAATGATATTTTATCTGAAGCAGGATCCTTCATCCCCGAATGTATAGTGGTATATGTTGAAAGCGCCATGCGGCAGAAGCTTTTTTCCATGATCGACTTCAGGGAGGATGAAAGGTTTAAGGATATTCCCCTTTTGCTGGTGGCAGATGAAAAGGACAGAGAGATCTTTTCAAGCAATGTCTTCCCGGGAGCCTCCTATGAGCTTCCGGAATACAGCTCGCTGGAGTCCATAAGGACGGCCATTGACCGGCTTATGATATCCAGCGGAAGAAAGAAGCATATCCTTGTGGTGGATGATGACCTGGTGGCATTAAAGGTGGTAAAGGGCTATCTCGAAAAGCAGTTCAAGGTTACCTGCGTCAAATCCGGTGCCCAGGCGATTAAGTTCCTGGAAAAGCAGTTTCCTGACTGTATTCTTCTGGACTGCTATATGCCGGAAATGGACGGCCCCACCACGTTAAAGAAGATACGGATCATGGACAAGGGCGGAACGGTGCCCGTTGTATTCCTTACGGGAAATTCCGAGAAGGATATGGTCATGAGGAGCCTTTCCCTTCATCCGAGCGGCTTCCTTCTTAAGCCCGTGAAACAGGGAGAGCTGATAGATAAACTTAGTGATCTGGTTTAATAAGCTTATGTCAAAAAATGTATTATTGATAGTAACCGGTTCCATTGCGGCCTATAAGGCCGCGGACCTTGCACACGGATTCAGAAAAGCGGGATTCAATGTAAATGTCATTATGACAAAGAATGCCGCTTTCTTTATTAACCCCATTACCTTCGAGACCTTAACCGGCAATAAGTGCGTAATAGACACCTTTGACAGGGATTTTGACTTCGAGGTGGAGCATATAAGCCTTGCGAAGGCTGCGGATCTCTGTATGGTGGCTCCCGCCAGTGCCGATATCATTGGGAAGATCGCGAACGGCATAGCGGATGATATGGCATCAACCACGATTATGGCGGTAAAGTGCCCAAGGATCATAGCTCCGGCCATGAATACCGCAATGTATGAGAATCCAATAGTGCAGGACAATCTTAAAAAGCTAAGGAACTACGGCTATGAGATCGTAGAGCCTGCGGAGGGGCTCCTAGCCTGCGGGGACAGCGGAAAGGGAAAGCTGCCTCCGGTCGGGGAGCTTTTAGACTGCGGTCTGAGGCATATCGGACATGAGCATGATATGACGGGAAAGAGGGTTATCATTACCGCGGGTCCGACCTCAGAGAGCATTGACCCCGTGCGCTTTATCACAAACCACTCATCAGGGAAGATGGGCTATGCCCTTGCGGAGGCAGCGGCAGACAGGGGTGCTTCGGTTACCCTTATATCGGGGCGCACTGCGCTTAAGGCTCCCTACGGAGTAGATACTGTCAGAGTGACCTCTGCCGCCGATATGGCTGAAGAGGTATTTAAGAGACAGAAGGATACGGATATCTTTGTCTTTGCGGCCGCCGTTGCGGATTTCAGACCGTCGGATGTAAGCCTGCAGAAGATCAAGAAAAAGGATGGGGAAACACCTGTTATCAATCTGACAAGGACCGTTGATATACTTGAAACCGTGGGTCACAGCAGGGTTGAAAAGCAATATATATGCGGCTTTGCGATGGAGACCGAGGACCTCATAGAAAACGCAGGAAAGAAGCTTAAGAAAAAGAACGCCGATATGATCTGCGCCAATTCCTTAAGGGATAAGGGAGCGGGATTTAAGAGTGACACCAATAAGATCACACTTATAAAAAAGGACGGGAATAAGGAGCTTCCGCTTTTATCGAAGAGGGAGCTTTCCGATCTTATTTTTGATGAGATACTAAAGGACATATCCGGAAAAACGGGAGCTTCTTCATAAATGGGAAAGACTCTTGTTATAACGGAAAAACCGAGCGTTGCGAGAGAGTACGCCTCAATACTCGATGTAAAGGGGCGTTCCGACGGCTACATTGAGAATGACAGCTTCTGCATAACCTGGTGCGTCGGACACCTTATCGAGATGTGCTATCCCGAGAAATATGATCAGAAGTATAAGAGATGGAGAATGGAGGATCTTCCCTTTCTTCCCGCAGAGTATAAATATGATGTCATAGACAATGTAAAAAAGCAGTACGGCATCGTTAAGAAGATGCTTCACAGGGATGACATCGAAACCGTGCTCTGGGCAGGGGACTCCGGAAGGGAAGGACAGGTCATAGAGGAGCTTATCCGGAGGCAAAGCGGCGTCAGGAAGGGGATCATAGAGAAGCGGGTCTGGATAGATTCCACCACCGAGGAAGAGATCAAAAGGGGCATAAATGACGCAAAGCCCTACAGTGAATACGATAACCTTTCAAATGCGGGGATAATGCGCGGCATCGAGGATTATGCGATGGGCATCAATTTTTCCCGTGCTCTTTCGGTGAAATACGGAAAAATGCTTAATGATGCCGCCGGAACGAAAAAATATTCCGCAATCGCCGTGGGAAGGGTCATGACATGCGTTCTCGGAATGGTAGTAAGAAGAGAGAGGGAGATAAGGGACTTTAAGGAAACCGTATTCTACCGTATCAGGGGCACCTTCTCGGTAGCGGAGGGAAGCTACGGCGGAGAGTGGAGGGTCAGCGGCGATTCCTCTTTTTCGGGGGTTCCCGGGATATATAATGAAAAAGGTTTTCTTTCAAAGGAGGAAGCGGAGGGCTTCATAGAAAGCCTTAAGAACAATAACGGAGCGCTGATAAAGGAGATAAAGAAAAGCGATGAAAAGAAGAAGCCGCCTCTTTTATTTAATCTGGCGGAGCTTCAGGCTGCCTGCTCGAAGCGCTTCCACATAAGCCCCGATGAAACCCTGAATTCCGCCCAGGAGCTATATGAAAAGAAGCTCACGACCTACCCGAGGACCGATGCCAGGGTCTTAACAAAGGCAGTGGCTTCAGGGATCATAAAGAACCTAAACGGAGTAAAGCATTATACACCCGTAAGGAGCTTTGCGGAGAAGATAATCTCGGAGGGGCTTTACAAAAATATCGTAAAAAAGCCCTATACGGATGACAGCAAGGTTACTGACCACTATGCGATAATCCCCACCGGTAACCTTTCGGAATATAACAGGTTAAGCGATATCTCGAAAAAAATATACGATATGATAGTCAGGCGCTTTCTGTCTGTTTTCTACCCTCCCGCGGTATTTAAGAAGGTTTCACTTACCACGGAGGTTTCAACCGTAAAGGGTAAGGAATGCTTCTATACCTCCTCAAAGGCCCT
The DNA here is from genome assembly GCA_017453865.1 of Lachnospiraceae bacterium. Classification (GTDB taxonomy): domain Bacteria; phylum Bacillota; class Clostridia; order Lachnospirales; family Lachnospiraceae; genus NK4A144. The sequence continues at coordinate 19,881 of JAFTEC010000110.1, forward strand.
TTCGGATCCGGGGTTTTTCGTTATAACCGGACAGGACAGAAAATACAGCGAGGGTCCGGAGAAAAAAGCGGAGAGCCGCGGAAAGGAAGGCAGTGAGGAGCCGGAGGATGAGGAGGAGGAAAATGACGGGGATCTTCTGAAGCTTATCCCCAAATTAAAAAAGTCAGCAGAGGTAAAGCCCGCTGACTTCTCGCTTAAGGAGGGAAAGACCTCCCCGCCGAAACGCTATACCACAGGCTCCATGATACTTGCAATGGAGAATGCGGGCCAGCTTATTGAGGATGAGGAGCTCCGCTCCCAGATAAAGGGTGCGGGCATCGGCACCAGCGCCACAAGGGCCGGTATACTTGAAAAGCTTATTCACATTAGGTATTTAAGTCTTAATAAAAAGAACCAGATACTTACCCCGGGGAAGCTTGGGGAAATGATATATGAGGTGGTCTACCTTACCATGCCGGGGATGCTCAATCCGGAGATGACCGCCAGCTGGGAAAAGGGCCTGTCGCAGGTTGAAAGAGGAGAGCTTTCACCGGAAAAATACAGGGAGACCCTTGATAATTATGTGAGAAAATACGTGGATTCCGTGAGAGCGCGGGATCTTAGCGTGGAGCTCGGGAAAAGGTTCAGGACTCTGAACCGGATGAAAAAGTAGCTTTAAGAAACAAAAAAAGGAAAGGAAACACCTGTTACAAATGGATAAAGCAAAGACAGTTAATTTATATGATCTTAATGAGACCCTGGCGGGAGCTTACCTTAAAGATTTTACCTACCCCTGGGAAGCTTTAAGCGGGATAGGGGAGATGATAAAAAAGATCGGAGAGAGCCTCGACCCCGGGATATATGAAAAGAAGGGGGAGGACATATGGATAGCGCGGAGCGCGAAGGTTTTTCCGACAGTCGGAGCAATTCTCGGCCCCTGCATCATAGGTGAGGAAACGGAGATAAGACCCGGTGCCTTCATAAGGGGCAAGGCTCTTATCGGGAATAACTGTGTGGTCGGTAATTCCACGGAGCTTAAGAACGTTATCCTATTTAACAACGTTCAGGTTCCGCACTATAATTATGTGGGGGATTCGATCCTCGGCTTTTACTCCCATATGGGAGCAGGCTCCATTACATCAAACGTAAAGGCGGATAAGACCCTTGTGGTTGTTAAGGACGGGGAGGAAAGGATAGAGACCGGCTTAAAGAAATTCGGCGCCATGCTCGGTGACCATGTGGAGGTTGGCTGCAATTCGGTCCTTAATCCCGGGACCGTCATAGGGAGAAACAGCAATATCTATCCCCTTTCCAGCGTCAGGGGCGTTATAGAGCCGGACTCCATATTTAAGGAAAAGGGTAGTATTGTTAAGAAGCATGGGTAATGGTACTTCGGACAAAAAGGAGAGGCCGGTAAAGGGAGAGCGGGGCTATCTTGACAGCCAGCACCGCTCTTCACTTGTGCGTTTTCTTATCCCGGGCGTGATAACGCTTATCCTTACCCTCTGCACCTGGGTGATCTTCCCCCAATACGGGATGGTATTTCTGGTGCTTGCGGTGATCTCGGCTATCCCGACTGCCATGGCTATGGTAAATCTCATAATGTTCCTGAGATTTAAGTCCGTGGATCCGGCGGATTTTGAGAAAATAGAGGAGGTACGCGGAAACGTGCCGGTTTTCTATGATTCGGTAATAACCACCACGGAACGCTCCTACTTTGTTCCCTGTATCGCCGTCATAAACAAAAGCACCCTCCTCCTTCTTCCCGGGGGAATGGATGATGATAAGGAGCTTTTACGGCATCTTAACCTTATGTCAAAAAAGAACGGCTTCAGGGAATGGAATATAAAAAGCTTCAGAAGCATTGACGAATTCTCAAAAAGGTTAAAGTACCTTAATGAACAGAGGATAAAGGTTCTAAAAAAAGATACGGAAATGCTGAAGCTTATTTCCAATCTTTCGTTATAGCCTATGAAAAAGAAGGGCGTTTTTATTTTTTTAATAATACTGCTCCTTACTCACAGCCTATCGGCCTGCGGAGGAGGTGAGCCCTCCGCAGGGAAGGCGGATGACGCCGGAGGTTCTGAAGGCGCGGATATCGAAGCTGATATTCATTCATCCTCCGAGGGGAAGGAAGAGGCTAATGAGGTAACAGACGAGGCAGCTGAGGATGCCCTTAATGAGGGCTATAAGGGCTGCAGCGCGGCTATCTCCCTCGACGGAATGGAAAACGATATCTGGACAGGATATATTTATCTTCCGGACGGGAGCGAGAAGGAGCTGGTCATTCCCGTGATGACAGACGGAAGCGGGGAGCTGATCCTGTCAGATTCCTACAGAAGGATAGTCTGTGTTTATGAGCCGGAGGATGAAAAGGGGGAGCTAAGGCCGGTCATACTTGATACATCCTCTCCCGATACCGAAGCACTTTTAAGATATGCTTCCTTTATCGAGATATACGATATTTTTTCCCAGGCCGGCTGGAAAAACGGAGAGAAGGAAAATGCGCTTTCGGATCTGATAAATGAGGAGCTCTTAAGCGTAGCCCTTTCCCCCGAGAGGCTTCTACTCCTTAATGATATTGATAAATACCATGTTTTCCGTTTTGACGCCAGGGAAAAGGGAGATAATCATAAACAGGAGCTTTTTTCATCAATGTCCGCTATATTTGACGAAACGGATGACGGCGAATACGCTTTGATAGTGAATAGATGAAGGAATATATGATATCAGCCCCCGACGAGGGGCAGACATTGCAGAAGTACCTTGAAAAGGTGCTGCCCGGGGCAAAGGGCGGAGTATTATTCAAGGGCTTAAGAAAAAAGAATATAGTCTTAAACGGAGAGAAGTGCGGCGGGAAGGAGATACTAAAGGCGGGCGACCGCGTAAGGGTATTCTTTTCCGATGAGGTCATAGAAAGGTTCGAACCCCGTAAGAAGCGGGAGGAGACCCTTAAGAAGGTAAAGAAAGAAGAGCTTAAGGCCTTTAAGAGGGATATAATATTTGAGGATGATAATATCCTTATACTTAATAAGGAGGCCGGGCTTTTAAGCCAGTCCGACGGATCCCGGGATATTTCCGCGAATGACATACTCCTTAAATATCTGGAGCCCTCCCTTCATAACCATGCGGTAAAGCCCTCGGTCTGCAACCGCCTTGACAGAAATACCTCGGGGCTTCTTCTCTGCGGGAAGACACAGAAGGGCTTAAAGGCCTTAAGCCTGATTCTTAAAGACAGAAGTATAAAAAAGTATTATTATGCTATAGTCACCGGGGAGGTTAAGGGGCCACTTAAGCTCAGCGGCTATCTTTATAAGGACAGGAGCGAAAACAGGGTTTATATTTCGGAAAGCAGGAAAGCCGGATCGGATCCGGTGGAGACTGAGGCGGAGCCCATTGGGAGACTGAATATCAGGGGAAGGATACTTACGCTCTTGCTTGTACAGCTTATTACCGGAAAACCGCACCAGATAAGGGCTCATATGCTTAGCGCGGGCTTTCCTATCCTCGGGGACACAAAGTACTGTACCGGGGAGTCGGTAAAGCTTTCGGAGGAATTAAAGGTTCATAGACAGCTTCTCCACGCGGAAAAAGTGGAATTTCCGGAGATCAGGGGGGACCTTTCCTATCTTTCCCGCAGGGTATTTGAAGCTGCACCTAAGGATGATATGCAGGCAATACTGAAATACAGAAGTTAAAAAAATGTCTTGGAAGACCAGGGGGCTTCGGGGATCCGAGCTCGAAGACCTTATAAACAGAACAAATGAAGAATACAGGGAAAGGGGACTTGCCCTTATACAGAAGATCCCGACTCCGATAACCCCCGTGGAATTCGATAAGGAGTCAAGGACCATAAAGCTCGCCTACTTCGACCAGAAGAGCACCGTTGACTATATCGGGGCGGTACAGGGGATCCCGGTATGCTTTGATGCCAAGGAATGTGCGGTGGATACCTTTACACTCAGAAACATTCATGAACATCAGGTGTTATTTATGAAGGATTTCGAAGCCCAGGGCGGTATAGCCTTTTTCCTTATCCACTATACCGGAAGGGACAGCTTCTATTATCTGACCTTCAGGAAGCTTCTCGGCTTCTGGGAGAGAAGCGGGAGGGGAGGACGGAAAAGCTTCAGATATGAGGAAACCGAAGAAAAGTATTTTATAAAGCCGGCGGCAAACCTCTATCTTCCCTATCTTGACGCCATACAGACCGATCTCGATGAGAGAGACGGGGAAGGACTTTAATCCTTAAGAAAAGCAAAGGATCTTATGATATAAGCAAAGAGGAGATAAACACTCAATGAAAAACAAACTTTTACATACCCCGGAGGGGGTAAGGGACATATACGGAGCTGAGCTTGAAAGAAAGGAGCTTCTAGAAAACAGGCTTAAATCCCTGATAAAGTCCTACGGCTATAAGGAGATAGAAACCCCCACCTTCGAATACTTTGATATTTTCTCAAAGGATACGGGCATCACCTCCTCGAGGGAGGTCTATAAGTTCTTTGACAGGGAGAATAATACCCTTGCACTCCGTCCCGACTTTACCCCGGGAGTTGCGAGAGCGGCGGTCAAGTATTTCTTCGAGGATGAGGCTCCGAAGAGACTCTGTTATCTCGGAAAGACCTTTTCAAACCATACGGGACTGCAGGGGAAATTAAAGGAGGTAACGGAGCTGGGGCTTGAATATCTCGGAGAGCCCTCTGCCGATGCGGATGCGGAGATGATAAATATCGCCGTTGACCTCCTTAAGGGCTCGGGGCTTACGGATTTCCAGATCTGCGTAGGAAACGCCGAATACTTTAAGGGTCTCTGCGAGGGTGCGGGACTTGATCCCGATACCGTGTCGGAGCTCTCGGAAAACATAAGGAACAAGAATTACTTCGGGACTATGGACGCACTGAACGATGCAGAGGTTCCGGAATCCATAAAAAATACCTTAAGCTCCTTCCCGGACTTCTTCGGATATATTGAGATCCTTGATGAAGCGGAAAGGAAGGTCAGGGGCATAAAGAGATCCGAGGAAGCGGTCAAAAGGCTTAAGGAGCTCTATGATAGGCTTAAGGCATACGGGGTTCAGGACTATATAACCTTTGACCTCGGGATGCTATCAAAGCATGATTATTATACGGGGGTCATTTTCCGGGCATACACCTTCGGTACCGGAGACGCGATAATACGCGGCGGAAGATACGATAAGCTCCTTTCCAATTTCGGACGTGACAGGGCAGCCGTGGGCTTTACCCTCATAATAGACCAGCTCCTGTCCACCCTGAAAAGACAGAATATAGAGGGGGAAACGGAAAGGGAGGAAGCATACATCTATTATGACAGCGCTTCCTTCGCCACTGCGCTAAAGAAAGCCCGGGAGCTTAGGGAAAAGGGCATACTTACCGCAATGACAAGGCTTGATGATGGAACGGATCCCTCCGGCTTTCATAAGGGAGACCGCAGCAGTCTTATTTTATACTATTCGGAGGGAAAGGAAAAAAAGATCTGATGAGATATCTTACTTTTGCACTGACCAAGGGACGCCTTGCCGACAAAACCCTGGAGAGGCTTGAAAAGATCGGCATCACCTGTGAGGAGATGAAGGATAAGTCTTCAAGAAAGCTTATCTTTGTGAATGAGGAAAAGAAGCTGAGGTTTTTCCTTGCAAAGGGACCTGATGTGCCGACCTATGTAGAGCACGGGGCAGCGGATATAGGGGTTTCCGGCAAGGACATAATTATGGAGGAGAACCGTTCGATCTACGAGGTACTGGATCTCGGCTTCGGGAAGTGCCGGATGTGTATCTGCGGCTTTCCGGAAGCAAAGGAGCTTTTATCCCACCACGGGATTATAAAGGTCGCCACAAAGTATCCAAGGATCGCAAGGGATTATTTCCATAATAAAAAACACCAGACAGTTGATATAATAAAGCTTAACGGTTCAATTGAGCTCGCACCCATAGTGGGGCTTTCCGATGTGATCTGTGATATAGTGGAGACCGGCTCCACATTAAAGGAGAACGGACTCACCGTGCTGGAGGAGGTATGTCCGCTTTCGGCAAGGATGGTGGTAAACCAGGTTTCCATGCGGATGGAGGCTGAAAGGATAAGAGAGATTATCGAGGCACTTAGAGGTATATCATGAGAATAGTTGATCTTAATAATGAAACAAAGGCGGATCTTCTCGGAAAGCTCTTAAAAAGGAAGCCTGCGAGCTTCCCCGAGCAGGAGAAGGCCGTTAATGAGATAATCGCAAATGTCAGGGAAAAGGGCGATAAGGCCATTTTCGAATATGCGGAAAAATTCGACCACTGCAGGCTTGATCACTCGAATTTCAGGGTGAGCGACGAAGAGGTTAAGGAAGCAGTAAGGGAGGTCGGAGATGATCTCATGGGGGTCATGGGACGCTCCATCAATAATATCCGGACCTTCCACGAGTGCCAGAAGAGGCAGAGCTTCTTTAATACAAAGGACGACGGAGTGATCCTCGGACAGCGGATAACCCCGATAGAGAGAGCAGGGGTTTATGTTCCCGGAGGTAAAGCGGTCTACCCGAGCTCGGTCCTTATGAACGTGGTTCCGGCAATCGTAGCCGGGGTTAAGGAAATAGTAATGACCACACCCGCAAACGCGGAGGGGAAGGTTAATTCCCAGGTGCTGGCAGCCTGTAAGCTTCTCGGCATAAGGGATATATTTAAGACCGGAGGGGCTCAGGCCATTGCAGCCCTTGCCTACGGAACCGAGTCGATAAAGAAGGTCGATAAGATCGTTGGACCCGGAAATATCTTTGTGGCTCTCGCAAAAAGAGCGGTCTACGGGCATGTCAGCATAGATTCCATTGCCGGACCCTCGGAGATACTGGTGCTTGCGGATGACAGCGCGAACCCGCGCTTTGTGGCGGCGGATCTTCTGTCCCAGGCTGAGCATGACGAGATGGCATCGGCTATTCTTGTTACGACCTCCCGAAGCCTGGCTGAGAGGGTTTCGGATGAGATCGATAAATTCCTTCCCGGGCTCTCAAGGAGGGAGATAATAGAAAAGTCCCTTGAAAACTACGGCTATGCCCTTGTGGCGAAGGATATGAGGGACGCCCTTGACGCTGTAAACGATATCGCATCGGAGCACCTGGAAATTGTGACAAGGGATCCATGGAAAACCATGACCCGGGTAAAGAATGCCGGAGCGATCTTTATCGGATCCTATTCCTCGGAGCCGCTGGGCGACTACTTCGCGGGACCAAACCATGTGCTTCCGACAAACGGTACCGCAAGGTTCTTTTCACCCCTGTCGGTGGACGATTTTATAAAGAAGTCCTCTGTGATATCCTATTCCGAAACGGCATTAAGGAGTATACATGAGGATATAGAAGCATTTGCAAAGGCCGAGAAGCTTACGGCACACGCAAATTCGATCGCAGTGAGATTCGAATAGAAAGGCAGGGTGCATATGACCCGTAGAGCGGAGATAGAGAGAAAAACAAAGGAAACGGATATCAGCTGCGTCCTTACCATTGACGGCAGCGGGAGGGCTGA
>JAFTEC010000111.1 GCA_017453865.1 Lachnospiraceae bacterium
AAAATAATCAAGATAACCCACCACCTTTAGGTGGTGGGAATATCTTGATTTCGGGTGCGGGGTTATAAGCCCCGTACCCGGAGAGCTGCGTCAGCAGCGATTTTATAACGAGCAAAAAGCGAAGCGTTTGCGAGTTTAACATCGAGGCTTTCAAAAACAGATTCACTCCCCCGTTACAGGATTTGTGGCGGGGGTATTTTCATTTGCGGCACTTTCGCCGGGATCAGCTCCTTCCTCACCCATACCGGCCGTATCGGAGGGAGCGGTATGGATGGTGGCAAGATCCACTGTGGGAGTCGGTGTAAGGCCGAGAGCCGCAGTGATCTCGGGAGTATGGGGACAGGTTCCAAGCTCGGGTATGGCAACGCCGGGGATCTTGAACGGACAGGAATCCAGAGCCATCTGTCCCGTAGCAGAGCAGATATAGGTCATAGCCGAGTGATTATAGTTACAGGTGGTATCCGGAACATTATCACTGGCGAAGTATTCGGTGTAGGCGCTGCCGCTTGCGGTACATACTCCGTCAAGGGCGAGGAGCCCCGACTTATTGCAGGCGACACGGGTAACGATCCCCTCGGGTGTAATGAATTCCTTCCTGGGGAGATTCTCATGTATCTTTTCCATCACGCCGCGCCATACTGTCCTTGCGAGACGCTGCTGATCCTTGGTGGTAAGGTCCACATTATTATCAAAGCCTGCCCAGGTGGTACAGGTGTAATAGGGCGTATATCCGGCAAACCAGACATCATTCTCATCCGAGGTGGTTCCGGTCTTTCCGGCTATGGGCTGGGTCCCGAAATTCACTGATCCTCCGGTTCCCTTTGTAACAACGTCCTGCATGGCACTGGTCAGAAGGAAGGAGGTGGTGGGCTTTATGGCGGAATGAGTTTCGGGCTCGTTTTCAAGAAGCACATTCCCGTCATGGTCCAGTATCTTTGTATAAAGCATGGGCTTAATGTAGGTGCCGTTGTTCGCTATGGAGGCGTAGGCCGCGTTCAGCTCTATATTCTTCACGCCGTCGGTGATACCGCCGAGAGCAAGGGTCTGGGTTATGTCGGAAAAGACTCTGCCGTCTGCAGTCTCCTTCTTGTCGACCAGTGTCGTGAAGCCGAATTTAAGGAGATAGTCGTAGCCAAGCTGGGGAGTAATGTCTGTCAGGGTCTTTACGGTGACGATATTAAGGGACTGCTCTATTCCGTAGCGGAGAGTGCAGACACCCTTGTAGCCCTTGTACCAGTTATTGACGGGACGTCCGTTGGCATAGGTAAAGGGCTCGTCCACCTGGGTCGAAGCCAGGGTCTTTAAGCCGCTGTCCAGAGCCGGAGCATAGGTGGATACGATCTTAAAGGTAGAGCCGGGCTGCCTTAAGGTATCGGTGGCACGGTTAAGGGTGAGGCTTGCCTCCTTCTTCCCGCGTCCGCCAACAATTGCCTTCACGTAGCCCGTCGACTGATCCGCGACCGTGACAGAGATCTGTGGCTGGGGTGCGGTCGAAAAGCTTTCGGAAATGAAGGTATTTCCTTCGGAAAGGATGGATGACTTATAGCTGTCTGCAGCCTCTCTTGCTTCCTCGGTGCTGTCAAAGAGCCTCTTCTTATTGTAGCCGTTGTCCGCAAGCCAGAGGGCCATCATTTCGGAAGAATAATTCTGGTATTCGCCGTCGGGCTTCTCCACCGTAAGCTCATAATCAAGGAGATACTTCGTGCCTGCGGGATAGTTTTCCTCATTTCCGGTGAAATCGTCGCATATCTTCTGTATGTCGGAGTCCTGGGTGGAATAGATGCTCAAGCCTCCGGAATAGAGCTGGTTATAAGCCTGAGTCTCGCTGTAGCCAAGCTTCTCGACAAAATCCGTAAGGATCTGCTTTGTTAAGGCATCAACAAAGTAGGAATTTATGGCGCTGCTCTCGGTCTGTTCGTTTACCGTGCGGATCCTTGAATATACATCATCATTCACGGCCTCCTCATATGCGGAACGGGTGATATAGCCCTGCTTCAGCATATTATTGAGGACCTTCATGCGTCTCTCCGCGTTGTTTTCGGGATGTGAGATCGGATTGTACCTCGAAGGGTTCTGGGTGATCGCGGCTATGACCGCATCCTCGGAGAGGTTCAGATCAGACACGTTTTTATTAAAATATCTGAGGGAAGCCGCCTGCACCCCAAGGGTATTCTGTCCGAGGTTAATCGTATTGAGATAGAGCTCCAGGATATTGTCCTTTGTCACGTCCTCCTGCTTCTCAAGCTCAATGGCGAGGTACTGCTCCTGTATCTTCCGGCGGAGCTTCTCCATAAAGGAGGATTCGTGTGTCCACTCGGTAAATACATTATTCTTGATAAGCTGCTGGGTAATGGTACTGGCGCCCTGGGAGAAATCATGGCTTTTAAGGCCCGTGACTCCGGCACGGATTATTCCCTTTATGTCTATCCCGTTATGCTCATAAAAGCGCTCGTCCTCTATCGCGACAAAGGCATGCTGGAGATCCAGGGGGATCTTTTCTATGGTCTGATAGATCCTGTTGGAATCGGCGGCAACCAGCTTTGTCAGCTGTTTTCCGTCGGAATCGTAGACCGTTGATGAATACCCGGAGGGCCGGATATCCTTATTATTGATCTCGGGAGCGGTGGCAACAACACCCTTAAATATGCCGACAAAGCCCGCGGTACCTATAACGGCGGCGGACAGGGCTCCGAAAATGGAAAGGGTGACAAAGGCCACCAGCACCATATTCAAGAATTTAGGACCGTTGGCGTTTAATTCCCTGAAACGCTTTACGGTTCCGTGTCTTCCGAAATTCATAAGGGCTATTATAGCATTTATATCTTTCACTTGCAAAAAAAAGACGGTCGTGCTATTATCGCTCATATTTTTCTTAAAATATTATTAAGAGGAGTTTAAGAGGAATAGAAGTATGGAAGAAAAAGGACTTATACGGATCTTTGCCGGAACAGGCAGGGGAAAGACCAGCGCCGCCATCGGACAGGGGATAAAGGCGGCGACAAAAGGTAAGACCGTGTCCGTCATCCAGTTCCTGAAGGGAAAGGCTGACGGGGAATTTGATATATTGAAGAGACTGGAGCCGGAGATGAAGCTTTTCCGCTTTGAAAAGTCGGATGCCTGCTTTGACGACTTAAGCGAGAGTGAAAAGGAAGAGGAAAAGCAGAATATAAGGAACGGCTTCAACTTTGCGAAAAAGGTGCTTATGACGGGGGAATGCGACCTCCTTATACTGGATGAGTTCCTGGGGCTTATTGACACGGGGCTTATGACCCGTGAGGACTTAATGGAGCTTATTTCCGCAAAGCCCGAGGATGTGAGCATCATAATGACCGGAATAAACATAAATGAGAGTGTCTGCCGTCTTGCGGATGAGGTTACGAAGCTTGAAACGGTGGTGTTTTCTTAAAGATATTGCCGTCGTCCGGTCTTTCCGGCCGGTTACGGAAAGCTCCCTCTCTTCGCTCAGAGTGACATATTAACGCTCGGGATGATCTTATCCGGGCGCTAAGATCAGGATAAGAAAAGGTGATATTAAGGTTTGACGACGATCTGGATCTAAACGTCATAGCGGAAAGCGGACAGTGCTTCAGATGGGAAAAAATTAAAAATAAGAGCGGCCCTGATATCTTCCGGATAATCGCCGGAAACAGGGTCCTTTTTATCTGTGAGCTGTCTCGGGGAGAGTATGACCTCTCCTGTTCAGAAAACGATTTCCGCTCCTTTTGGAGCGGATATTTTGACTGTGAAACAGTCTACAGGGAAATAAGGAAAACAGTGGATCCTTCAGACCCCTTCCTGAGTCCTGCGGCGGAATACGGGAAGGGGATGAGGATCCTGCGGCAGGAGCCCTTTGAGTGCCTAATAAGCTTTATCATTTCCCAGAGAAAAAATATCCCCGCCATCAGGGCATGCATAGAAAAGCTCTCATCTGCAGCGGGAGAGAGGCTTGATCCTTCGGAGGATGAAAGGAAGTGGCTTATGGAAAGAAGGGTGGAGAAACGGTTTTTTGAGGAGCTTTATGCCTTCCCGACCCCGCAGGCTTTAGCAACCCTCGGCAGCGATATACTGAAGTCCTGCTCCGCGGGCTACAGGGCTCCCTATATAAGAAAGGCCGCAGAGGACGTGCTTTCAGGGGAGCTTGACCTTAAAGGCCTTGAGAAAAAAGATGACCGGGAGCTTATAAACGAGCTTATGAAGATATACGGTGTCGGAAAGAAGGTTGCGAACTGTACTGCACTTTTCGGCTTCCACCGCCTGGATCTTTTCCCGATAGACGTATGGATAGAGAGGGTCCTGTCCTCGCATTATGAAAAGGGCTTTCCCTTTGACAGCTACAGACCCTATAACGGTGTAATGCAGCAGTATATGTTTTTTTATGCGAGGAGTCCGGTTTGACTTATATTTGCAACAATGGTACTATTTTCTAATGGTTTAGCGGAAGTCAAAAACAGCTTTATTTAGAGGAGAACAAAAAAGACCATGTCAATATTCAAAGGTGCAGGTGTGGCTATCATCACACCCTTCAAGGATAACGGAGACATCAATTACGAGAAATTTGCTGAAATCATAGAGATGCAGATCCAGAGCGGTACGGACTGCATTGTGGTATGCGGTACCACAGGAGAGGCTGCCTGCTTAAGTGAAGAGGAGCATTTCGCAGCCATAAAGTTCTGTGTGGAGCAGGTCCATCACAGGATTCCGGTAATGGCCGGTGCCGGCAGCAACAGCACGAGATCCGCCATATATTATTCCGAGGAGGCCGAGAAGGTGGGCGCGGATGCGCTGCTTTCCGTTACACCTTATTACAACAAGACGACACAGAGAGGACTTATCGAGCACTTTAAGGATATCGCGGCTGCGGTAAGTATCCCGATAGTCCTTTATTCCGTTAAGAGCAGGACCGGTTTAAATATCGAGCCCGAGACCGTTAAGGAGCTTGTGGATAATGTTCCGAACATTGTCGGCATAAAGGAGGCCAGCGGGAGCCTCTCCCAGGCTGAAAAGATAAAGTCAATCTGCCCTGAGGTGGAGCTCTACTCCGGTGATGATGAGCTTACGGTCCCGATGATGTCCATAGGCGGCATCGGAGTCATTTCCGTTGTTTCAAACGTGGCTCCCCGCTATGTCCACGATATGTGTATGAAGGCATTGAACGGTGATTTTGAGACCGCCGCAAAAATGCAGCTTAATGAGGTGGATCTGGTCGAGGCTCTCTTCTGCGAAACAAATCCGATTCCGGTAAAGGAAGCCATGAACATGCTGGGATATGGCACAGGACCCTTAAGGAAGCCTCTTTACCCCTTAAGCGATGAACACAGGGAACGCCTGAGACGCTCCCTTAAGGATTTCGGACTTCTGAAATAAGGAAAGGAGATATCCTATGTCGGTAAAGATCATACTGAACGGCTGCTTCGGCCGGATGGGGCAGGTAGTCAGCTCCCTTGCGGAAAAAGACGGGGATGCTGAGATAGTTGCCGGAATTGACAAGGTTAAGGGAAGCGGAAACAGCTTCCCTGTTTTTAAGGATATTGGGGAATGTGAGATCCCTGCGGATGTCATTATAGATTTTTCACTTCCCGAGGGGAATGAAAGGCTTATGGATTATGCCCTTAAGCATTCCCTTCCCGTGGTCCTCTGTACCACGGGGCTGTCGGACGGCCAGATCGAGGGAGTAAAAAAGGCGGCGGAGAAGATAGCGGTACTCAGAAGCGCGAATATGTCCGTTGGAGTAAATACCCTTATGAAGGTGCTTAAGGACATAGCCCCCGTGCTTTCGGAGGCGGGCTTTGATATCGAGATCGTGGAAAAGCACCACAGGGAGAAGAAGGACGCCCCAAGCGGCACCGCCCTTGCACTTGCGGACTGCATAAATTCGGCGCTTAATGAAGATCTATCCTATGTATATGACAGGAGTGGCCGCTCGGAGAGAAGACCCTCAAAGGAAATAGGCATTTCGGCCGTAAGGGGAGGCACGATACCGGGAGACCACGACATTATCTTTGCGGGAGAGGATGAGACCGTGACCATAAGCCACAGGGCTTATTCCAGAAGGATCTTCGGAAACGGTGCCATCGCGGCCGCAAAATTCCTTAAGGGGAAGGCTGCCGGAATGTACAGTATGGCGGATGTGATCTCATGAGGCTTCGGCCCTGCATAGACATACATAACGGTAAGGTTAAGCAGATCGTGGGCTCGTCCCTTACGGATGATAATGTAAGGGAGAACTTTGTTTCCGCCTTTGATGCGGCGTATTACGCGAAGATCTACAGGGACAGAGCCCTAAGTGGCGGTCATGTGATCGTTCTTAACAGCCGTACATCAGAATATTATGAAGCTTCAAAGAAAGCCGCTTTTTCAGCTCTTTCCGCCTTTCCGGGCGGGATGCAGTATGGGGGCGGCATTAATAATGAGAATGCCGCAGAGTTCCTTGACGCGGGGGCAAGCCACGTGATAGTGACGAGCTTTGTTTTTAAGGACGGGATGCTCGATATGAAGAATCTCCGGAGTCTTCAGACTGAATGCGGAAGGGACAGGATAGTTCTGGATCTTTCCTGCAGGAAGAAGGAGGACGGGAATTATTATGTGACCACAGACCGCTGGCAGAGATTTACGGATCTTTTAATATCGGAGGAAAGCTTAAGAAGCTTATCGGGCGAGTGCAGCGAATTTCTGGTACACGCCGTGGATAATGAAGGAAAGAGCGCCGGAGTGGATAAGGAGCTTATACGTATCCTCTCCGGTGTAAGGGATATTCCCGTGACCTATGCGGGAGGCATAAAAAGCTTAAGTGATGTGGATATCATTAAGGCTCAGGGCAGGGGCCTCGTGGATTATACGGTCGGGACCGCCCTGGAGCTGTTCGGCGGCAGCCTTAAGCTTGACGAACTTATAAAGCTAAACGATTGACAGGGAAGGAATAAGAAGAGACGGATGAAGAGTAAAAGGGAAGATATCAGGAATATAGCAATAATCGCACACGTTGACCACGGGAAGACCACCCTGGTGGATGCGCTCCTTAAGCAGAGCGGTGTTTTCAGGGAAAACCAGGAGGTTGCGGAAAGGGTCATGGACAGCAATGATATCGAGCGGGAGCGCGGTATCACCATCCTTTCAAAAAATACCGCCGTGCAGTATAAGGATACAAAGATAAATATCATAGACACACCGGGACACGCGGACTTCGGAGGCGAGGTGGAGCGTATCCTTAAAATGGTAAACGGTGTGGTGCTTCTGGTTGATGCCTTTGAGGGAGTTATGCCCCAGACCAAGTTTGTTCTGAAAAAGGCTCTGGCCCTAAAGCTTCCGGTAATTTCCTGCATAAATAAGATAGACCGTCCCGGTGCCAGGCCGGGAGAGGTGGTGGATGAGGTCCTGGAGCTCTTTATGGATCTTGACGCCACGGACGAACAGCTGGACTGCCCCTTTGTCTTCACCTCGGCAAAGGAGGGTGTGGCATCTCTTGACGCTGACACGCCGGGGACAGATATGAAGCCCCTTTTTGACACCATAATAAACTATATCCCGGCTCCCGAGGGGGACAGCGAAGCAAATCTCCAGATCCTTATCTCCACCATAGATTACAATGAATATGTGGGAAGGATAGGAGTCGGAAAGGTTGATAACGGTACCGTTAAGGTAAATCAGGAAGCTGTCATAGTGAACCACCACGACAGTGGGCGGCAGGAAAAGGTAAAGATCAGCAAGCTCTATGTCTTTCAGGGGCTTACAAAAATCGATGTGAGTGAAGCCGGGATTGGTGAGATCGTTGCGATCTCAGGAATCTCCGATCTGAAGATAGGGGACACGGTCTGCGGAACAGCCGGCGAAGCGGTGTCCATTCCCTTCCAGAAGATCTCGGAACCCACCATAAGCATGAATTTCATGGTAAACGATTCGCCTCTCGCGGGGCAGGAGGGTAAGTATGTTACCAGCCGCCATATAAAGGACAGGCTCTTTCGTGAGCTTAATACCGACGTATCCCTAAGGGTCGAGGAAACAGAGTCCACGGATACCTTTAAGGTTTCAGGAAGGGGAGAGCTTCATTTATCGGTGCTTATAGAGGAAATGCGCCGTGAGGGCTATGAATTTGCAGTAAGCAAAGCAGAGGTCATCTACAAAAAGGATGAGAACGGAAAAACCCTGGAGCCCATGGAAACAGCCTATATAGATGTGCCGGATGAATATTCGGGAACCGTGATATCCTCTCTTTCCGAGAGAAAGGGGGAGCTCCTTAATATGGGCTCCATAGCGGGCGGATATACAAGGCTTGAATTCAATATCCCTTCAAGGGGGCTGATAGGCTTCAGGGGTCCCTTCCTTACGGACACAAAGGGTAACGGGATAATAAACACCATCTTCTCCGGCTACGGTCCGTATAAGGGAGACATCTCCTACAGGAAGACGGGGTCGCTTATAGCCTTTGAAGCGGGTGAAGCGGTGACCTACGGTCTCTTCAATGCACAGGAAAGGGGATCCCTCTTTATCTGCCCGGGAACAAAGGTCTACTCAGGGATGGTAATAGGGTCGAACCCGAGAAGCGACGACATAGAGGTAAATGTATGCAAGACCAAGCATCTTACAAATACCAGAACCTCATCATCGGACGAGGCATTGCGCCTCACACCTCCGGTGATACTCTCTCTCGAACAGGCTCTTGACTTTATCGATCAGGACGAGCTCCTGGAAGTGACACCGGAAAGCCTCAGGATAAGAAAGAGGATACTGGATCCCGTTTTAAGAAAGAGAGCGTCATTCAAGCATTGAGGAAGGCCCTCTGAAATGTGCTTTTTCGTCAGATCTTTTTCCAGGTGCTCCTGTTGAAAAGGGAAAGGATCGGGAATATCTCAAGTCTTCCGGTTATCATGGCAAGACTCAGGAAAATCTTTGATATGTCGCTGTATGCGGCGAAATTACAGGTGGGTCCCACTTTATCAAGTCCGGGACCTATATTATTGAAGGTACAGAGGGTGGCCGAGAGATTGGTCTCTATCGGGAAGCCGTCAAGGCTTATGATCACCGTGAGAACAGCCACTATTATCATATAGGCCGAGAAATACGCCTGTGTATTTGCTATCACATCCTCGCTTATCACCCGGTCATTGATCTTCAATACATGGACCGTGCGGGGATGTATGGTCTTTCTGATATTACGGATCAGGCTCTTAACGAGTATAAGCACCCTCGCACATTTCATGCCGCCGCCGGTGCTTCCGGCGCAGGCACCTATCATCATCAGAAGAAGTATTATGGTCTTTGAGAATACGGGCCAGGTATCGTAATCCGCCGTCGCAAAGCCCGTGGTTGTTATCATGCTGGCAACCTGAAAAAATGAAGTCCTTAAGGTCTCCTCCCAGCTGCCGTACAGGCAGCGGATATTGGTTCCGATAAGAAGACCGGCGACGAGGACAGTGAGAACGTAGAGCCGCACCTCCTCATCCTTAAATGCCTGTCCCAGTTTCTTCAGGATAATGAGGTAGTAGATACTGAAGTTTACTCCGAAAAGGAGCATAAATACGGTTGTCACATTCTGTATATAGGGGCTGTAGCTTGCAAAGCTGTCGGCCTTTACCCCGAAGCCTCCGGTGCCGGCGGTTCCCATGGCATGGCACACAGAATCAAAGAGAGGCATTCCCCCGGCAATCAGGAAAACGATATTAAGTATTGTAAGAATGATATAAAGACAGTAGAGGATAATGGCGGTCTGCTTCATCCTGGGGACTATCTTTCCGACGCTTGGTCCCGGGCTTTCCGCCCTTAATATATGCAGGGTGAAGCCGGTTTCCTTTCCGCTTCCCGGCAGCACTGCAAGGAGAAAGACCAGTACGCCCATACCGCCGATCCAGTTACTGAAATTTCTCCAGAAGAGGGTCCCGTGGGTCATCTCCTCCACATTTTGTATCACGGAGGCACCTGTGGTTGTAAAGCCCGATGCCATCTCAAAGAAGGCGTCAACGTATGAGGGGATATCCCCGTTAAGCACAAAGGGGATGGCACCGAAGGCGCTCATTATAAGCCAGCAGAGCCCTGTGACCACAAGACCCTCTCTTGCAAAAAAGCCTCCCCTTGCTCCGTTTGATAAGACAAATACCAGAAAAAGACCCGTGCAGAGTGCTATTATAAGCCCTTCCGCAAAGGCGGCAGCAGATGCGTTCTCTCCGTATATAAGGGAAATGACAAACGGAAGAAACAGAAAGGCCGATTCCAGAAGCAGTACCTCTCCGCTCAGGCGAAACAGCATTTTATAATTCATGTTTTGTTCCCGTTATTCAAAAATATCATTGATCTGTTCTATCTTTCTGTCCTCACCGGAAACGATCACAAGGGTATCTCCTGTCTGGAAGGAGGATTCTCCCGTGGGGATCTCATTTATCCCCTTATGTGTGATGCCGGCAATGAGCACATTGCTCTTCAACCTGATATCCTTGAGCCTTTCATTGCAATGAAGGGTGTTTTCATTTACCCTGAATTCCATGGCTTCAACGTTGCCGTCGGCTATAAGATGCATGGTGAGAGCGGCTCCCACCTTGTTTTTCTTTGCGCGTACATAGCGGACTATGATGTTTGTTACCAGATCCTTCGGGGAGATTATGCTGCCCACGGGAAGATCATCAAGTACCCTTAAGTTTTCGGCCCGTCCGAGCTTCGTGATGACCTGGGGGACACCCTTCTGACTGGCGTACAGCGACATCAGGATATTGGTCTCGTCAATACCCGTAAGAGCTACAAATACATCGCTGTGGCCTATACCCTCACGGTCCAGAACCTTCTGGTTGCTGGCATCTCCCTCTACTATGGTGGCTTCGGGAAGCTGTGAGGCGAGCTCTCTGCAGCGGCTTGTTTTGTTGTCGAGGATCTGCACGGATATGCCGTGGCTTTGGAGTATCTTTGCAAGATAGAAGCCTATGCGGCTACCCCCTGCGATGAAGGCGCTGGAGGCCTTGTGGGTTATCACTCCGAGCTTCCTTAGAAGTGTATTCAGGTTTTCATTGGAGCCTGTGACAAATACCCTGTCATTCTCCCGGAGTACGAAGTCACCGGAGGGGATCAGCGCTTTGCCGTCCCTTAAGACCGCACAGACAAGAACCTGGCACTTTAGTGTCTGATTGATATTGAAAAGTGAAAGACCGTCCATCGGGCTTTCGGGCTTGACCTTCAGCTCCACGATCTCCGTATTGCTCTTTGCAAAGGTCTCTCTTTTTAAGAATCCGGGATAGCGGATGAGACGTGATATCTCCTTTGCCGCCTGAAAATCCGGGTTTACCGCCATTGACAGGGAAAAGGCTCCCTGGATGGAGGCTATCTCCCTAGAATACTCCGGGTTTTTTAGTCTCGAGACCGTATTGATCTTCGGATTCATCTGATGGGCGGTGATACAGGACAGGAGGTTTATCTCATCATGTCCCGTCATGGCTATCAGAAGATCCGCATCCTCAACCCCGGCTTCCCTCAAAACAGCCATGGAAGCGCAGTTTCCTTCAACTCCCATGACATCATAGAGCTCCATGCAGGATTCAAGCTTTTCCGGATCCGACTCTATTATGGTCAGATCATAGCCTTCGTTCGAAAGCTGACGGACAAGGGTGGATCCCATTTTTCCGTAACCAGATATCAATATCCTCATAAGTACATAATATCATCCGTGTCAAATCCTGTTTCTTCAGCTTGACGGGGCGGCGGCCCGGATCTTTGTGAGACGGCGCACCTGTTCCGACTATGAGAGCGGACGTATCCGCCTGCCGGTTGAAAGCGTTATGAAGCCTGCAAGGTACTATGATGTCAGGTAGCAGAGTCCGTGCTGTCACGGAGAAGCTTCAGAATTTCCCTGTAGTTGTCCTCATCGTGGATATAGCTGCAGTCCACACAGCTTTTTCTGATCCTGCCATTCTTTTCGATGTAATGATACTCTCCGGGACAGTCATTCAGGTGGAAAAGCGGGCAGTAGCAGAAAAGACAGTTCACACCCTTATCGCCCGGCATATCATGGCAGGGGTAATACCTGCATTCCCGGTTCTCAAAATATTTAAAAGAATTCATATATTTAGGCTATTCCGTCTTTCTACAAGTTCCGATTTATGGTATAATCATAGCTCAAATACAATCATTTTTACAGAGGAAAAAAGCATGGCTTTTGTACTTACCTGCAGTTCTACTGTGGATCTTTCCGAGGAGAGGCTTTCGGAGAGGAATATAAAATGGGCTTCATTCCATTTCCAGATAGACGGGCAGGATTATCTTGATAATTACGGGCGCAGTATGAGCCTTGAGGAGTTTTACCGGAGGGAAAGAGAGGGTGCGACCCCCACAACCTCCCAGGTGAACACGGAGGAATACGTAGAGCTCTGGAAGCCCCTTATGGAGGAGGGAAATGATATCCTCCATATCAGTCTTTCCTCGGGTATTTCGGGGACCTATAATTCCGCGAATATCGCAGCCGACGATATGCGTGAGCTCTTTCCGGAGAGAAGGATCTATGTAATGGATTCCCTGTGCGCCTCCGCGGGCGACGGGCTCTTTGTGGAGGAACTGGCTGATAAAAGAGATGAGGGAATGGGTTTTGATGAACTCATTGAGTACGGCGAGAGCATAAAGCTTAATGTCAATCACTGGTTCTTTGCAAGTGACCTTACGAGCCTCATACGCGGCGGAAGGCTGTCTCCGGCAGTGGGGAAGGTTGCCGGTCTCTTAAATATCTGTCCTATCTTTAAGGTGAACAGCGAGGGAAAGCTGGTGTCGGCTTCGAAGGTCAGGACGAAGAAAAAGGTCTATCAGGAGATAGTCAGGGTAATGAGTCAGCATGCCGAAAACGGTACGGATTATGCCGGACGCTGCTATATCTCATATTCGGACTGTCCGGATGATGCAAATGAGGTTAAGAAAAGGATAGAAGAGACCTTCCCGAAGCTTCGGGACGGGGGAGTGGAGCTTTTCAGGATAGGAACCACCATCGGAGCCCATACGGGGGTCGGGACCGTTGCACTGTTTTTCATGGGAGATGAGAGGACCGAATGAAATTTTCGAGGATCGGTGAAAACGAAATAAGATGCATCCTTACCGAGGAGGAGCTTGTGAGCTTCGGGATAGATCTTGATGATATTCTGGAGAAGAACGTAAAGTCCGGAAGGTTTTTCAATGAGATCCTTTCCCGGGCATTTCTTGCCCTGGGAGAGCCGAGCGTGGATGAGATAAGGGGCTGCAGCGCACAGATAAGCGTGCTGAAGGACCGGAGCATATCCATTCTGTTTCATACCAGAAAGAGCAACATCCTTACGGAATTTGCGGACAGGCTGAAGGAGGCTGAGGAAAAGATCAGGAGAGCTGCGGAAATGATCCCGGATTCCGCGGACAACAGGTCATTTCTGGTTTCCTTTAAGACCATAGATGATGCAGTGGCCTTCTGCCGTGCAGGGAAAAAGGCAGGGCATCTCGTGAGCTATTTTTCAAAGAGCAGGAAGAATAATGAGTATATCCTTTTTATCCTGCGCTATGCCTGTGATGAGAAGGAGTACCGGAAGGTAAGGCTCCTGGCGGACGAGTTCGGGAATGTCAACGATTCAAATACAGCCTCAAAGGCATATATCCTTGAAAACTCGGATATGCTCATCAGCGAAGATGCCTTTTTCAGCCTTGGAGAGCTATAGATGTCATATTACTTAAAGGGCAGCAGGTTTATCTTTAATGACGAGTGTCCTCCCATTGCTCCGGGTGAGATACTGTCAAGGCTTGGCCTTCCGAAGGAGCTTACGGAAAAGGGGAAGGTGCGAAAGGCCTTCGAATCGGTAAAAAAGGAGGCATCAGAGCTTATCCATATGGCTGCCGCGGCGGCCTACTTCAAGATGCCGGACAGATCTATTCCGCCCATACCTACAGGGACTGAGGTCGTGGGCGCGATCATAACCATCGGTGCGGATATTTCCAGAAAGAGCGATGAATACTTTGCCAGAGGCAAATATACCAAGGGCATGATCCTGAATGAGATCGCGGATCACTGTCTTTCCGTGTACGAGAAGATGATAATAGAGAGACTGGAGGTTCTTTCAGACAGGAAGGGCGTTATCCTCGGACGTATGTACGAGTCGCCGGATGAAATGCCGTTTTCCGAGCTTAATTATGTCTGGAATGCAGTCGGGGCAGGAGGGTCGATAGGGGTAAATGTCACAAGGGACTCCACCCTTTCCCCCATAAAATCCTCCTGTCTCATAATGAAGATAAAGTATCCGACGGTCGGATAAGCTTAGGATCTGTTCATAAATAAATCTTTACATTTGACTTGTCCAGTCGTCCATCTGCTTCATCAGAAAGCCTCGCCGTAGCCCGCTACGGCTACGTTTTCTTCTTTGCAGATGAACGCCTGTCCTGCGTCAAACTGTAAAG
>JAFTEC010000112.1 GCA_017453865.1 Lachnospiraceae bacterium
CTTGTCACCTCGATTAAAAGAGGTCATCCAACGGATGGCCTTTTTTGATCGATATCATTTACTTCGCCTTGCGGCCTCAAGTCCCGGACGTAGTGAGGGACGTAGGCAAAAGGTCCGGGGGACCTTTTGCGGGCACGCTTTGACGCGCTGAGCGCGTCAGTGCCCTGTCGTCCGCAAGTTCAAATCTTGTCACCTCGATTAAAAGAGGTCATCCAACGGATGGCCTTTTTTGATCGATATCATTTACTTCGCCTTGCGGCCTCAAGTCCCGGACGTAGTGAGGGCCGTGGCACAGAAAGACTCCCTGTGTTCCGGCTCCCCTGACACGCTTGACCACAACATCCTCTGTTCCAAGACTCCTGTAGCAGCTTTCCGCCTCCGCCTCGTCTTTCACGACCATTCCCCTGATATATCGCAATCCGTTCTTTTTAAGGGCCTCATGCATGGCATCCTTCTCTGTCATGGAGCGGAGGGCAGACACCGGATTCCCCGGGAGCCCCAGATCCTCCGAAAGTCTTGTGGCAAGCGGCACGCCGAATTTACTGCCGGCGATGACCAGCAGGGGATCAAGTTCCTTCACCTGTCTCAGTATATCCTCATAATCCGGATTCTCCGCTATGATCCTTACACTGTCTTTATAATGCGCATTGATCGCCGCTCTTGCTTCTCTGAAAGGCGCACTCTCCTCCTCCGTACCCACATAATTCCCCTCCAGCAGAACGGGTTCATACCCCCCTGGCACGGATATCATCAACAAAATTGATCCCTGTGGAGATATATTCACATACTACGATCGTCCTCTTTTCCATGAAGATCACCTCTCACCCGATAGTATTCCATACACCCCACCCCATTATATACGAATTATTCCCAATATAAAAACAGGCTTTCGGGAAGAAAGATATACGGTTCGCTAAATTGTGTTATAATCGGAATGATAAATACTCAGACAGGAAGCGGAATTGTTACGTAGTGCCCTATGACTGATATAAATGATCTGTTAAAAATCGGCGGCGATATATTACATGATGTGTCCGGAGCCATTGAATCCGGGGATTACAGCGATCTCGGCAAAAGAACGAAGGAAAGGATCGCCTTTGCCGCCGGTCAGCTCGCAAAACCCACCGGAAAAACTCCGGGGAGAACTCCCGAGAGAAAAAAGGATGTCTCACATTTCTTCACCAGACCCCAGAACCGCTCTGCAGGAGCCGGTGAGATCGTAGGCGGTACCCTGGGCAGTGTGGTGGGAGGCATAGGTGCTGCCATATCCTTCGGATTACTGGGAACCGGAGCGATATACGGACTGATGGCGAAAATCTTTGTCACCGGTATCGGTATGCTTTTCGGGATAATGTTCCTTTCCTCCCTTTTCATGCTCCGTTCCGGCATCAGGACCAGCAATCTCATTAAGCGCTATTTTTCTTACGGATCACTCATAGGGACTGCGGAATTCTTCAGTATAAAGGAACTGGCGGACAAATCCGGGGTCGGCATCAAAAAGACCATAAAGGATCTTCAGGAAATGATCCGCAGGAATATGATTCCCGGAGCCAGAATAGACGACAAAAAGACCACCCTGTTGCTTACGGATCAGGCTTATTCCCAATATATGGAGGCGGAAAACGCCCGTATCGACAGGGAGAAAAAGGAGCAGGAAAACAAGGCTTCCGAGGCGCCCTCCTCCGATGCTGCGGATGAAGAGGTCAGGCGTATCATCGATGACGGAAACCGGGCGCTTAAAAGGATACGGGAGATCAATGACGAGATTCCCGACAGTGAGATAATGTCCGATAAGCTCTACCGATTAGAGGACATAATGCGGAGGATATTCGGGCAGGTCCGGAAAAATCCCGCCTGCGCTTCCGACTTAAGACGTTTCATGGATTATTATCTCCCTACTACCACAAAGCTCCTTACAGCCTATGTGGAGCTCGACAGGCAGCCTGTACAGGGGGAAAATATAAGCAGGACCAGAAAAGAGATAGAGGATTCCATGGACACTATCAACGACGCTTTCGAGAAGATCCTTGACGGAATGTTCTCTGATATGGCAGAGGATATTTCCGTTGATATCTCTGTTATGAAGACCATGCTGGAGCAGGACGGACTTTCAAAGTGAATGAGATCAGTTCAAATATGGCAGGATCCCTGAAGGATGATCCTTTTGCATCCTCCTGGGATACCGGGCTCACAGCCGAAGAAATGGAAAAAGCCGATGCTTTTGCCGACAGCATAGATATAAGGGATTCCAATGCTGTCATGAATTTCGGCACCGGATTACAGAAGAAAATGTCCGCTTTCCCGGATAAGGCTATGAGCAGCGTCCTGGAGGGAGATCTTGGAGAGATCGACAAAATGCTCACCGGACTGGCTGAAGATCTCAGGGCTTTTGCCGAAAGCGGGCGGAAAAAGGGGCTGAAGGCGCTCTTCGGCAGGAAAAAGGTATCCGATGTCCTGAAGTCCGGATATGCGAA
>JAFTEC010000113.1 GCA_017453865.1 Lachnospiraceae bacterium
CAGCCTTCTTGCCATATCCATTGCTTCTCCTTTGGTAGCGAAGGTCTGTTTCTGACCGTTAATGTAGATATTATCACCCGTATGGTCGTTAAGTACCTCCCAGGGTCTGTTGGGATCTGCTCCCGAGATCCCCGTAGCGTTAAAGATAACTCCTCCGCTAACTTCCTCAAGCTTGCTGTCATCGATCCTGTTCTTTTTATCAATCATCTTTTTATCCTCCTGATTTTTATATTTATAATTCTGTACGATCCGGACATCTCAGTCCGGTCTGTTCTTCGGGTTTT
This sequence comes from Lachnospiraceae bacterium, assembly GCA_017453865.1. Classification (GTDB taxonomy): domain Bacteria; phylum Bacillota; class Clostridia; order Lachnospirales; family Lachnospiraceae; genus NK4A144. Next base: position 285 of record JAFTEC010000113.1, read on the forward strand.
AATTTCATTCCCCTCTTAACTACTTATTTATACGCCGAAAAGAATCTCATGGCAAAGAAAATTTTTAAATATCATATGATATTTTATAACAATTCTTAATGACCGGGCCAAAACGGCTTCTGTTAGGCTTTTCTTACCGGTTTCCCGTTTACTTAACCTCAAGCACAAAGGTCTTTTTAAGAATTGTTTTATTGCAGTTCTTCGTGGCTGCCGCGGTAACCTCAACCTCTACGTTATAGCTTCCCTTCGCAAGTCCTTTCTTTACTGTCACCTTTCCGTTGGAGGCAACCTTTATCTTCCCCTTTGCAGCCTTCGGAACCGAAGCAAGCCTGTACTTCATTTTTGTCTTCTCCTTAAGCTTTGCCTTAAGCTTAAAGGATACATTCTTTTTACCATACTTAACGGACTTTGTTCCGGGAGTAAAGCTTACCATCTCGTTATCAGTCTTTTCGATCTTAAAGGTTTTTGAGATCTTTCCGGTATAATCGTTCTTTCCGGTGACCGTTAACGTGGCGGTCCCGGCATTTACATTATTCTTATACGAAACCGTGTAGGAAAGATCCTTCGCAAGCTTTACGCTGCCATTCTTTACAACAGGTTCCGGGGTGATGGCCTTTCCTGTATATACGTAGCTCTCCTGCTCCAGTGCCACCATATCCTTGGTGAGCGTCCGGGTTACTGCCGTCCCGGTTCCCGTGACAGGAATATCATACAGGCGGTACCCGATATTTATGGTCACGACCCGGCTTCCGCCAAAGGAGGAAAGATACTCCGGCTTAAAATCCACTCCACAGTCCTTAAGAATATAGTCCTGACCCTGCACCAGCTCTTTACTGCCGTCGGCGGCCGATTCCACCCTGTCCTCCGCCTTTATTTCGGAGACCTCTCCCTTCGGAAGCCTCCCAAGGGGTGTAAGCTCACCCAGTACTCCGTTATGTAAAAACGCAACCTTTGCGGCTTCGATGATCCCGTCCTTTGTATTTACCGTACTGTTCTTATCAATATAAAACAGGCTCTTTCTGGGAGGATCAACTGCTACCCGCTTCTCCTTTGTAAGAGGATCCTCCGGTGTGGGCTGGACCGGAGTGATGGCCTCATCAACATCGCAGATATATAAATGACCCTGTATATCTGCCATTTTATCATTATTAAAGTTTCCGTAAAGATCAAGAGTACCGGGAACCAAAACCGTATCTCCATGATTATCGAATAACGCATCCGGATAGATCTTCCCGTCTACATCTTTGCCAACATGCAGTATTCCCGGATCTACACCTTCCTTTGTGACCACATCCTTCCAGGTAAGCTGAATGCCCTCATGGTAGGCAGTAACCCCCTTATCCGGATCACCCTTATTGATCACATCCTTATACATGCCGTAATTATCCAGCTCTCCCGATAAAAACAGCTCTCCCTTTAACGACAGGCATCCGTAGTTCTGAAAGAGCCCCTCTACTACCATTACCGCGCTTCGCATATCTCTTTGAACGGGCTCGCTCTGTCCGCCCTGCTCTTCAGGCTTGGCTTCCTTTCCTTCGACAGTGAAGACGCCATTGTTATAGATAACCCCGCCTTTTCTTACAAAAACTTCACCGTTTGTCAAGGACGGCTGCCTGGCTTCGCCTTCTTTGGTAGTTGACGCATCATACTCCACCTCGAAGGCACAGGTCTTATCCACCCAAAGCTCACCCCCGTCTTCAATGACCATTACCGCGTTGTTTCCGATGGCAAGCTCTGCTCCCGAGGTTTCGGAGCTGTCCTTTATCGTCAGCATTCCTCTGTTGCCCACGGTCAGTGCGGCGGCTCCCGTTTCCTTATGATTGGCGATCTGGATGTCATAGCTGTTGACATCCAGTATTATAGCCCTTTTATCGTTAAGCCCCTCCAGACGCAGACCCTCCAGAACAGGAACCTCGCAGATAAGCTTTATGATATGGGAATCATAGGGCTGATACGGAAAGGCCTTTCTCAGTGACCAGAAATCAGGCTTTTCTCCCTCAATATCCATATCATCCATGGTTACATCGATCTCCAGATCGGACCCCTTCACCAGATAGCCTGAAGCATTATTCTCCGAAGTGGCATTTTCATCCTTGTAAAATTTGGCCAGAAGAGCCTTTATATACTCCTGCTCGTTCTCAAAGGTCTGCCCGCAGATCTCGGCCGGAAACGCAGAGGGCATCAAAGATGCATCTATCAGCTTAAGCTCCGGATTATAATCAAGCTTATCATCCACATAAAAGCTCAGCTTTACATCCGCGCTGGGGGCGTCCTCTTTTCCGGTATCCGCCCCTGCCGAAAGGAGGCCGGAAGACATAAGGATAACATCAAAGTACGGAGTTTCCTTATCCTTTCCGGTTTTGTCCTTCAGGGCCGCCGCATTATCCGCAAGGGAGTATGCCCCGGTCTTGCTTCCTGTTCCGTGTACAAAGGTTCCGAAGGTTAAGGAATCTCCCTCCAGTCCGTAGGCGACCATCAGGGCCTTGTTGTCCTCCTGTTTAACGTGCAGGTACTGCCCCTCGCCCTTTCCTTCTATCAGCTTGCTGACATCGACACGGATGATGTAATAGGATTCGTCAAAGCCCGAAAGCTTCTTGTGTCTGGTGACTGTGCCGTTCTCGTCCTTTGCCTCCTCTTCCGTAATATTATAACGGAAATAGGAATAGGGAGGAACAAGCTCTGCTCCCGGTATGGGGGTAAACTCCACAGGCCCTGTTTTTTTCTCATAGTTTACCGCCGCGCCCATTATAATGGCCGGCGATTCTTTTGTAGGCCCGTTGTCAAGCGTCTGCTTCGCTACAGAGGGAATTCCCATTGTATCGGCATTCAGATCTGCTCCGATCTCTGCCTGAGTAATATAAACCCCCGGTGTATCTTCTCCGGACAGTATCGCCTCTGCAGTATAGGCGGCCCTTGCCTCGTCAGCAAGCACAATGGTTGACATAAAATCAGATCCGGGTATGACCCCCGCAGAAACCACGGATAATGACAGTCCCAGGATTATCGCGCCAAAAAGCTTCCCTTTTTTCTTCATCTGAATTCCAACCTCCAGTTTCCTGTAACCCGGTCCTTACTCTTCCCCGTTATAAAACTCCGTTTTTGTCCTGTTCTCCTGTATCATCACCGTGCTCTGGTTAAATTCCTTCCGGAGCACCTCTGCGGTCTCATGCACTGTTTCACTATCGGTATCGCTTAAGTAGATAACAAGGGAATACTCCTGAAAAACAGTTCCGTCATCACTCTTCCAGCCCCCGTTTGCTTCCTGAATGGTATATCCCCCCAGGCGTTCAATAAGGATCTCCTCTGCCTTTTCCTTTGCCTCCTCGGGCGTAAATACCGGCTCATTGGTATCCTTGTCATTTGTTCCCAAAAACAGGACATACTGTATATCCTCGTTTTCCGCATTAAGCGCATCCCGCTCGGAGAGAGCGGCCTCGATCCTTTCATCGATCCTTGCGTCGACTGCCGCGCCGATCTGCTTAAGCTCCGCCTCGCTGCAGCCTGTCAGACAGAAGGCCATTGCCGCCGAAAGCGCTATACCTGTTACCACATTTTTATATCCCTTCATTTTTTTCTCCTTTCGAAACTCATGTAATATAGAAATCTGCCGTTTGCTATGATTATCTCTTTATCCTCTTCTTTCCCGGAACTATCGCCCTCTGGGGACATACCAGTGTGCACAGATGACAGCCCACACATTTCTGTCCGTTTAATACAGGACGTCTGTTCTCATCCATGGTGATAGCCTGATGCCCTCCGTCCATGCAGGAACGGGCGCATCTTCCGCAGCCGATGCAGAGCTCCCTTTTAAAACGTGGAAAGAGCACCGTGTCGCGTTCCAGATCATCCGTCGTTGCGTCCAGCGTATCCAGTCCCAGACCAATGACCTCCTTAATACTCTTAAATCCCTTCTCGGTAAGATAGAGGTTAAGGCCCGACTTCAGGTCATCTATGATCCTGTAGCCGTACTGCATGACCGCCGTCGTTACCTGAACAGAGCCGGCTCCCAGCATAATAAACTCCAGAGCGTCCTGCCAGGTCTCGATCCCGCCCATTCCGGTAATATGCATCCCTGCAAGGGCCGGATTCTGTCCAAGCTCTGCGATGAACCGAAGGGCTATGGGCTTAACGGCATTGCCACTGTAACCGCCGACTGCGCTCTTGCCGTGCACTGCGGGAGCTGTCAGATAGGTATGGATATCAACGCCCGTAACGGATTTGATCGTGTTTATGGCGGCGATCCCGTCTGCGCCGCCCCGTTTTGCGGCCTCCGCGGCAGGGCTCATAACCGCCACATTCGGAGTAAGCTTTGCGATCACAGGAATCCCGCAGGCCCTTTTTGCGGCCGCTGTAAAGCGCTCCACAAGCTCGGGCACCTGGCCTATATCACTTCCCAGCCCCCCCTCAGCCATGTTCGGGCAGGAAAAATTGAGCTCAACGGCATCAGCGCCGTTTTCTTCGCATGATCTCGCCAGCTCACCCCACTCTTCCTCATTCTGCCCCATTATGGAGGCAAGTATTAATTTGGAGGGATATTTCGCCCTCAGCCTCCTGAATATCTCCATATTCTCCGCAACGCTGTGGTCGGAAAGCTGCTCAATATTCTTAAACCCCATGATATTCCCTGCACTTCCGGATACAGCGGAATACCTCGGGGATGCCTCGTGAATGTCCAGGGTGCAAACGGTCTTAAAGCATACGCCTGCCCATCCTGCCTCAAAGGCGCGGGCGCACATATCATAGGTGCTTGCAACAACCGAAGATGACAGCAGGAAGGGATTCTCAAGCGGTATACCGCACAGATCGGCCTTAAGCCTTTCCTCATCCTTCGGTTCGGGGGTCTCGCATTCGGGCCTTACCTCATAGTAGAGTCTGTTAATCAGATCCTTTATCGGAACCTCCCCCGCCCTTACGCAGGCGCGCTTGCAGGGCGCGGAACAGGTAAGGCAGGGATTCTGCGAGGGGAGCCTTAACGCCGCCGACTGTTCATTCTTAAACCATATGCTCCGAAGAAGCTCTGCAGGCTTAAGCTTTTCGCATGCTCTGTCGCACTGCGGATCATTACAGAGCACACAGCGTATCATATCCGATCTGGTAATAGTTTGTTCCGCTTTGATCATATTCTTTCCTCCGGGTTAGACCTGGCCTGTCTACAGCATCGGGGCGAGAACCCTTAAGAAGCTGTCGACCAGCATGTAAAGCTTTCCATTGTTGATATCCGCAGAAGTTATCTCACGGCACTGTCCCTGCGTCGTCAGATAGTCTTCCTTCAGTGACTGTACTATATCCGATCTGTAAAAGAGAGAATTACATTCAAAGTGCAGGAACAGACTGCGGTAATCCAGGTTCACGGTTCCTATCCCCGCCACCTTGTCATCGGCGATAACAGCCTTTGCATGTACAAAGCCCGGCGTATATTCATAGATCTTAACCCCGGCCTTTAAAAGATCCCTGTAGTAGCTTCTTGACAGTCTGAATATCATTTTTTTATCGGGGATACCGGGCATTATGATCCTTACATCCACTCCTCTCTCTGCCGCCCTGATAAAGGCATCAAAGAGCGCGTCTCCCAGTATCAGATATGGGGTATAGAACCAGACAAAATCGGTAGCCAGAGACAGTATCTCCGTATACAACACATTGCTGGTATGCTCATCCCTCATGGGAGAATCATAGTATGGCAGAATATATCCGTTTGTTATGTCCTCCGGCTTCGGTTTTGCGACATATTCCTGCATCAGGGCATCCGGAGGGGTTATCTCGTTCTTTCCTATCTTGTCCTTCGAGAATGCGTTCCAGAATTCGGCAAACATATAGGTATAGCTTCCCGCGCCGTCTCCCGTCACCCTGAAGCCTATATCCTTCCAGCGTCCGAATTTTTCCTTCTCATTTATGTACTCATCCGCAAGATTGACGCCTCCGCTGTATGCGATATGGCCGTCGATCACAGTGATCTTCCTGTGGTCCCTGTTATTCAGCTGTGTCGTCAAAAACAGCAGAGGATTGAAGGGTATGCATTTGATCCCTTTCTTTGTAAGCTCTTTAAAATCCGCGGCAGAATAGGTAGCGATGCTGCCGAGATCATCATAGACGACCCGGACATCCACCCCTGCGGCGGCTCTTTCAATGAGGACATCCGTAAGCCCTCCCCAGAACTTCCCGGGCTCTATGATGAAATACTCGATAAAGATGAACTTCTCCGCGCTTTTCAGATCCGTGAGCATATCCGCAAACATATCCTCCCCGAAGGGATAATACCTGGTGGTATCGCATTTAAGGACCGGAAATCCCGTGGTATCATAGACGTGCTGAAAGGACTGGCCCAGCCTCAGATCATCTTTTTTGAGCATTTCCGACAGATCCTTTTCTTTGGCATACTCTCTTACGGAAAACTCTTTGGCGGATCTTTCAAGCTTTTTCTTCAGCCCCTGCCCCGTATGCTTGTTTCCGAGAAAGAAATAAAGGATAGCGCCCAGGATCGGCATGACCAGGATGACGATCACCCAAAGCAGCTTATAGGAGCTTTCATCACGCCTCATAATAATGCTTAAAACAAACAACACGGCAAGAACCGTAAACACCCCGTCTATCAAAGTGCTCAAATGACCATTCATAACTTTGTCGAGCCCTCCGAAGAGCAGATAGTACCAGGCGATCTGCAGGGCTATTGCGGGTATCACGATCAGGATACGGCCAAGGATTCTCTTCATTTCTGTCACCTCTCATATACTATTTTGATCGACACCGCAATGCGGCTTAATGGCCTGCGGCGTCACCGTATGAATGATGTCAGCTCTTTGAACCGGACATCATATGAATACAGTATATCATATAAATCTTTATATTTCTCGTATATAAAAGCAGTTTTTCCTTAACGGTTACCATTCACGGGTCATGGAATAATTAGCAGGTGCTGTCGGGAGCCTGCTCACGGACAGCACCTGTTAATTATTCCATGAAACCGGGAAGCGGTCACCCCACCCTCATGAGCAAAACAAGTCTGCGTCAGCAG
>JAFTEC010000008.1 GCA_017453865.1 Lachnospiraceae bacterium
TGTACTATGAAGGAAAATGTTATAATCGTAAACTGTAAGGTGCCAAGCGAAGCATACCAGATACTGACCGAGCTTCGCCTGGATCATGACCAGAAGGGCTTTAAGGTTTCCCACGGAGCGCTTGTGAAAAAAGAAGCCGGAAGCCTTTCTCTGAAGGATTATTTTATCTCCGGCGATGCGATAGGGGATAATGGCCTGACCGGCGGACTGCTTGGGAGCCTTGCGGGTCTTCTTGCCGGTCCTCTGGGTGTTCTGCTTGGCGGAATTACCGGTCAGGTGATCGGAGATTCTATGGACATGGAAGAGCTGGAAAGCAAAGCCGCGATATTGGAAAAAGCAGGTGAAGCACTTGCAGATGGTGATACCGCCGTGCTGCTGTTTGCAAAGGAGAAGGATGAAAGCCTGCTTTCGGAAAAGCTCAGGGAATTTGATATATCGATTACCCGGACGGATGCCGGGGAGATAGCTGCCGAACTTGAAAACAGAAAGCAGGCGGGCAAAAAGAGTAAACAGGCGCAGATCGGGCAGGATGGGAACAGACCGATCACCGGCGGGGATTATGACAGGGAGTTAGCTGTCAGGTGTGTCAACGGAACCTTCGTCGGAAAGAAGAAGGAGAACATCATTTCCTATAAAGGCATTCCCTTTGTCGGGGAACAGCCTGTGGGAGACTTACGCTGGAAGGCTCCGGTGGACGTTTCTCCGAAGGACGGCGTCTATGAGGCATACAGCTATGGGAAAGCCCCTGTTCAGTCGCCGGGAGATCCCTCTATCGAAAATGGTATGAGCGAGGACTGTCTGTACTTAAACATCTGGAAGGCTGACGGGACGCCGGACGAGAAGAAGCCGGTCATCGTGTGGATCTATGGCGGAGGATGGGAGGTAGGCGGAACGACCGATCCGCAGTACGATTGCCATAATCTCGTGAAGGAGAACCCGGATGTCATTCTCGTTACCGTTGCCTACAGGGTAAGCTTCTTCGGTTTCCTGCATCTGTCCCATCTGCCGGATGGCAAAGACTATGCGGATGCAGCGAACCTGGGACTAATGGATCAGCTGATGGGACTTAAGTGGGTGCATGAGAATATTGCGGGCTTCGGCGGTGACCCCGATAACGTGACCATCTGGGGTGAGTCTGCCGGCGGCGCAAGCGTATCTCTGCTTCCCCTCGTCAAAGGCTCACATCAGTATTTCAGGCGCGTCATCACTCAGAGCGGCGCTCCGGCCCAGACGAGGAGCACGGAGCAGGCTATCGGGATCACAAACAGGGTGATGGAGGAGCTGGGCTGCAAGACCGTCGCCGACCTGCTGAAGGTCAGTGCAGAGAGGTTTACTGATGTATGGACACGACTTTACGGGTTTTATCAGGTGCTCGGGATACGCACCTTCCCGGAGAGGGATGGCAGCTTCCTTCCACTTGATCCATGGGAGGCATATGCAAACGGTGCGGCGAAGGACATAGAGTTCCTTCAGGGCTGCAACAAGGATGAAATGAATACTTTCCTTGGAGCCACCGGGGTGGATGTCTGGAATAAGTGGGCAGGTGAGCGCAAGGCAGAGAAGCTGACTCAGTTAACGGATAAGGAGAAGGAACTGGTTGAAAGCTACTGCGGAGATATCAAAGGAGAAAGCTATGAGCCTACCGTCCGTCTGTTCAGCCAGATCATGTTTATCGCACCTCAGATCAGACTGTCGGAGGAGCAGACTAAAGCAGGCGGCAAGTCGTACACCTATTACTACACGGTGGAATCCTCCGTGCCGTTGATAAAGGCCGGCCATGCGTCTGAGCTTTCGATAGTATTCAATCATCCGGAGATGAACGAATTCACGGGAAGAACGATCGACGAAGCCTTCGCAAAGACCATGCGAAGGATGTGGATACAGTTTGCAAAGACCGGTGATCCGTCGCTTACCGCGGAGCTCTCTCCTGACGGAAGGGCGCATGAGTGGCCGCTTTACAAGCCTGATGACAGGCAGGTGATGGTCTTAAATGAGCAGGATATCCATCCGGAAAAGGAGTCCGCATTGAAGATAGTTGATTGGGAGAGATCCTATTTCCTGACAAATTATTATATGCCTTAAAAGGAGGTACACAGGACTGTTAAGGCGTTCGTTCCTTTGGGGATGCAGTTGTTTCCCGGAAGGATGCTGTTAATGCGAAGGGGAAGAAGAAATGAGAAAACAGAGAATAGAGTCTAAGAAGGCTGAACCGAAGAAAATCGAATCAAAGAAGGTTGAACCTAAAAAAATAGAATCAAAGAAGGCTGAGCCGAAGAAAATAGAATCGAAGAGGGTTGAGCCTAAGAAGATCGAATCGAAGAAGATTGAGAAAATTGAACAAAAGGATCCCGCCCCGGCAGATGCTGAAACCACTCCGGCAAAGAGCAACAACGATGTTTTCTTTGAACTTCAGTATGCCGGGAAAGCAATATCGTATACGGAAATAGTGGACAGGGCAAGACAAGCCTGTGGAGGAAAGCCCGGTAAGCTTGATATCTACGTAAAGCCCGAAGAGAACAGGGTATATTTTGTCAGTGACGGAAATGAAGGATGCTTTGAGATTTAAGGAGATCATAATGACATTCGGAGAGAAGCTATTTGCTCTTAGAACAAAAAAGGTCTGACAGCAAAAGAGCTAGGTCAGATCACAGGATTATCTGAGAGGATCATCAACAACTACGAAGACGGAATCGAAATACCGAAAGGATCAGAAATAATCGCTGCACTGGCTGATAGCCTTGAATGTAAGGCCGAAGAACTGACTGCTGCTATTAAAGAGGACGATAATTCCAAAGAGGCAGTATCTTACGCTGCAGACCTTCCTTTCGGAGTAAGGCTCAGAAATCTCCGAACAGATAAGGGGCTCACCTTAAATCAGGCTGCCGAAGCGGCGGGGATCTCCGTAGGCCAGTACAAGGCACATGAAAACGGTAACGCACGTCCGAGAAACGCTGCTCTTTATGACAGATTTGCAAAAGTCCTCGGATGCGAGGCTGCTTATCTTAAAGAAGGGGATGAACGGTTTGAGAACGGTATTTTGAAGGAAACTATTAAATATAAGTTTCCCAAATCGTCGGACTATATAAAAGTCGCGTAGTTCCGCCGATTGATATTGACACAGGATGTATATGGAGGCACCAGAGGTAAAGAACTGTGGAAAACCGCTACATATCACCCGATTTAGATCGCACCTTGACAGGAGATTTTTGTAAAATGGTACGTGTATAGTCCGGCAGATTGGGAAACTTATACTTGAATATAGAACATCGAGGCGGTATTATATTGTAGTTAGCGAA
>JAFTEC010000114.1 GCA_017453865.1 Lachnospiraceae bacterium
GATAAGCTACATGCTTGACGGCTTCGACAGGCAGAGCATTACCGTGGACCGCAGCGATCTTCTTCCGGTTGACTACACCAATCTTTCCGGCGGAACCTACAATTTTGTCATGCAGCTTAAGGATTCCATGGGAAGAGGCAACAAGGAGGTTTCCGTAAGGATCGTGAAGGTTAAGGCCTTTTATGAGGAGGCCTGGTTCCTTGTTCTCCTTGGTATTGCCATACTGGGTATACTTACGCTTTTTGTGCGGCTGTATGTCCGCAGGAGGATGAGGATCCTTGAAAAGAAGCAGCAGGAATCAAGGGAGCAGTTCGAACAGACTGCCGAGGCTCTGGCAAGCGCCATCGATGCAAAGGATAAATATACGAACGGCCACTCCCGGAGGGTGGCGGAATATTCCGAAAAGATAGCAAGGCAGGCCGGCAAGTCCGAAGAGGAATGTGAGCAGGTATATTTTTCCGCCCTTTTGCACGACGTGGGAAAGATCGGCGTCCCTCTGGAGATACTTGCCAAAAAGGGACGGCTTACCGATGAGGAATTTGAACGGATCAAGCAGCATCCCGTCGTAGGCGGACAGATCCTCTCAAGCATACATAACTCTCCCTGGCTCAGCATCGGTGCCCGTTATCATCATGAGCGCTATAACGGCAAAGGATATCCCGAGGGACTTAAGGGGGAAGATATCCCTGAGATCGCCCGGATCATTGCCGTGGCGGATGCCTATGATGCCATGACCTCTAACCGCAGCTACAGAAATGCCATTCCCCAGCACATTGTCAGAGAGGAAATGGTAAAGGGGATCGGCACTCAGTTTGATCCGGAATTTGCAAAGATCATGATACATATGATCGATCTTGATTCCGAATACCGGATGAGGGAAGCCCTGACCGGAGCAAACCTTTCTCCCCAAAACAGTCTTCGCTGCGATTCTATTTATAAGAACTGCACGGAGGGTATTGCCATTAAGGACAGCATGACCCGGATAAGGCTTTGCAGCCAGCCCGACTATGGAGTGCCCTATAATGAGAGTCTGCCGACGCTGATCATATTTGATTCTCTTGACGGCACTGTTCACCCCGGAGAAGAGAATAATAAGAATCTGCTTTATTTTGAGTACGCCCGGATAAGGCTTGACGGGCAGGTCACCGAATACAATACGAGAAAATCCGAGGTCACCGTTATCGATAATAAGACCATTATCGAGCCTTCCCGTGACAACGAGCCAAAGCTGGGACAGCGTTACCTTGTGGAAAGCGTAAGGTACAAGGATCACATGCTGGTAAGGCTTTACGACGAAAAACGGACCGTCAGCATCATTCTCGCGCTGCCTGATACTACCCGTTTCACATACATCTCCATCGGAGGACAGAACTGCTATGTACACAATATCCTGGTAGAGGCCGGCGGGGAGCAGGCCGATGAAAGCACCATTCCCCTGATCGCCGAAAGGACCAGCTATATTGCGGGGCTTCCTGAAGGAGACGTACCGAATATCCAGGTTGACAACTGGTGCGAAACCGCAACAGCCGGCATTTTGCTTAATGAGGGTACGACGGTCTTAAGCTTTTGCTCCATGAGCCTTCCTACGGCCCGCCTTGTATGGCACTGTCCTTACATCAGTCTGTTCTCAGCCAGTGACGGCAAATGGAAGGGCGTGGATTTCCGTGAATATGTGCTGGTAAGGATCAACGGAGAGGACTGGGCCTCTGACGAGTATGCAGAAAACAGGATAACGATCGAACATCTGCAGAGCTTTGAGGGATGGGAGGCCTGGAAGGAAAGGAATAAACAGGGCATTGAATGCACCGTTAAGATCACAAGGAAGAAGAACATCCTGACTGTTACCACGGAAAATATGGGGGTGGCGATAGACAGCGTCACTACGATCCGCAACGATATCGGTGAGATATATGCGGCCATAACCGGCGACCAGTGCGCCATAACTGATATTCATGTTAAAAAAGGAAACGGTGAGGGA
>JAFTEC010000115.1 GCA_017453865.1 Lachnospiraceae bacterium
AAAGGTGCCTGCCCCGCCTTCACCGAACTGCACATTGCTTTCAGTATCAAGAATCCCCTTATCCCAGAGCTCCTCAACCTTCCCGGCTCTTATCTCAACCTCGTCCCCCCGTTCCAGTATAAGAGGTTTAAGACCGGCATAAGAAAGGCAGAGAGCCGCAAACATCCCCGCAGGACCGAAGCCCACAATCACAGGCGGATTCTCTCTGAAAGCCCCTGAAACCGGCTTCGGCAGCGAATAGCATTTCTCCGCATATAATGATACTCTCCTGTCCCGCAGCCTGTTTAATATCTTCTCTTCATTGGGGACTGAAACCGCCACGGAATAAATATTCAGTATCTCAGGCTTTTTTCTGGCATCGATGGACTTCTTCAGTATCTTTAGGTCATTAAGCAAAGACAACTTTACCCTCAATATCTTCGAAACCTTTCTGTAAAGCTCCTCCGTATTCAGCTCATGATCCGACCGGATCTCGTTTATTCTCAACATTTGCGATTTCCTCCCCCGAAGCGTGGGTACAGCGTTCTGTTTCTTCGCTTCTTTAGCTACGAAAACCCTGATACCGCCATCCCCGCCTGTCTGAGTGCGTGTAAATCCTGAAATTCAGGCAGTGTTTGCAAGGCAGATTGAATAGCGAATGACTGCAGTTTTGGGCCGAAACGTGGCGGTGCGAAGGAGAAAGCGCTCTTTTTTCTCCAGAGCACCGTCCAGATGTTTCGGCACAAAACAAAGGTAATGAGCGTAATCTGACTGCAAATACTGACTGAATTTCAGAAACAAACCACAGCCCCGGAGGCCGCAAATCCTGCGGTCAGTCCGCTTGCCCAGGCCCAGTGCAGGTTAAAGCCGCCGCAGTCTCCGTCCGCATCAAGACACTCTCCCGTGAAAAAAAGCCCCGGCACATTTTTTGCGGAAAGATCGGGATTTAGGCTCTCAGCGGTGATGCCCCCGCTTGTCACCTGTGAAATGGCAAATTCTCCCGTACCGCTTATATCAAAGCTCATATCCTTTATCAATACAGCAATGTCGCGGATAAGGCTGTCTGAGAGGATCCCGTGGAAGGATCTGCCCTTAAATAAAAGATTTTCAAGCTTCTCACAGATATTTACCGAAAGCCTGTCGGAAAAGATCCCGTTAAAAAGGGAGGACGGAGGATCCTCTGCTCCGATCCTCTCCGCTTTTCTTAAAAGGAGGGAAAAAAGCTCTTCTACATCAAGCTCCGGCAGAAAATCAACGGAAATACGACAGGATCGTCCCTCATTAAGAGCCCTGGCAGCCCTACCGGAAAGGTCAAATATGCAGATCCCGGAAGGCCCGCCTGCATTAACCTGCAGCTCACCCTGTGAAGCTGCAGTAAAGCTGTCATCGATAAAAAGCTTCACGGAAACAGAAGCCCTCACCGTATTGTCATTAAAGAAGGGGTCCGGAGATAAAAGCCTTGTAAGCGCAGGAAGGGGCTTTGCGACCGACAGTCCGAACCCTTCCGCAAAATAGTAGCCGTCCCCTGTGGAGCCGGTCTTCGGCGCTGCCTTCCCACCGGTCGCAACGATCACCGCATCAAAGGGAGTCTCGTCCTTCGATCTTTTATTATGCTTAAGGTGAAATAGATCCAGAAAGAATTGATCCCCCTTTTTTTCAATGCCCTTTACCTGAATCTGAGGATGAAAAATCACTTCCCGCTCTTTCATAACCCCTATAAGAACGTCATTAAGGGATGCAGCGGAATCCGACCTCGGATAATAACCCCCGTTCTTTTTGTGATAAAGGAGCCCGAAGGAGGAAAAAAGCCCGAGGATCCGATCCCTGTCATAGCTTTCAAAAATACCTGAAAGAATGCCCGAATCGGCAATACTCCCACGGAAATGAGGGACGGGATCCGATTCATTAAGAAAATTACACTTCCCGTTTCCGGTCTGCAGAAGCTTCCGTCCGGGGATATCATTTTTATCAAAGAGGGAAACCCGGGCGTTTTCGGCTGCTGCGATGGCAGCCATCATCCCGGAGGCCCCTGCACCGATAACTGCGATTTTTTTCAAGATCAAAGCACCTTCAGAGCCTTAGCCATCTTTACGAAAACAGTTCCGCCGGGCACTTCATACAGCTCTTCCTTTCTGATACCTTTAAGCTTCAGTATGGAGATAAAATAGACCATAGCCCCGAAGAATATTGACAGAAGCACGCTGATGAGATTACCTGTCAGGAAGGAAAACAGCCTGTAAAGCGCATACACAACTATTCCCATCACGGTGGAGGCAATGGCCGGTATAAAGAAGGTACGGACCATCTCCTGCTTGTAGTGGAGATATCTTCTTATGGAAAACTGGTTCATTATGCACATAAGAACGGAAAACAGCAGGGCGGAAAAGATCACGCCGTAGATCTCCATATCGAATTTTTCCATCATCACATAGAGCGCCGCAAGATGGATAACAAGTGCTATTGCAGAATGCCTTACCGGAATCTCCAGATGATTGATGCCCTGAAGGATCCCGTTACTTAAGGTGGATATTGAGGTAAAGATGATCGTCACGGCACCAACCGAGAGGAGCTTCGCTGCAAGCTCCACATCACCGGTGAAGAGCATGGAGAGTATGGGCTTTGAAAGCACGATAAATCCGGCGGTACAGGGGAAGGCAATCAGCATGGTGAAGCGCATGGCGGAAAAGATCTTCCTCTTTGCACCCCGTATATTATCCGAAGCCATGCAGGCGGCAAGAGTCGGCACGGTGGATGAGCACATCGCATTCGCAAAGGCAACCGGTACGTTTATGAGGAGCCTGTACTTACCCGAGTAGATCCCCCATATCCTGGTTTTTTCGATGTCATGTCCCTTAAGTGACATAAGCTTATTAAAGATACCGTTATCCAGAACATCGGAAATATTGTAGATCGCTGTGCTTAGAATGACAGGAACAGCCGTTATTATAATGATCCTGATAATATCCCCCATCATTTCGTTCTGGTGGGTGTCATCCCTGAAAAGATGCTCCCTCTTCATTGCAGTATTTATGAGAAGGAGGATAAGGATAAGGACGATAAGTCCGGAAAGCGCTCCCATACTGGTTCCAAGGGTACTTCCGGCAGCGCCGTAGGCAGGCGCAAAGCTGTCATTTGCAAGAAGTGCCGCAACCCTTTTCCCGTATGTAAAAAAAGCGGAAGCCGCCAGAATGCTGACCACCGCATTTACTATCTGCTCTATTATCTGGGAAACCGCCGTCGGTATCATGGTGCCCATGCCCTGAAAATAGCCGCGTAGGACCCCCATAATTGCAACTATCAGAAGAGTCGGCGCAAAAATCCTTAAGGCAATCGCACTTCTCGGCTCACTCATAAGCGTACCCGCGAAGAACTCGGCTCCGAAAAAAACCGCGAGACAGACCACCGATCCGGAAATAAAGGCAAAGATCAGGCCTCCATGGAAAACCCGTCTGGAATTGACATATTCCTCCTTTGAATAGCGGGCGGAAACAACCTTTGATATGGCGAGTGGAAGGCTGTAGGAGGAAATAAGGAGCATTATATTATAGATCTGATAGGCCGCAGCATAATATCCGTTGCCCTCGTCACCGATTATATTGGTAACCGGAACCCTGTAAAAAAGACCTATTATCCTTGTTATTATCCCTGCAATCGCAAGAATGCCGCCCTGAACTATGAAATTATGACTTTTTCTTTTTCTCGAAGCCATAAATACTCTACTTGATCACGACCTTATCGGACTCGGTATCCTGAATGATAAGAACCCAGGTCTTTCCCTGATTCATAACTATCTCTTTTCCGGTATTGTCAAAGTACCTTACGGAACCCGTATCGCCGTCAAAACGTATCCAGGTGCCGTCACGCGCCATTCCATGGGTAATGTAGGTCATCTTTCCGCCGGAATGACAGTCAAAGCCGAGATAGCCCTTCTCATCCACAACCTCCCAGGAGGAATACTGGAGGATGATGTTGTCAACCGCCAGCTGTTCCTTGTTCTCGGCATCTATCTGCTCCTCACCGTACTCAAACCTGTAATATTTGCAGTCATCGGGATTGTAATCGAACCAGGGCTTGTTTATCAGATAGCCCGGCTCCACATGGGTCGCCGTATAAGCGTCCGGGGAATCCGGCACTATGATCTCTCCGTCATCTGCAAAGGTAAATTTACCCTTGTAGTTACTGCTGTAATTATTGTCGTAGCCTTTGATCTCAATGCCCTTCTTTATACCCTTTGCGGAGGCATAGGCATTGTGGGGCGCCACTCTGTCGGTGGTCCGGTAATAAACCGTGTCGCCTTCGCTTGAAAGACCGCTCAGATTATCTACGAAATCCTGCTCGAGTAAGGGCATGGCATAGGCCGACTGTCCGTAATGACAGTATATCGCGTCAAATTCCAGCGCATAATAAACAAAATAATTCCTGCAGGAACGTACAGATCCGATCTTTTTCAGGTCGTCATAGTTCTCAAAAATACCCATCATACGGGTAAGTGACCCCTCAACCACGCACTCATAGAGTACATCAGCCATGGAGGTTCCGCTCATGGGCTGTGCGTCCTCGATATTATTGAGCATGACAGCAACTGGCCGGCGCTCTCCTATCTCCTTCGGAACCAGCTTTCCGCTTAAATAGCTCCTGATCTTTCCGTCCTTCTCTTCCCTCGGCATCCCGTAGGAAGAGCTGTGGTCATATTCCGCAATGAGTCCGCTGGGATTTACCGCTGCGGCCTCCGTTTCCGCATTTGACTCGGCCTCCGCCTGAAAATCCGAATAGGCGTTAATATCGGAAACCTCCTCCGAACCGTTTTCCACTCCGGCTTCCCCCGAAGCCTCCGGCTTGGAAGCGCCCCCTCCGGCACAGGATGAAAGAAGGAGACAGGAAAGCACGGCAGCAACAGAGATCAAACTAAAAAACCTTTTCTTATCCATTTTATCTTTCTATACCAAGCGATGAAAGCGCCTCCTCCTGTTTTTCAGTCATCAGGCGCTCATCCTCCTTTTCTTCATGATCAAATCCAAGTAAGTGTAACATACTGTGAGCGATTAGGAAAGCAAATTCCCTTTTAAGGGAGTGACCGTACTCCTCAGCCTGGGAAACGGCTTTTTCCTGACAGATCACAATATCACCCAGCATAAGCTCCTTATTTTCGGGGTTAAATGAGCTTTCATCGATATCCTTAAATACCCCCGGGGTCTCAAATTCCTGAAAAGGAAATGAAAGAACATCTGTTACTTTATCTATCCCCCGAAAATTCCGGTTCAGCTCCTTTATCCTTTCAGGGCTTACCAGAGAAAGGCTGATCTCACATTCAAAGGGACAGCCCTCCATTGAAAGGACCCTTTCTGCCACAGCATTGAAAAGCTCCTCACAGGAAAAATCCGGTAAATTTATCCCTTCGGAGGCATCAAAGTATAAAGTCATAGTAGAACGCCTGTTTCCTTAAAGTCTCGGAAATAACATTCAGATCATTAAGGGAAAGATCCGACTGAAGTATGCTTTTTCCCGCTGTGATACGTTTCATAACACTATTTATCATTATGCTGTAATCTGCTTTTTTCCCCTTATGCCTGTGCTTAAAATCATAGATCATATCAATAAGGCTGTTTATGACGATCAGAGTCCCGCTCTCCCTTGAGAGCCTTGTACCGCTAAGTCCGTAGTATTCCAGGATCCCGTCGGTTATAACCTTTGGAAAATCTCTCTCATGTATTAGCGAAAGGGATTTTTCCGCAACATTGCTGTTTTCTCCCCTTAATACCCCTATCCTGCAATAATATCCCGTACCGAGAAGCTTTATCCTTTCAAGCCCCATTCTCTCCATCAGGATATTTGCGATATGGATGGAATGGATCACCTTATCGTATTCCCTGCGTTCATCCTTCTTCAATTTCTGCAGAAGCTCGTACTCAGGGTCCAGTATGCTGTTTATGAAATTCTCCTTTGCGTCGATGACATTAAGGTAGATCTTCGGCCGCATTATAAGGATTATGATGAAGTCGAGAAGGAGCCCCACAAGAGGAAACACCACATTTTCCGGAGCGAGCCTGGCCTTCGAGAGAAGGCTGCAGGCGTAAAAGGTGACCCCTCCCGCCGAAAGGGAGGTGAATACCGCCGAGGGGACGGATACCTCCCGGTGCAGTGTAAAAAACATTAAAAGAATATAGCCTATAAAGAACATCAGGAAAAAATAGAGCCCGCTCTCATAGAGTACCAGTGTGGAGATACCGGTAAAGAGAAGGAGCGCCGATGACCCTGCCGGAGTACCGCCCAGTATGCCGATCAGAACGGCGGGGGCGGCAAGGGGCAGTATGAATTCAAAGCAGAAGCCGGAAAGCACCGCAAGAAGAAGTCCCGAAAGATAGGAGTACACAAAATAGACCACGCCCTTACTGTCTATGGTCAGCCTTTTTAAGGGCATCTCCGCAACTATGCAGAGCGCAGCCGCGATTATCGTATTCAATATGACTTCCTGTATCGAAAAGAAGCGGAAGTAGGAAACAATGGCCGTTCCTCCGGTTCCGATAACGGGAATAAAGATCATCAGCGTAAGCGCTGCCGTTTTCGATCCCTTATCTTCTGTTCTTTCTTCTGTCAAAGGGCTTTCTCCTTAAATCTCCGGAACCCGGTTCTTTATTCTTATCCTCATAATCCTCGTAGGCCTTAACGATCTTCTGGACAAGGGGATGCCGAACCACATCAAGGGAGCTTAGATAAATAAAAGCGATATCGTCTATCTTTTTCAGCACCCTTTCCGCAGTATCGAGACCCGAAACCGTGCCGCTTGAAAGATCCTTCTGGGTCTTGTCTCCGGTTATCACGACCTTGGATCCGAAGCCTATACGGGTTAAAAACATCTTCATCTGTGCAGGGGTTGTGTTCTGGGCTTCGTCCAATATGATATAGGCATTATCGAGGGTCCGCCCTCTCATATAGGCAAGAGGCGCCACCTCGATAAGCCCCTTCTCCATATTCTTCTGAAAGGATTCCGCACCCATTATCTGGTACAGTGCGTCGTAGAGCGGCCTTAAATACGGATCCACCTTGCTCTGCAGATCCCCGGGAAGGAAGCCCAGCTTCTCTCCGGCTTCAATTGCCGGACGGGTAAGTATTATACGGCTCACCTCTTCATTTTTGAAGGCGGTTATTGCCATGGCCATCGCGAGATATGTCTTTCCGGTACCGGCAGGTCCTATGCCGAAGACTATCATCTTTTCCCTGATGGCATCGGTATATTCCTTCTGTCCCAGGGTCTTCGGCTTAAC
This sequence comes from Lachnospiraceae bacterium, assembly GCA_017453865.1. GTDB lineage: Bacteria > Bacillota > Clostridia > Lachnospirales > Lachnospiraceae > NK4A144. Next base: position 7,242 of record JAFTEC010000115.1, read on the forward strand.
CGGACGCCCCTGCACGGTATGGCAGATAACACTCCCCTCAGTAATATTATCCAAAGATAAGACGTTGTTTTCTTTTTCAAGAGCCATTATATAATCAACATTCTGTTCTTCAATCATATTTCCCTTACGGGAGAGCCTGAGCAGGGCTTCAAGGACATTTTTCGTTCCGGCGCTGTCCTTTTCGGTACCGGAAATATGGATCTCACCGTGTCTAATTGTGAGCTCCGTCCCGAATTCCTTCTCTATCTTCTTTGCAAATATGTCAAACTGGCCGAAGATATTCTTTATATCATCAGCTGAAATATCAGCGATCACTCTGTTCATATAATAAAAATCTTACTTATGATAAGGCTCACCCTTCATTATCCTGTACGCTCTGTATATCTGCTCCAGAAGGATAACCCTCATCAGCGGATGAGGAAAGGTCATTTTTGAAAAGCTCAGGCGGAAATCGGCCTTTGACAGGATATCGGAGTGGAGTCCCTCCGGACCCCCTATTATAAATACAATCCTGCTTCTTCCGCTGCTCTCAAGCTCCGAGATCTTTTGTGAAAGCTCTTCACTTGACAGCGCTCTTCCATTGATCTCAAGTGTTATGATATAAGCATCTTCAGGCAGCTTTTCAAGCATCCGTAAGGCTTCCGCCTTTTTGTCCGGTCCGTCTGCCACTTCAATTATATTTAACTTAACGTAACGCGACAGCCGCTTCTCATATTCGGCCATCGCGTCACGGTAGTAGCTTTCTCTGATCTTTCCGGCAGCGAGAATATCAATCCTCTCCATTCTCCTCCTCCGAGGACGGAGCCTCTTCCTCAGGTTCAAACATCTCATTATACAGTTTATCGGCTATATACTCGAGGAAAGAGGGATCGAGATCCATAAAGCGCTCATTCAAGGCTTTCTTGATAAAAGCGGATCTCAGAAAATAGGTATTCACGTCATCCCCGTCACTTCCGAGGGCTTCCCTGTCCAGGCTCTCTGCCGTATAGGATTCAAAGAAGAACTTACGTATCTCATCTATCTTCTTTTCCTCCCTTTCGGCCTCCTCCGTAAGAGGCTTTATCTTCCTGAAGGAATTTACCCCAAAGAAGAAAAAGAGGATAAAAAGCGCAGTCATCGTAGAGATCACGATGTATTTGCCCGCCCCGGTAAGGAAAACCGGTATGGCTCCAATGTACAGAAGGAACACGGCTATAAGTCCGAGAACACCCACGATAAGGAGGGTATAGGCTGAGGAGCGTATATCCTCCACCCTGTCGGAGGCCTTCCTGTAGGGCTTCGGCACAATTACAGGTCCTTCATCTCCCTTATCCGGAGCAAGATCCATGGCATTAAGTATATCCCGGTCCGAAAGACCCCGGCTTCTTGCAAGAGAGATAAAGTCCTCCGGGCTTATCTCTATTTCCTCCGGATCGTTACTCTCGGACTTTTTCAGGAGCTCCTCGGGATCAACTCCTTCCTCAAGGCTCTCCACGAGAGGGATGTGGCAGTACGCACACTCGTTAAAGCCCTCTCTGTATTCCGTTCCGCACTTTGGACAGATCATATTTGTATCCTCATAAGATCCTTCGTCGCTTCGCTCCTAAGGATAACAATGCTTCACACCGCTCCGCTGCTCAGGTATTCATCGATCCCCTTTGCGGCTGCCCTGCCGGCACCCATCGCAAGTATAACGGTAGCAGCTCCGGTAACCGCGTCACCGCCCGCATAGACCCTTTCCTTGCTGGTGGCTCCTGTCTCTTCATTAGCCACTATGCACCTTCTCCTGTTGGTATCAAGGCCCTTTGTGGTGCTTGAAATAAGGGGATTGGGGCTTGTTCCAAGTGACATTATAACGGTATCGCACTCTATCTCATATTCGGAGCCGGGTATTTCCACAGGGCTTCTCCTGCCTGACTCATCAGGCTCTCCGAGCTCCATCTTTATTATCCTGATGCCACGGACCCATCCGTTTTCGTCCTCAAGTATTTCCACCGGATTCTGTAAAAGGTCAAAAATGATGCCCTCTTCTTTGGCATGGTGAACCTCCTCGACTCTCGCGGGAAGCTCCGCTTCGGACCTTCTGTATACCACATGCACCTCGGCACCAAGACGGAGAGCAGTACGCGCGGCATCCATCGCAACGTTGCCGCCGCCTACCACAACAACCTTCTTTCCTCTGGCTATCGGTGTATCGTAATCATCCCTGTAGGCCTTCATAAGGTTATTCCGTGTAAGGAATTCGTTTGCGGAATAAACTCCAAGAGCCTGTTCACCGGGGATATTCATAAATTTCGGAAGTCCGGCCCCGGAAGCGATATAAACCGCATCAAAGCCCTCATCATTAAGAAGAGCATCCACGGTGACAGACTTTCCGATAACAACATCCGTCTCTATCTTTACACCAAGGGCCTCCACATTGGCAACCTCAGGTGCGACAACCTTTTCCTTTGGAAGACGGAATTCCGGGATACCGTATACCAGTACTCCGCCTGCCTTATGAAGCGCTTCGAAGATCGTGACATCATAGCCCGATTTTGCAAGATCCCCTGCACAGGTAAGTCCGGAGGGACCTGAACCGATGACCGCCACCTTCTTTTTCTTCTTCTTGGCCTTTACCTCGGGCTTAATACCCATTTCCCTTGCGGTATCGGCAACATAACGTTCAAGCTTTCCTATTGAGACCGGCTCTCCCTTTATCCCACGGACACATCTGCCCTCGCACTGGCTCTCCTGGGGACAGACTCTTCCGCATACAGCAGGCAGTGCGCTGGATTCGGCTATTATGCCGGCAGCCTTCTTTACGTCGTCCTCCTTTACCGCCTGTATAAAAGCGGGAATATTGATGGAAACGGGGCAGCCTTCAATGCAGCGTGCATTTTTGCAATTAAGGCAGCGCTCCGATTCACTCATTGCCTCCTCCCTGTTGTAGCCGAGGCAGACCTCATCAAAATTCCGGGCCCGCTCCCCGGGATCCTGCTCCCGTACAGGCACCTTCTTTAACATATCTACAGCCATCTGTCTATCCTTTCATTTCTGGTATTGTATTCATCTGCATAAAACATCTTTTCGCTGCTAATCTTTCCGGGCATTTTATCGCCGGAACGACAAAATGCCGCGGTGCAATCAGTCCCCCGGACTAATTGCAATTACCGCATCCCCCGTGGTGGGTATCGCCCTCCTTCATCTTAAGGAACGCTCTTCCCTCCTCGGTCTTATAGAGAGCCATACGCTTCATGGCTCCGTCAAAGTCAACCTTTGCAGCGTCAAACTCGGGGCCGTCCACACAGGCAAACTTGACCTCTCCGTCAACCACAAGCCTGCAGGCGCCGCACATTCCGGTACCGTCAACCATAATGGGGTTCATGGAAACTATGGTATGTATCCCTGCGTCAAGGGCGGTCTTTGCCGCAAACTTCATCATGATCATGGGACCTATGGCAACGCACACATCATAATGGTTTCCCGCGGCGATAAGCTCTTCCATAACGCTTGTCACCATTCCCTTATGCTTATAGGAGCCGTCGTCGGTAGTCAGGTGATAGTGATCCCCCGCCACCTCCTCATATTCCTTTTCCATAATAAGGAGCTCCTTTGTCTTGCATCCGATGACAACGTCAAAATCAACGTTATTCTCCTTGCACCACTTTACCTGCGGATATACAGGAGCCGTTCCTAAGCCTCCTCCCACAAAGAGATACCTTCTCTTCCTCACTTCCTCAATGGGCTCCTCCACGAATTCCGAAGGCTTACCCAAAGGTCCGGTGATATCTGCTATGTACTCACCGGTCTTGAACTGTGAAAGCTTGTAGGATGAAGCTCCGATTATCTGTGTCGTGATGGTTACTGTGCCCTCTTTTCTGTCATAATCACTGATGGTTAAGGGCACCCTCTCGGCAGTCTCATCTGCACGGACTATGACAAACTGACCCGGTTCACAGGTCTTTGCGATCCGTGGTGCCTCTATTACCTGCTTGCAGATATTCTCACAGAGCATCACGGCTTCCCGGATTTTAAACATTTACGTTCTCTCCTGTCTTTTCCTTATTTAAGATTTACAAGGAAACATTATAAAATATTTTTCCGCCATATACAATAAGAGTTTTCCACGGCAGCTCTGTCACAGCTCGCACTTTGACAGCGCAAGGGTGCCGGTACGGGCAAGCTCCACTATGCTTATCCCGGAAAGTAGCTTTACAAAGTGCTCGGTCCTCTCCGGCGTATCGCAGATCTGTATCATGATGTGGTACTTACTCATATCCACGATATCCGCCTTCATGGCCTGGCAGGTCTCCATTATCTCCTTCCGGTTTGACTTATTGTATTTGACCTTGATAAGCATAAGCTCCCGGTTGATGGCCTCCTGCTCCTCAAAGGTCTTTATCTTTATGACATCCAGCTTTTTATTAAGCTGCTTCTCTATCTGCTCCAGGGTCCGGTCGTCGCCGCTGGAAACAATGGTCATGCAGGAGATGTTTTTGTCCTCGGTCTCTCCCACCGCCAGCGAATCGATATTAAAGCTCCTTCTGGCAAAAAGCCCCGCGACCTTCGATAATACACCGGATCTGTTTTCAACCTGTACGGAATAGATTTTTTTCATAATGCCGATTCCTTTTCTATAATGCTGCGTCGTAACTATTCAGAACAGTAAAGCTATGTCACTGATTCATCACGTTTTCTTCCGGATCTATCCTGATCTCGAAAATTGCCGTTCTGTCATCGGAAAGGAAGCCTTCGATCTTTTCGTCGATACCCTCCATATTGTCGGCTCTTAAGTAACCCACGCCGTAGGCCTCTGCGATCTTTGAAAGCTCCGGCTCCTCCCCGATATGGACCATATTGTATTCATCATTGTAATTATGGTGCTGATGCTCCCGTACAAGCCCGAGATACAGGTTTCTCATGACAACGATCTTTACCGGAAGCTTGAACTGATTTATAGTGGCAAGCTCCATCATGCTCATCTGGAAGGCACCGTCTCCGCATACCGCGACCACCTGTGTATTGGGCTCCGCAGCCTTGACGCCCATTGCGGCGGGGATCGAGTAGCCCATGGTCCCCATGCCTCCGCTGGTAAAGAACTTGGTCTTTTCCCTTAGGATTATATTTCTGCAGGAAAAAAGCTGGTTCTGTCCCACATCCGCCACATATACGCTTGTGTCCTTCATTGCAAGAGACAGCTTATGCACGAAGGTCTGAGGATTAACAAAATCCCTGGAGGAATGGCGTTCCTCCTTCATGGAATCCCTGTAAAGATCCAGCATATTTACCCAGGTATCGTGCTTTGCCGTAAAGTCCGCCTCCAGAAAATCCTTGAATATATGCTTTATATCCCCGACTATTGGTATCGTCGGACCCACATTCTTCCCGATCTCCGCAGGATCCACATCCATATGGATAAGTACCTTCCCGTCAAAGGTCATATCCGGCGTGGCTACGGCCCTGTCCGCGACCCTCGCCCCGACCATAAGGAGGGTATCGCACTCCCTGAGGGCACGGTTAGCTATGGCGTTCCCGTTATTTCCGACCATACCGTAGTACATCGGGTGATCACTCGGCAGTACACCGAGCCCCATCATTGTTGACACCACAGGAATGGAGTGCCTTTCCACAAAGGAACGGACCTCCTTCTTCGCTCCGGACAGGAATACCCCGCCTCCGGCGATGATAAGGGGCTTTTTCGCGTTTTCAAGAACCTTTATCACCTTTTTGATCTGTACCGCGTTCCCCTTGACCGTAGGCTTATAGGTCCTCATCTTCGGTTCCTCCTTTGGATATTCAAAGTCAGGAATACGCTTTAACTGTATATCCATGGGGATATCTATAAGTACCGGACCCCTTCTCCCCGTGGATGCCACGAAGAATGCCTCGTGTATGATCCTTGGGATATCCTTTACTTCTCTTATTAAATAGCTGAATTTAACAAAGGACTCCGCAGCACCGGTTACATCCGCTTCCTGAAACACATCGGAACCGATCTGGTCTGTATTCACCTGTCCCGTTATGCATACCAGCGGAATGGAATCCGCATAGGCCGTGGCGATACCGGTTAAAAGGTTAGTTGCCCCGGGTCCGCTCGTTACCGCACAGACCCCTGCCTTCCCAAGGGTCCTGGCATAGCCGCTTGCCGCGTGTCCCGCATTCTGCTCGGTACGGACCAGCACGGCATTAATGTTTTCCTTACCTATACTGTTCCAGAAGGGGTCAATGGCAACTCCGGAATAACCGAAGATCGTATCAACGCCCTCCTTCACCAGACATTTTGCTATAGCATCCGCTCCGTTCATTTCCACTCCTCGCTTAAACTCATTTGAAGTATTTCCTTCGCGACCCTCACCGCATCCGCGGCATCGGAGGAATACGCGGCCCCGATCTCTAAAGCGTATTCATCGGTAATGACCGCTCCGCCTACCATATATTTCCCCTTATAACCCTTTTTCCTCGTATATTCGATAACATTCTTCATCTCAGTCATTGTGGTGGTCATAAGTGCGGACATTCCGATCACATCCGCCTTATACCTTACCGATGCCTCAAGGAACTCCTCCTTTGAAACATCCTTTCCGAGATCCGTGACATTGAAGCCATGGTTTTTCAGCATAAGTATCACCAGATTCTTCCCTATGTCATGGATATCTCCCTTTACGGTCCCTATAACGATATTCGGTGCTCCCTTTGAAGATGACCCTCCCTTTCTTAAATAGGGCTCCAGTATGTCCACACCGTTTTTCATGGCTTCACCGCTTGAAATAAGCTGCGGCAGGAAGTACTTCTTTTTGTCAAAAAGCTCTCCGACCTTATTTATGGCAGGAAGGAGGGAAATATTTAAGATATCGTTGGGCTTATTTCCCTTTTCAAGAGCCTCCTTAACAAGAGATGAAACAAGGGAGCGCTTCCCCTTAATAACGGCATCGAAAATGGGATCTTTAATCCTGTCTCCCTCATCCTTGGCCTCAATAAGCCCCTTCTTCTCCTTTCGGGGAGAGACCTCCTCTCCCTCATAGCTCTCCATATATTCGATATAAGCGGTATCGCCGTCCTTCTTCCCAAGGAGAAGATCCGATGACAGTAAGGACACCACTATCCTCTGCTGCCCCGGATTTGCTATTGCCATGGTAAGTCCCGCATATATTGCCATGGTAAGAAAGGATGAATTTACGATTATCCTCTCCGGTAGTCCGAAGGAAATATTGGATAAGCCGCAGACCGTGGCAAGCTTAAGCTTATCATGACAGTAGCTTATGGTATCAAGAGTCTCTATCGCCGCATTTTTATTGGCGCCGACGGTACCGACGAGACCGTCCACGACGAGATCGCTGTCCCTTAGACCGTAGGACTCCGCAATTTTAATAAGCTTATTTATTATCTCTCTTTTTTCTCCGGAGCTCCCGGGAATACCCTTGTCGCTTAAGGGAAGAAGTATGCACATTGCGCCGTATTTCGCCGCAAGCTTAAAAAGAGGCCTGCATTTCTTTTCCTCCAGGGAAACCGAATTTATCAGAGCCCTTCCGGGATAGCGCCTCAGAGCGGCCTCCATTATGTCCACATGGCTTGTATCTATGGATAAGGGAAGGCTCGAAGCCTCCGTGACCTTCTCTATGGCGGTGAGCATAAGGGCCTTTTCATCAACCCCGCTCATCCCCATATTTATATCAAGGACCTTCGCTCCCTTTTTTTCCTGTTCCTCCGCAAAGTCCAGCACCATATCAAAGGAGCCTTCCTTAAGCTCCGCCTGCAGCGCCTTCTTTCCGGTAGGATTTATTCTTTCACCGATGATAAAAAACCTGTCATCCAAGCCGAAGCTTAAAGTACTTCTCTCGCTCGTAAGGACATATTTCTTCTTTGCATTTTCTATAATACCTGTACTGTCCGCGGAGATTCCCGAGGTATGCTTGATAAGCGCCCTGATATGCTCCGGCGTGGTCCCGCAGCAGCCTCCCAGCAGCCTGACTCCGAGAGCCGCTATCCTCTCCATTCCGGTCGCAAAATCCTCAGGGTTCAGGTTATATACGGTGTTCCCGTCCTTATCAAGCTCCGGAAGTCCCGCATTCGGCTTACAGATAAGCGGAACCTCCGCGAAGGGGATTATGCTCCTGAACATGTCCTCCATCTCGTAGGGTCCCATTGAGCAGTTAATCCCGAAAGCGGAAACACCGAGAGACTGAAGGGTTATTAGCGCTGTCAGCGGATCGGTCCCGAAAAGTGTCTTTCCCGATCCCTCAAAGGTAAGGGTCGTTATGACCGGAAGCTCGCAGCTCTCCTTACAGGCAATGACCGCAGCCCTGGTCTCCTGAAGACTCATCATCGTCTCGACCACTATAAGATCCACTCCGGCTTTTACTAATGCGGCGATCTGCTCCTTATAAACGTCAATCAGCTCCTCAAAATCAAGATCCCCCACCGGCTTAAGGCTCCGGCCGGTCATTGTGAGATCCCCCGCGATATATACGCTCTCCGCATCCGGCCTTTCCTTATAAAAACGTTCTCTCGCCTCTATTGACTCGGCGACCAGTGTTTTATTAAGCTCATTAAGCCGGTCTTTAAGGCCGAATTCCGAAAGCTTTATGGCGTTTGCGGTAAAGGTCGGGGCATAGATGATCCTTGAGCCCTCCCTTAAAAATTCCAGCTGCAGCCCTATAAGCGTCTCCGGGTTTTCCGAGATCCAAAGATCCGGACAGACACCGGAGGGCATGCCGCGCCTCTGCAGATTTGACCCGGTGGCACCGTCCAGATAGATCCTTCCCTTTTCAGTTAAACTCTTAAATTCATCCTTTGTCATATTCAAGGCTCCAACTTCTTACAGACCACAACAAACCTGCCGTTCTGCTCATCATAGTCGCAGGTCGACAGTATAAGGAGCTTATCACCGTAGGACGCAGTGACCCCGGTATCATAGAGTGCCGCCGCCTTCATCTCATTTATCCCCGACTCAAATTCCTTTTCCGAAGCGGGATCAATAAACTGATAATACTTGAAAGCTATCACATTCTCCTCATATACATGGGACTGGAAGGCCATCATCACCTGATATTTTCCGGTCTCGTATATAGTGTCAAACTGGATAATGGGATGTTCGCGGAAAAAGTCCTCGGACTTATATTTATCAAGGTCGCCGAACATCTGGCCGGACTTCATATTGTGTCCGTAGATTATAAGGTTTTCCGTAGGCTTCACGATATCGCAGTTGTCGTCAAGAAACAATGTTCCGTTCCTGTCCTCTTTCCCGTTAAAATCGTGGTCCAGGTAAAAATCCCCCTTGCCGTTTATGTTCTTCATGACCGGATAATCAATGTTTGTGCCCTTTATCTTTATCCAGCCCGCCAGATTCTTATTCTGCTCATAAAGCTTCTCGTACTGGCCGAGGACCACGAGCAAGCGCTCTTCACCGGTCTCCTCGTCCACGGCCGTTACGGTCTTTATGTCTCCCGAGCCGCTGTTAAAGGCTGCCGCGGTTCCCGCTCTTTTTTCCGCAGCCTCCGAATCCGTCTTTGCGTTATAGGCATAAAAGATAAGGTAAGCCCCGCAGGCAATAAAAACAGCGAAGGCTATAAATCTCGCGATCCCCCTTTTCTTCATCAGCTCACCCTTTCAAATTCCTTACCGCACTTCGGGCAGGTTATCATGATACGCCCCTTGTTTGCGGGGATCCTTATATCCACTCCGCAGCCGGGACACTTAAAGAGGCACATCTTCAATCCGTAATTCCTCTTATTTTCGGGAAACCTGATACTCCTAATATTTCCCCACCATTCCTTCATGCTGTCCTTAAAGGGCTTTGACCTTTTGGAAAAGCCGCCGGTAAGGCTCTTATATATCTCATTTTCCCTCGCTCTCCTCTCCCTGTTCCTTGAGAGCATCCTGAAAATACCCCATAAGACCATCAAAATAAGGACGAAGACAAAGAAAAGTGACGCATTCCTGTTTCTGGAAAGCGCCGCAAAAGCGAGACAGGCCCCCGCCACAAAAAGCAGGGCAAGCGACAGATCGTCGTGCCCGTATCTTCCGATCATAAATCTTCTTATTCTGTCTCTAAGCATACCCTGTGATTGTAGCATAGAGCGTCAAGAATTGAAATATCAACCGATTGATTTAGTCTGATCTCCCTGTCCGATGCACCGGCATTTCCCGGAATACCGCCGCAGATATCGATACCGAGGAGCTCCCGCCCTTCAGCCTCGGAGCGTAGAATTAAAATAAGCTCATCAAGACCCATATCTCCCTGATCCCAGTTCGTGGGGCAGGTATCCCCCGACAGTATATCCTTATCCACGGAAATATACAGGGGTCTTTCATTATCAAAGCTCCCCTTAAGAAAGGAAATATCCCTTATCCCCCTTATAAGCTTGACCGACATAAGGGTATCCGGCATATCCTCTAAAGCGTCCCTGATCCATGATCCGCAGGAACGTAAACCCCCAAACTCCGGCTCCTTCGAGTCATTATGATTGTCAAATACCAGAAGATCAAAGGCTTCCCTTATCTCATAAAGATAAAATCTCGTGACATAGTGATAATCCCCGATATCTATAAGATGCACCTTCCCCCGGGAGCCAAGCTCCCGTATCCTCTCCCTTACGGCCTTCTCTCCCTCACTGTCCACATAGAGCTTCGTCCCCCGGACATCCCGAAGATCTATAAAGCACGCACCCTTAAAGCACGAAAGCTCATATCCCTCATACATACCCGAAAAATTCAAAATATCCATAGTGACCTTATAATATCTGTATTTACCATTATAATTCATCCCTTATCTTTATAAATGAAAAAGCAGCAAACCGCTTAAGACCTACTGCTTTCGTTGTTGGTTATTATAATGGTTGAAGCCTTGTGTTTTAGAGCATTGCCGAATACTTGGACTGGTCCGCATCAGGTATCCCTAATGCTTTCATTGCCTGATCCGCAGTCCACTTCATATTTTTCATCAATTCCTTTATATTCCCTAAATTGGTATCTGTTGTAGCTTCTATTCTTTCCTTTGTTACTTCTTTCGCTATCTCTTCCGCTATCTCATCTTTCATTAATTCCCTTAATGCCTGGCACATTTTGTCGTCCTCCCTTACAAATCGTCCTTATTCTCTTTTAATTCCCACTTTGTAGCACCGAAAAACGCCGGATGCCAGTATGTTTTCTCTGATTTCACTATGTCCTTCATTTCACCCCCATTCTAAACCATTCAAACCTGTATTTCAATAAACCTACGATTAAATTACGGGAAATAAAATAGCACCTACCGCGCCGGAAAAACGATAAGTGCCATTCTTTATCATCATAAGTTTTCAATCAAGCCCTCCACAGGTTCGTTCCAACGGCACG
>JAFTEC010000116.1 GCA_017453865.1 Lachnospiraceae bacterium
ATGGGCTTATTATCCGATACTGTAATGACAGCTTCCTTCGGTGCATCCGGATCAGGCGAGGGTGTCGGCTCGGGAGCCGGAGAGGGTGTGGGCTCAGGCGAGGGTGTGGGCGACGGCTCAGGCGCAGGAGCAGGCGATGGTGTCGGTGAGGGCGATGGTGTCGGCTCCGGCGAGGGAGTCGGCGAGGGCGAGGGAGTCGGCTCGGGTGAAGGAGTCGGCGAGGGAGAGGGAGAGGGCGCCGGTGGATCATAGGTCCAATGGGCATAAACTGTTGTATCTTTAAGAAATACAGTCGATGCCGTGATCTTATCCCCACCCTCTTTGGCTGTGAACCATCCGTCAAAGGTATAATCATCCCTTGTGGATTCGGGAAGGGATTCCAATACCTGCCAGCCGTTTAAGCTTACGGTCTTAGCAGTGGGGGTGCTGCATTTTCCACCATTAGGATCGAATGAAATTGTTTTTTTGTTCGTCGTAATGATTTTATACGGAGTGGCCATTTCGTTTTCAACGGCAGCTATATCGGTTCCCGGTAGATAATACTTTATAAACCCGGTGTCATACAGCCCGGATATATTCGGATCGATCTCGGCTCCGGAAACATCATTAATTTGACCTCCGTTTCCAATGGCAGCTCCGGCTCCGGGGTTACCTGAATAAAAAGATGAAGCTGCTCCGCCTGCGGCCAATACTTTGGCATCATTACTTATCCTGAAAACGGATCCGTTTTCTTTATATCCACCACCTATTCCTGCGGAGCCTAGTCCACCGACTGCTATTACAGTTCCTCCGACGATCGTTATATTGGAACCGGCTCCATTGAATCCGCCGCCGATCCCGGCTCCAAAATCTAAAGCAGTTGCTGTTACAGTTCCTCCTGAGATCTCAATATCAGAACCTGCTCTGCTATCTCCACCGCCGATCCCGGCTCCACCGTCTCCACCGTTTGCGCTTACTGTTCCTCCATTGATTGTTATATTCGAACCTGAGCCATTATCTCCACCGCCGATCCCGGCTCCACCGTATCCACCGTTTGCGGTTAAAGATCCGGTTCCGCATATCTCAAGGGAACCGGAACTATTCTTTTCGATCCCGGCATGATTGATGCCTGACTGTATTGTATTATCTCCGGCAAGCTCTATGACAGTGTCACCGTCACCGGTTATGCTGACCGCTGCAGAAACCCCTGAATTTACAGTCACATCGTTAAGCTTAACCTTTGCTGTGCAGCCCGAGGCTGTATTTATTGTTATTACATGATCATCAGAATTGCCGGTAATGACGGGATCGGTGTCATCTGTGCCATTTACCGTCTGTCCATTTGATGTACAGATTATAGTTATATTATCTTGTGAAATATCATACGTCCCTGCATAAACACTCCCCGCCGGAAAGGCTGAAAGTGCCGCCCCGATTGCAATAAATGCTGTAAATAATGTTATCTTCCTTATTATTCCCATAATACTCTTCTCCGTTTTCTGACCAGCTGTTACCCCTCCAGGCTATTCTAGCACCTGGAGGGAGATAAAACCAGATATTCTCGATAGTATATACGTTGGTTATTGTCAAAGGGCAGTTATGATGTGGGACAGTCAGAATCGGTTCATAGTTAAAAGTAGGGACTCCGCATCCACAGCTTCGCAGAGCCGGGAACCTCATCCGTCAGCTTCGCGGACACCTGTCTCCGCTCCGCTACGGTCCGCGCAAAGCAGAAGTCCCCCGGACGTCTTGCGCCCCAGAGGGGAAGCCTTTGGGGCAGTCTTGCAATTGTAGAAAAAATAGTGTATATTGCTTTCGTTTTCACTATCGCTTTACATAGGAAGCGGTAAAATCACGAATTTAACGGAGTCTGATAAAAGAAATGGCTAAAAATCTGGTAATAGTCGAGTCACCGGCCAAGGTTAAGACAATTAAAAAATTTCTGGGAAGTAATTATCAGGTCATGGCTTCCATGGGGCATGTTCGGGATCTCCCGAAGAGCCAGCTGGGGATAGATCTGGAAAACGATTTCGAGCCCAAATACATTACAATAAGAGGAAAGGGTGATCTGCTTTCTTCCTTAAGAAAAGAAGCAAAAAAAGCGGACAGGATATATCTGGCAATTGACCCTGACCGGGAAGGAGAGGCCATTTCCTGGCATCTTATAAAGGCTCTTAAGATAGAGGATCCTTCGGATGGAAAGAAGGTGGACAGGATCACCTTTAACGAGATCACCAGGACTGCGGTGAAGAATTCCCTGAAGAACCCGAGAGAACTGGACATGAATCTGGTGGATGCACAGCAGGCAAGGCGTGTGCTGGACAGGATCGTGGGATACGGTATTTCCCCGCTGCTCTGGGCAAAGGTAAAAAGAGGACTTTCAGCAGGAAGGGTTCAGTCAGTAGCCCTCAGGATAATCTGCGACAGGGAAGATGAGATAGATGCTTTTATTCCCGATGAATACTGGACTCTGGAAGCATCATTTACGGTAAAGGGCGAGAAAAAGCCGCTGCTTTCCAAATATTACGGTGATAAAAACGGGAAGAAGGAGATAAAGACAGGAGCAGAAGCTGCTGATATAAAGAAGTTCTGCGAAAAGCACCCCTTCTCCATTCAGGAAGTTAAGAAGGGCGAAAGGACAAGGAAGGCTCCCCTTCCCTTTACAACCAGTACCCTGCAGCAGGAGGCAGCCTCAGTACTCAATTTCTCCACACAAAAGACCATGCGTATTGCCCAGCAGCTTTACGAGGGAGTGGATGTCAAGGGACAGGGTACCGTCGGTCTTATTTCCTATTTAAGAACGGATTCCACCAGAGTTTCCGAAGAGGCTGCCGCCATGGCGGATTCCTATATAGAAGGAAACTTCGGAAAAGAGTATTTAAATGAAGATCTTCTAAAGACTAAGGAAAAGAAGACTGAGAAGAAGATCCAGGATGCCCATGAGTGTATAAGGCCCACAGAAGCGGAGAGGACTCCCGCAGCTGTCAAGGCTTCCCTTACCAGGGACCAGTTCAGGCTCTATCAGCTTATCTGGAAGCGCTTCATCTCAAGCCGCATGGCTCCTGCGAAGTACAGTACGGTAAGCGCAAAGCTTATTTCCGGAGATATGCATATATTCACTTCCTCCGCATCAAAGCTGAAGTTTGACGGATTCCTTTCAGTCTATGACGACGGAAAGGAAGGGGACAGCGACGGAAATGTGCTGAACGCCGACCTTTCACAGAAATCGAAGCTTACGTTAAATAATATAGATGAAAAGCAGCACTTTACTTCGCCGCCTCCCCACTATACAGAGGCCAGTCTCGTGCGGACCTTGGAAGAGCTTGGTATCGGACGTCCCAGTACCTATGCGCCCACCATTACCACAATAATCGCAAGGCGCTACGTGACAAAGGAGCAGAAGAACCTCTATGTCACAGAGACGGGAAGAGCGGTAAACAATATCCTTAAGGATGCTTTCCCGAGTATCGTGGACGTTAATTTCACGGCCAACTTTGAGACACTTCTTGACGGGGTGGAAGAGGGAAAGGTGGCCTGGAAGACCATAATAGAGAACTTTTATCCCGATCTCCATGAGGCGGTGGAAAAAGCCGGCAAGGAGATCAAGGAGATCAAGATAGAGGATGAGGAAACCGAGGAGATCTGTTCTAACTGCGGGAGACATCTCGTCATTAAGTACGGTCCCTACGGCAAGTTCCTTGCCTGCCCCGGATTCCCGGAGTGCCGTAACACAATGCCTTTCTTTGAAAAGACAGGGGTTAGCTGCCCTAAGTGCGGTAAGGATCTGGTGATGAAGACCACAAAGAAGGGAAGGCGCTACTACGGGTGCTTAGGGTTCCCGGACTGTGACTTCATGACCTGGAATGCTCCTTCCAACGTGCCCTGCCCCAAGTGCGGCGGCCTCATGGTGAAAAAGGGTAAGCGCCTTATGTGCATAAATGAGGAATGCAAGGAAGTCGTGGAGATAAAAGAGGATGAGGATAGGGAATGAGCGGTATTGAACTACTTGATAAAATCAGGACCGTTAACGGGATAATTCAGAAAAGTGAAGCGGGAAAGGTAGTATTTACCGATATCTGTGAGTGTCTGGGAAGGCTCCTTTCGGCAGACATAGTGGTTTTAAGCCGTAAGGGAAAGGTGCTTGGAAGAAATACCGCGGCCATAGCGGACGGGCTTTTACTGGACGGCTCCGCTATAGGGGAAAGAATCGAAAATGCTGTAAATAAGCGGCTGCTATCCATACTGTCCACCCAGGAGAACGTTAACCCGGAGCTTCTGGGGCTTAATAACGTTAAAGATATGAAGCTTCTTGTCACCCCCGTTAAGATCGGTGGGAAGAGGCTCGGGACCATGATCGTCGGCAGAAAGAAGGAGGACTATTCCATAGAGGATATCATCCTCTGCGAATATGCGGATACGGTCTTAAACCTTGAAATGCTGAGGTCCGAAACCGAGGAGCATGAGGAAGAGGACAGAAGGGAAAAGATCGTAAAGGGCGCATTTTCTGCGCTTTCTTATTCCGAGGCTCTTGGAGCCGTGAGGATCTTAAGCGACCTTACGGGGAGGGACGGCACCGTGGTGGCTTCAAAGGTGGCAGAGTCTCTGGGGATCACCAGATCGGTGGTGGTGAACGGCTTAAGAAAGCTTGAAAGTGCCGGTATCATCGAAACAAGCTCCGCCGGAATGAAGGGCACAAGGATCAGCATCATAAATGATGAGATCTTTGATGAGGCTAAACGGTGGAAAACGCGGTACAATATACATTGACAAATATTATTTCTATACATAACATAGAATTAAAGTGATATTAACAGAAAGGGCGTTGACGGATGGCAAAGGAACTAAGTAAAACCTACGATCCCAAGGGGATGGAGGACAGGCTTTATAAAAAATGGCTTGAAAATAAGTATTTTCACGCAGAGGTTGACTATAGCAGAAAGCCTTTTTCCATTGTGATGCCTCCGCCAAACATCACCGGCAGGCTTCATATGGGTCATGCCCTTGATAATACCATGCAGGACATTCTTACAAGGTTTAAGAGGATGCAGGGCTATAATACCCTCTGGCAGCCCGGAACAGATCATGC
>JAFTEC010000117.1 GCA_017453865.1 Lachnospiraceae bacterium
GGGCGCATCCCAAAGAAAAACGGCCTCCCTCGCTAGCGAGGGAAGCGGTTTTGCCTTGGTCTGGTGGTTTAGTACATCCCCGGGGCGGGTGCTGCGGGGGCGGGAGGCGCGGGCTCCTTCTTTGTTGCTACGACCGACTCGGTTGTAAGGAAGGATGCGGCAACGCTGGTGGCGTTCTGAAGGGCCGACCTTGAAACCTTTACAGGATCAAGTATTCCGGTCTTTACCATATCGACATACTCTTCCGAAAGCACGTTGAAGCCGACTCCGCTCTTGGAATCCTTAACCTTATTGATGATGACAGCTCCCTCAAGACCTGCATTTGCTGCAATGTGGTAGAGAGGAGCCTCAAGAGCCTTGAGAACTACCATTGCTCCGGTCTTCTCATCACCCTCAAGTCCCTTTATAAGCTTGTCGATCTCCTTCTCGGCGTGGATGTATGCGGATCCGCCGCCTGCAATGATGCCTTCCTCAACAGCCGCACGTGTGGCATTGAGGGCATCCTCCATACGAAGCTTTGCTTCCTTCATCTCTGTCTCGGTAGCGGCACCTACGCGGATAACCGCAACTCCGCCTGAAAGCTTTGCAAGTCTCTCCTGCAGCTTCTCCTTGTCGAATGAAGAGGTTGTAGCTTCGATCTGGGTCTTTATCTGAGCCTGACGGGCCTTGATGTCAGCCTTCTTTCCTGCTCCGTCAACTATAGTGGTATCGTCCTTCGTGATCTTTACGCTCTTTGCACGGCCGAGCATATCAACCGTGGCATCCTTGAGCTCAAGACCGAGGTCACTTGAAATAACCTGTCCGCCGGTAAGAACCGCGATATCCTGAAGCATATCCTTTCTTCTGTCGCCGTAGCCGGGAGCCTTAACAGCTACAACATTGAAAGTTCCGCGAAGCTTATTAACGATAAGTGTTGTAAGAGCTTCACCCTCAACATCCTCGGCGATTATAAGGAGTGAACGTCCGCTCTTTACGATCTGCTCAAGGAGAGGCAGAACATCCTGAACGGTTGAGATCTTCTTATCATAAATAAGGATGTAGGGATCCTCGAGATTTGCCTCCATCTTATCCATATCGTTGCACATATAAGCTGAAACGTAACCGCGGTCAAACTGCATACCTTCAACGAGATCCAGCTCGGTCTGCATCGTCTTCGATTCTTCGATTGTGATAACGCCGTCGTTGCTGACCTTTTCCATAGCGTCTGCAACCATCTGTCCGACTTCCTCGTCGCTTGCGGAAATGGAAGCAACCTTAGCGATATGATCCTTGGATGATACCTTTGAGCTCATCTTCTTAAGAGCCTCAACTGCAGCATCACAGGCCTTCTTCATACCCTTTCTGAGTATCATGGGATTTGCGCCTGCTTCGAGGTTCTTCATACCCTCATTTATCATAGCCTGTGCGAGAACCGTAGCGGTTGTGGTACCGTCACCTGCCACATCATTGGTCTTTGTTGCGACCTCCTTAACCAGCTGTGCACCCATATTCTCGAACTCGTCCTCAAGCTCGATCTCCTTTGCGATCGTAACACCGTCATTGGTGATAAGGGGTGCTCCGTAGGACTTGTCAAGAACCACGTTCCTGCCCTTGGGTCCAAGGGTAACGCTTACGGTATCCGCCAGCTGATCTACTCCTGCTTTAAGAGCGGCTCTTGCTTCTGAGCCGTATTTGATTTCCTTAGCCATTCTTTTTCTCCTTTTACTGATAGGCATATCTGCCTGTGTTTTCAAGTGACTGTTCCGAAAGCTTTATTTCTCGATCACTGCCAGAATATCACTCTGCTTAACAATGATAACCTTTGACTTGTCATCCAGCTCTATCTCTGTTCCGCTGTACTTGGAATAGATAACCTTCTGACCCTTCTTTACCTGCATCTTTATCTCTTTTCCGTCAACCACTCCTCCGGGGCCTACCTCAAGGATCTCGGCCTGCTGTGGCTTCTCCTTTTCATGTCCGGGAAGAACGATACCTGATGCGGTGGTCTCCTCTGCTTCAATGGGCTTTAATACAACTCTGTCTGCTAACGGTTTTAATTTCATTATGTGCTCCTTTCCGTTTATTATTTCAGACTGATAACTCTATATTGAACGGAGAGATCCGTCCTTTGTGAAACATATTTCTTTCGGTTTACTAGCACTCACTTAGTTTGAGTGCTAATCACCAAGAGACATAATACTTTTTTGCCTGCTATGTTGCAAGCGGGTAAAAGCGTGAAAATTGCAGACTTTTCTGCCGCAATCTTCTGTTTTCTCACTTTTTCTCCCGTATGCTCTCTTAATTAAAAAGAGGGGATGATCTACTGACCCGAATGGGACTCGAGATATTCCATTATCTTACTTATGCCCCGGTCATGATCAAAGGTGACTCCCATGGCAAAATGTCCCTCATCCGAAAAGAGACGAACGACCCTGCACATGAGATGTGAGATAAGAGTTCCGGTCTCATTCCCATAGAAATAGAGGATGATGCTGTCCCCCTCCCTTGCTTCGATCTCGTTTTTGAACACTATGGCAGCTCCGGACTTGCTGAGATCCTTTATCTTTACGGATCTCACACCGTTCCCGGAGCAGTAAAGAGCTGTGTAGTTGGTCGGCTCCCGCTGGGCCCGCCGTTTTTCTTCACCCATTTTCAGCCGTCCTGTCCTGCAGTATTTAAGATGGTACGGACAATATGATATGCGTTTGCCTTTATATCATCAATACCGATAAGCCCCTCTTTTAATGCCCCCTCTATATCCTTAAGGTCCTCGCGGCTTCCCGGCATGATAAGATCGTTTCCTGCCTTCACGCAGCCGGAGGCACTGCAGCCATCACCGTACCAGGTGCTGGTCCAGTCGGTCATGACCATACCCTTAAAGCCCCATTCGTCTCTCAGGATATTTGTGATAAGCTCCCTGTTATTCGCGGAATGGACGCCGTTTATCTTATTGTAGCTGCTCATAAGAGCGAGTGGTGCGGCTTCCTTGACCGCGATCTCGAAGCCCTTTAAGTATATCTCCCTTAAGCACCTCTCTGAAAGCACCGAGTCCGAGAAAAACCTGTTATCCTCCGCATTGTTACAGGCAAAGTGCTTTATGGTTGTCCCGCAGCCCTTAATGGACTGGACTCCTCTCGTGATCGCAGCCGCCATCTTTCCGCTTATTAAGGGATCCTCTGAAAAATATTCAAAATTCCTGCCGCAGAGGGGGTTCCTGTGGATGTTCATACCCGGAGCGAGCCAGAGATCCACACCGAAAAGCCTCATCTCCTCTCCGACTGCCTTACCCACCTCGAACATGAGCTCCTCATCCCAGGAAGATGCGAGAAGTGTTCCAACGGGGAATGCGGTGCAGTACTGATAATAGCTTTCCCCGCTCTCCTCCAGTGGCTCGGTATCAAAGAAGCCATGCTCAACGGTACGGGCAAAGCTCTTCGGCTTGATCCGTCCGTCAGACAATGTATATCTTTCATCAAGCCTTAGACCCGCAGGGCCGTCTGCCGTTGCTATTGAAGGGATACCGTCCGCAACAGCCTCCCGGCTTGTGTCTCCGGCGCCGCCTGCAACCTTAAAGGAACCGAAGCCGACCGCCTCGGCATTCCCTTCCTTATGAACAGCTCCGCTCATAAGGGAAATAAGCTTGTCGGTACTTAAGGCATCAACAAGAGAACGCACCCTTTCATCCGGCTCATCCGGCCTGTCATAGCTGTTCTCGACGGTCTCTATAGCGTCCCCGTCTATCTCCAGTACCGGAAGGTTTTCGGATCTTCCCTTTTCTATCCATTTATTATTGATCTCCTCCCTCTCCTCAGGAGGAACGGAGAACTGCCTTATGGTGCCTTCGGAGGTGCAGAGATTCCTGCAGCGCTCGATCACGGTCCTTTTATTGAGTGAAAGCATTGATACCAGTACGGATTTATCAAGGGAAAAGCCGCACCACAGGCCGTAGAAACCGTTTTCCAGAACCCAGGCCGCCTCTTCCTCGTCATAGGATGAAAGGAGGTTAAGGGGTATCTCCACGGCAAGCCTTTCAAACCCGTCTGCGGGTATCACTCCGGTTTTCTTAAAGCCCGCAAGCCTTCTGAATTCCTTTTCAAGTCCGGTCTGGGGACAGGAAACATAGACCTGCAGAACCTCTCTCGCGGGAACGTCCCCTATATTGGTCACCACCACAGGCAGTGAAAGCACACCGTCCTTAAATACCGGCTCCTCCGCTTCCATACTGAATTCGCTGTAGGAAAGGCCATAGCCGAAGCCGTAACGGACCGGAATCCCGAGAGAATCGAAGTATCTGTACCCGGTATAGATCCCCTCCTCGTATTTTTCGGTCGTGAGATCCTCATTCATAAAGGAGAAGTCCGAGGCTCCGGGATAATCCTCATAGTCATAGCACCAGGTGTCGGTCAGATGCCCTCCGGGAGAAACATTTCCGCAGAGGATATCGGCGAGGGCATTTCCTCCCTCCATTCCCGCCTGGCTTAAGAGTATAAGTCCGCAGATATTTTTGTGCGAGTCCATAAAGGAAAGATCCAGTATCCCTCCCGTATTCAGGATTACTATAACCTTGTCATAGAGCCTGCAGAGGTCGTCTAAGAACTTTTCCTCTTCATCCGTCAGATAATAATCACCCTTTATATTCCGCCTGTCGGCAGCCTCCCCCGCTGTCCTGCTTATGACATAAAGAGCCGTGTCGCAGTCCTCTTTTTCAGGCTCGGGCCCCGCAGGTGCCGGAAAAGGCCGGGCTGCATAGGTATCAAAAAAGCCCTCCATGCCTCTTTCGGATTCCCTTACCTCTTTTAACAGGGCATCCCGCCAGACTATGCGCTTTTCCTCGTATTCGCGGATATATTCCTCTATCCATTTTCCGTTTAATATGCGGAAACCCGCCATAATAAGGCCATCGTAAACAGAGACATCCTCTCTCTCGTTCACGTCCCCGCTTCCGGTTCCTCCCTTGACGGTCCTTACGGCTCCGCGTCCGTACAGCGCTATTGCCGATTCCCTCTCAAGGGGCAGTATGTTTTCCCTGTTCTCCAGAAGGACTATACCTTCTGACGCTGCCTTTCTTGCCACCTCCCGGTGGATACGTTCGTGAGGCTGCTCCTCCGGGGTACTGAAACCTTTTTTACTTTCCATGTCATCCTTTCTACTGGCCTGCATTCTGTGCCGCCGCGTCTGCGTTCTGCTGTGCGGCTTCAGCATTCTGCCGGGCCTCGGCTGCCGCATCCTGCTGTGCCTGTGCTGCCGCCAGCGCTGCCTGGAGTGCCGCCTGATCCGCGGGATTAGGTGCCGGAACGGGAGGCTCTGCCTCCACAACCGCTTCCTCATTGTCCTCTTCGCCCTGATTGATAAAGCTCTCGGCTTTGGATTTATACTGGGAGTCGGGGAATGAGCTTATAAGCTGGTTATAAAGCTCCGTTGCCTTATCCTTATTGTCATTCTTCAGATAGCTCTGTGCGAGATAATAAAGGGCTTCATCGCTTTCCTTATTAAGATCATAGGCCTCCGTAAGGTCGTCAATGGCTCCCTCGTAATCACCCTCATTGTATTTGTCCGTTCCGCTCTTTAAGTACTGATCCGCAGCCTTTGAGGAAACGTTGCTGCTTAAATAGTCATACAGGGCGCTGAACTCCGTTGAAATATCCTCACCCTCTGTCTTCTTTATCTTCTCCAGGCTTTCCGCAGCCCCCAGCGCATCATCGGGATCGTTCATGTAGCTTAATGCTGCCGTCAGGAGATTATTATAGTCCTCCAAAACGCCCTCATTACCGGTATATTCGGAGAGGGCATCCTGATAACCCCTGCTCTCCTCCTGCAGAGCCTCGATCCTTTCATTCAGCTCATCCATATCGGCGGTCTTTTTCGTAAGCTCCTCGGAAACCTCCTTTAAGCGGGCATTCACATCATTCCCCTTAACCTGTATCCTTGCGGGAAGGACCAGGAACCACATAAGGGCAGCACCCGCCAGAAGTCCGATAAGTATATTTATAATGGTCTGGCCGCCGCTTCTCTCCGAATCATTGAGAGGCTGGATAATGGTCTCGTTTCCGCTGGTATAGCTTATAGCCTCATCCCTCTGTCTTCTGGAGGGCTTCCTTCCCGAGGCACTTTCCTTCTCTGCTATCCTTTTATCAGCTTCAGTAAGGTAAGTCTTAAGCCTGATATTCCCTGCATCCGTTTTCAGCCCGCGTTCCGCACACTTCCTTGCCTTTACCCAGTCCTCGTTCTTAAGGTAGATAAGGCAGAGGAGCTCCACAGCCCTAAGATAAGCCGGATTCTTTGCCACAACGGACTTAAGCTGTATAACTGCCAGATCCAGGTCGTCATGCTGTGCATAGGAGAGAGCCTGATTATACTTCCGGATAAGCGTGTCATAGCCGGAAAGCTTCGCCTGATTGTTTCTTATATCCGACAGAAAATCATCCGCTATGTTCTTTTTATCCCTTATGTTCTTTGAAACTATCCACTCGGAAAGGGCCGGAACGATCTCGCCGGTCTCAAAAAGAACAAGGCCCAGAAGGTTCCTTGCCTGAACATTATTCCTGTTGCATTTTAAAGACAGCCTGAGAGAAGATACCGCTCCCGTAAGATCGCGTATCTTTGCTTTCTTCAGACCCTCATTATAATAACGGTTCGAAAGACGTATGATCCTCTTATAGGTCTTTACGTCCGCTCCGCAGGCTGTACAGAAATCATCGGTGGACAATGTGCAGCCGCAGTTATAACACTTCATTTACTCTTTTTCCTTATATTTGATCCCGAGCATGGAGAACATCAGATCCAGAACATCCGGTTCGTCGCGGCTCATCACCGCTTCCTCCGTATCATCCACCTCCAGGGAGGGATGAAATTTTTTTAATTCCTCATCAAAATCTATCAAAGTAAGGACCTCACTTCCTTGCAAAAGAAGAGGAGATGGGCATCGGGAGAAGGACTCCCTCTTCATTCCTGGAGAACTCAACTCCCCGCTTATTCTTCTCTACAGCATACTGCTGTGAATCAATCATGATCATAACGCCCTCATATACGGTGTCAAAAGCTTTTATGGCCGCTCCCTCGGATATCCTCATAAGCTCGTCGAATTCCCTGGTCTTCTGCTCCATTTCCTGAAGCTCGGCCTTCTTTTCTATCTTTTCCCTCATGAGGTTCTGCCGCTCGGTCATCATCGCCTCGTCTGCCGTTCCAAGGCGCACTCTCCGCTCCAGCTCATCGGAACGGATCCTCATCTGCTGGAAGGCCTCCGACAGCTCCTTTTCCTTTCTGGACAGATCCCTCCTCATCTGCACTATGTTTTCCTTTACACCGGCGGAAATAAAGGTTTTCAGGAAGACATCATTCCCGAGGAATCTGGCCTCTACGCCTCTCATCCCGTAGATGTCACCTCCCACTATGCTCCCTCTTTCTCCGACCGCAAAAACCTGTCCCTTTGAAACAATAGTGCAGTCCAGGATATAATTGGCGGAAACATCACCACCGGCTTCCACATTCACATATTCCATGAAGTCGGCCAGAAGGTCTCCTCCGCAGGTTACCCTGGTGCCGTTGGAGCCCAGGATACCGCCCTTAACGACTATATCCTCTCCTGCCTCCAAAGCATCGCCATGGAAGACACCCTCTACTGTCACGCTCCTTGTGGCACGCACAGTGACTCCCTCGGATACACCTCCATGTATTATGATGTCGCCATTGAAATTTATATTTCCGAAAACATTGTCTATGTCATTTTTGAATTCCTGGACGCTTGTAACGGAAAGCTTTGATTTCGACGCCTCTACCCTTCCCTCGATGTCGGCATAATAGGCACCCTCTTCGGGAACGTAGGTGCAGCCTGTGGTATGTAAGGGAGGCAGCTCCTTTGCCCTTTTCCCGGGGATGGGCTTTCCCTTCACGCTTAGTCCCGGCTTCTCCTTTACAGCGGGATGATAGACCGCCAGCTTGTCCCCTGCCTGTACGCACTCTATTATATTGATATAGGTGTAGTCAACCGTACCGTCCTTTCTTATAAGGGGATGCTTCTTTCCCGCACCGGTGGCATCAAAGAAGAATTCAAAATAACCATCCACACCGGCTTCGGGCGGTGTTCCCTCGGCAATAAGCTGCTCGTGGTTGTAGATCCCCTTCTTTATCATGGCCGATATCCGGGATGTACTGATCCCCTCCCTGACCCCGCTTGAGTGAAGAAGGTCAATGATGTCCTCCTGATCGTATCTCTCACCGTCTGCGGGCGGCGTAAGGTAAAGATATGCTTCCATATCATTGTTTTTAACTATCACCCTGTTGATATTCCTGTCATCACGCGAGCCCATAATGTCCCTCCGTACCGGACCCTCAGGAGGATCCTAAGATGAAAACACCTTCAGCCTCTCCCTCACTTCATTCATCATTTTTTCGTAACCCGCAAGCTTTTCCTTCTCCTCATTGATCTTGCTTTCGGGTGCCTTTAACAGAAACTTTTCATTGGAAAGCATGGCATGGGAACGCTTCAGCTCCTTTTCAAGCCGCTCTTCCTCTCTGACAAGCCTTTTTCTTTCCTCCTCCGGATCCACAAGATCCGCGAAGGGTATGTAAATGGTGGCAGCCCCGGTAACGATGGAAACATCATCATCATTTACATCCTTCGTTGTATCCTGGATATACACATTATCCGCATATGCAAGGCTAGAAAAGAAGAGGCTCCCCTTTGTAAACGCCTCTCTTACAGAAGCATCATTTGATACGACCCTTATGTCCGCCCTGCTTCCCGGAGACACATTCATCTCCGAACGTATATTCCTTATGCCTTTTACGGCTTCCCTTATAATATCTATATAGTCGGCTTCCTTCACATAGTTGAAGCGTTCTTCGAATACGGGCCAGGCTGAGATCATTACCGACTCCTCCGACTCCGTATCCCCTGTCTCTTCCCTAAGTGTACAGTAGATCTCCTCTGTGATAAAGGGCATAAAGGGATGAAGGAGCTTTAAGGATGAATTAAGGACCGTTTTCAGGGTCCAGATTGCCGCATTCCTTCCCGGAGCATCCTCCGTATTATAGAGCCTTGGCTTCACCATTTCTATGTACCAGTCGCAGAGACTGTCCCATACAAAGTCGTATATCTTCTGGGCAGCGATACCAAGCTCGTATTTCTCCATATTGTCGGTCACGGACTGCACTGTCTCATTCATCCGGCAGAGTATCCATCTGTCCGCATCCTCGAGCGCATCCTCCCCGGGCTCGCTGACGCCGCCGCTGCCGATGTTCATAAGGATAAATCTGGAAGCATTCCAGATCTTATTTGCAAAATTCCGGCTTGCCTGGATCTTCTGATCCGAGAAACGCATGTCGTTACCCGGTGCGTTACCGGTAACAAGCGTAAATCTCAATGCGTCCGCACCGTACTTTTCTATGACCTCCAGGGGATCTATGCCGTTCCCCAGGGATTTACTCATCTTTCTCCCGAGTTCGTCCCTTATAAGTCCGTGGAAAAGCACCGTATCAAAGGGCTTTTCTCCCATCTGCTCATAGCCCGAGAATATCATCCTGATGACCCAGAAGAAAATGATATCATATCCCGTGACCAGAACGCTGGTAGGATAAAAATAATCAAGCTCCTCTGTTTTTTCCGGCCAGCCCAGGGTGGAAAAGGGCCAGAGCGCGGATGAAAACCAGGTGTCGAGGGAATCGGGATCCTGTGTGAGCTTATTTGAGCCGCACTTGGGGCACTTTTCCGGTCTTTCCTTTGAAACCGTGAGCTCACCGCATTCCTCACAGGTATAGGCGGGGATCCTGTGACCCCACCAGAGCTGGCGGCTTATGCACCAGTCCCTTATATTATCCGTCCAGTTAAAGTAGATCTTACTCATTCTGGCAGGAACAAGCTTTATATCCCCGTTCCTTACACCCTCTGCCGCAGGCTTTATGAGCCCGTCCATTTTAACGAACCACTGCTTCTTTACCATGGGCTCCACGGTGGTTCCGCACCTGTCGTGGGTTCCCACTTCATGGGTGTATTCCTCTATCTTTGTAAGGAGCCCCATTTCGTCAAGCTCCTTAACTATCTCCTTTCTCGCTTCATACCTGTCCATACCGGCAAACTTCCCGCCGTTTTCATTGATCGTGGCATCATCATTTAATATGTTAATGACAGGAAGACCGTGGCGTTCACCCACAAGGAAGTCATTGGGGTCATGTCCCGGCGTGATCTTTACAACTCCGGTACCGAATTCCGGATCTACGTAGGAATCCGCAACAACCGGAATCTCCCTGTCCATAAACGGAAGAAGCACCTTCTTCCCTATAATGTCCTTATATCTCTCATCATCGGGATGCACCGCAACAGCGGTATCACCCAGCATGGTCTCGGGACGGGTGGTGGCGAATTCCACGAATCTGCCCTCTTCTCCCGCAACGGGATACTTTATATGCCAGAAATGGGAGTTCTGGGACTCATACTCCACCTCCGCATCGGAAATGGTGGTCTTGCATACAGGACACCAGTTTACTATCTTGTTTCCCTTATAAATAAGCCCCTTTTCGTACAGTCTGACAAAGACCTCGTTTACCGCGTTGTTGCAGCCCTTGTCCATCGTGAAGCGCTCCCTGTCCCAGTCACAGGAAACGCCCATCTTCTTTAGCTGGCTTACGATTATCCCGCCTTACTCCTTCTTCCATTCCCAGGCTCTTTCAAGGAACCTCTCTCTTCCGAGCTCCTCCTTTGACACGCCCTCTTCCTTAAGCTTCTCGATGATCTTTACCTCGGTGGCTATGGAAGCGTGGTCGGTACCCGGCTGCCACAGGGTGCAAAATCCCTGCATTCTCTTATATCTGGTAAGGATATCCTGCAGTGTATTGTCCATCGCATGACCCATATGGAGCTTTCCCGTGATGTTCGGGGGAGGCATCACAATGGAGAAGGGCTTTTTAGTTCTGTCCACCTCCGCATGGAAGTATTTTTTGTCAAGCCACTTCCGGTAGAGCCTGTCCTCCATTCCCTTCGGATCATAGGTTTTTGCAAGTTCCTTAGACATTTTCAGACTATCCTTTCTGATACTATAGTAAACGACAAAACTCATTTCGTTTTGGCGTTTACTGCACCGGATTTTGGCGGCTGAAAGCCGCATATTTCCTTGCAAAATCCGTGCGCATCCTCGCGGAGTGTTATAGTAAGCGAAATTTATAATTTCGCTTACTATAAAATTTTAAAAAAACAACTGTGGTTTGTCAATGCTTTGCATCAGGGATTTATATGGTGCCTGTCGCACCATTTATCGGCTTCTCTGTATATTTCCTTATTGACGACATTGATCCTTGTCCCCTTCATTCCCGCGGAACCGGTCTCTATGATGCCGGCGCTTTCAAGCTTCTTTAAGCCGTTTACCACCACCGACCTCGTGATCCCAAGGTTTTCCGCAACCTTTGACGCCACCACCCTTCCGTCGTTTCCCTTGAGGGTGTTCAGCACCTTCACAGCTCCGAGGGCCTCGGAATACGAGAGGGCGGAAAAAGCGGCCTTTACCTTTTTCTCTACCCTGTCCTCCTCCCTCTGCTCCTCGATCTCGGATCTCTGCATCTCGAGGTTCAGGACCGTATCCGCATACTCACAGAGTATGATGTCCTCTATTGAATAGCCCTCCTTCTTTCGGCAGACTATCATGGTGCCGAGCCTCTTTCCTCCGATCTCAACCGGCGTCACGAGAAGCTTAAGGTCCCGCTCCCCTCCTATGCCCAGAAGCTCGGGGTTTACGTTCTCCTGCGTGGAAAGTATGGAAAGGAGCCTTTTATTCACGGCATCCTCTATCTTTTCACCCACGTTTATCCCGTTAAGGATAAGGCATTTTTCCACGGGGAGATTGCGTCCCAGTATCTTTCCCTTACGGCTTAGGACCACAACATCCGAAGAAAGGATGTCGCCCATGCACTCGCAGATATCGGTAAAAACAACCTTTCCCTTTTCATTCTTCTGTAAAAGACCGTTAACAGTCCTTATCCTGTCTAAGAGCTCTATCATTCTCAAAATCTAAGCTTCTTCCTTCTTCTTATCAACTACAGTCTTACATTCCTCATTTATGCATAGAAGATGGCTGCCCTTCTCAACCATCATTCCCCCGCATTTCGGGCAGACCTCCTTCGAAGGCCTGTTCCAGGACATAAAGTCACAGTCCGGATAGCCTATGCAGCCGTAATATCTCCTGCCCTTACGGGTGGTCTTCATAACGATCTCCTTGCCGCATTTGGGACAGTTTACTCCGGTCTTCTCATAATAAGGCAGGGTATTTCTGCATTCCGGGAAACCGGGGCAGGCCAGGAACTTTCCGTGGGGTCCGTACTTAATGACCATCCGGCGTCCGCAGTTAGAACAGATCTCCTCCGACTCTTCATCCTGTATCTTTATCTTTTCTATTTCCTTTTCCGCCTTTTCAACGGCCTCCCTGAGATCGGGATAAAAATTTTCGATAATGGTCTTCCACTGGACCTTTCCCTCTTCAACCCCGTCCAGAAGAGTTTCAAAGTTTGCCGTGAAATTCACGTCCACTATTCCCGGAAAGGCATCCTTAAGTATATTGTTTACAGCCCTTCCCACCTCCGTCACATAGAGGTTCTTCTGTTCCTTTGTGACATAGCGTCTTGCGATTATCGTGGTTATCGTAGGCGCATAGGTACTGGGTCTTCCGATCCCGAGCTCCTCTAAGGTCCGGACAAGCGAGGCCTCCGTGTAGTGGGCGGGAGGCTGGGTAAAATGCTGCTTTTCACTTATGGAATCCAGAGTCAGCACCGACTTTTCGGAAAGATCCCCGCTTAAGACATTGCCGCTCTTTTCATCGTTACTTCCGTCATTATAAACAGACAAAAAGCCGTCAAATTTAAGCTTTGACGCCGAAGAGGTAAAGATATACCTGTCACCGGAAATAAGCTTTACATTAACGGTATCGTATTTCGCGAATGCCATGCAGCTCGCGGTAAATCTCCTCCAAATGAGCTGATAGAGCCTGAACTGCTCCCGGCTTAGGGAATCCTTTACGGAAGCAGGGGTCCTTATAATGTCCGTAGGTCTTATTGCCTCGTGTGCATCCTGTATCTTCTGGTCGTTCTTTTTATCAGGCTTCTTACCGGCTCCCTCGGCAAGATATTCACTTCCGAAGTTTTCCGTGATATAGGAAACTGCGGCGCTCATAGCCTCATCGGATATTCTGGTGGAATCGGTACGAAGGTAGGAAATGAGACCCACGGTGCCCTGTCCTTTGATGTCAACTCCCTCGTAAAGCTGCTGGGCGACACGCATGGTCTTCTGTGTGGAGAAATTTAAAACCGATGCGGCCTCCTGCTGAAGGGTGCTGGTCGTAAAGGGAAGGGGTGCCTTTTTTACTCTCTCTCCCCTCTTTACATCCTGTATCCTGAAGCTGTTCTTTTCACAGTACTTCTTTATTTCCTCCGCTTCCTTTCCGCTGCGGATATCCTTCTTTCCGTCCTTATCCCCGTAATATTTGGAATTCAGGGTTTTTTTCTCACCCTTAACATCGAGTGTCGCTTCAATTGTCCAGTATTCCTCGGGGATAAATGCGTCTATCTCATCCTCCCTGTCGCAGATTATGCGGAGCGCCACCGACTGCACCCTTCCCGCGGAAAGGCCCCTCTTTACCTTTGCCCAAAGAAGCGGCGATATCCCGTAGCCCACAATACGGTCAAGGACCCTTCTGGCCTGCTGTGCATCAACGAGATCCATATTGAGCTCTCTCGGATTCTTAAGCGAATTCTTAACCGCGGCCTTTGTTATCTCATTAAAGGTTATCCTTTCCACCTTTTTATTGCTGTCCGGCGTGTCTATCTTCAATGCCTTCAGAAGATGCCAGGATATTGCTTCCCCTTCCCGGTCCGGGTCGGTTGCGAGAAAGATACGGTCCGCCTTTTTTACCTCTTTTCTTAAGGAGGCCAGAAGCTCGCCTTTTCCGCGTATGGTTATGTATTTGGGCTCGAAATCATTTTCAACATCGATACCCATCTGACTTTTCGGAAGGTCTCTGACATGACCCTGGGAGGCCATCACCTGGTAATTGCTTCCCAGAAATTTCTTTATTGTCTTCACCTTTGCCGGTGACTCAACTATTACCAAATTCTTTGACATTTCCCTAAATTTCTCTTTCCTGCTTTCTCTGAGCCCCCGTGAAGCGCCCCGTTGGTTTATGTCAGATATCCTCCGGACATCTGACCGCTTGGCAAAATCACGACGAAAAACCTGCGGCGCTTTTTCCGCCGCAGTATATGACTCGTCGTTGCACTATACACTATTTTCTTTGGATTGGCAAGAATTGAAATATTACTTTGTGAGAGGCATAAGGAAGTCAAAGGCGGGAACCGAAAAGCCCCCTTCTTCCCATTTCTTATACTGTTCCTCCATTTGGGTTTTTCCGGGATATATTCCGGAAAGTCCCATAGAATCCCAGGCACCCTCGAATTCAGCGTGCCTGTCCGTATTCTTATCATTCCCTGCGGATGTTCCTCCGCTTACCTTTTCAAGCTCCGTAAGATCAAGTGCATTCTTTTTATCCATTAGCGATCTCCTCCTTTTATTATCCCTTACTGTCTTATTATACGAACGTGATCAAAAAAATGGCAACCGGATCCGGCAATCCCTATTTCTTTTCAAAAGGAAATACTATGCCGAACTGACGACGTATCTCATCCATCTGCTTCATTATGGTTATGGTCTCACTGTGCGGCATTTCATCACATTCGATCCTGCCTTCATCAAGCGCCTTTTTGCAGGCAAGCACCTCATATTCATATCCCGTGATCTCGGGCGGAACCTCTATGTCCTTCCTGATACTGTAGCTTGTCCTGTCGGGCTCGTAAACCGTGATCCTCTGTGGATTATTGATGTTCTGCACCGTTATAAAGCCCTCTGTCCCCGCGATAAGACCCCTCCGGTCCGTAAGCGCGTACATTGTGGTGAACATACTCGCCATGGTCCCGTCAGAATATTCGAGCATTACCGTGTCCTGTCCGTCCACTCCTGTTTCCGTGGGCACCATGGACGCTTCCATCCTTTTGATATCGTTTCCAAGGATCATACTGGAAAAATTCAGGGTATAGACCGTAAGGTCCAGGAGACACCCTCCGGCGAGCTCCGGCTTCACCATACGCTCATTCATATCTATCCTGTAGCCGAGGTTTGACGCAACCGTGACCACCTTCCCTATTTCTCCGCTGTCTATAAGATCGTTTATTATCCCTCTTGAGGGCATATATCTGGTCCATATGGCTTCCGTGAGAAGGAGCTTCTTCTCCTCCGCAAGCCTTATCATTTCCTCTGCCTCCCTCGTATTGGCGGCAAAGGCCTTTTCACAGAGAACGTTTCTTCCCGCATTCAGGGCCTCTATGGTCCATTTATAATGATGGGAATGAGGCACTGCGATATATACGAGATCCACCTTTTCATCCGAAAGCATATCAGGGTATGAGCCGTATGCCTTTTCAAAGCCCCACTCCTTCGCGAAGGCTTCCGCCTTTTCCCTGTCTCTAGAGGCTATCGCATATGACTCCACATCCTTTAGGCCCGATATAGTCTTTGCCATCTCGACGGCTATTCCGCCGGCACCCAGAATTCCTACTCTCATTATCGTATCTCCTTTCAATGAAACACATTTCCTGCCTTTGCTTCCCCTTATCCTCCGATTGCAGACATCCCGTGTCTTTCGGTGATCTTTTCACCCTCTGTGAAGGAATGTGATACGGGCTTCATCAGAATACAATCCTGAACCGCCTTTATTACTGCCTTTTCCCTGTCGTCGGAAGCACCCTCTTCCCTAAGTATCTTCTTTACATCGACTCCCGTGTCGTAGCAGAGACAGCTTTTAAGCATCCCCGTCGAAGTAAGCCGGATACGGTTGCAGGAATCACAGAATTTTTCGTGGATCGCACTGATAAAGCCCACCCGTCCGGAAAGCCCTTCACTGCGGTAGTAGACCGCGGGACCGTTTCCGCGGCCGGAATCATCCCTTTCAAGGCTCCCGTAATGCTTTTTTATAAGTGGGATCAGTTTCTTATGGGCTATTCCCGGGAAGCCTTTTCCGTTTCCTATTGGCATAAGCTCTATGAAGCGTACATCCACCTTTTTATCCTCAGCAAGGGCTATAAGCGCTTCCACATCCGAAGGGATATCGCCGTCCTCTCCGCTCCCTGCCTCAATTCCGCTTCCCGCTGTATTTTCCCCTTCCTTAATGCCAAGGAACCTGTCAAAGTCCAGGGAAACAGCATTTATCTTTAAGGGAACCCCCTTTTCCAGCGCCTTATCCATTCCCTTTAGAACGTCATTCAGCCTGTCAAAACCGGTGATCATCCTGTACCTCTCCGGGTCCGGGGTATCAAGGCTTAGGTTTATCCCGTCTAAGCCCGAAGCTATAAGCTCATCCAGCATATCGCCCAAAAGGATCCCGTTCGTTGTAATGGAAACCGTGTCTATCCCTTTTATCCCCTTAAGCATCTCTATCAGCCTGCAGACGCCCCTTCGGACAAGGGGCTCTCCCCCTGTGATCCTAAGCTTTGAAATATTTAATGCCGCAGCAGCCTCCGCAACGGAAGCGATCTCCTCGTAGGTTAAGATCTCTTCCATAGCGACGGTCTCAATGTCGTGAGGCATACAATACCTGCATCTTAAATTACAGCGGTCCGTAATGGATATCCTCAGATAATCTATCTCCCTGCCGTATTCGTCAAGCATACCCTCTCTCCGCCCTGCTTATTTCGCCTTCTGGAAGTGCTGGTAGTCCTTCAGGCTCTTCCAGTCTCCGCCCCAGGTGAAGCCGTGGGCAATAAATTCCTTATAGGCAAGATCGTTTTTGTCTATCTTATGCGGAAAGACCGCATTCCTGTCCGCATAGGCTTCAGACCCCGGGGGTGATATCCTTATCTTCCCGCCGGGATAAGTAACATAGGGGTTATAAAAGGGATTGATGTCTATTGCAAGCCCCAGGGCATGCTTTGAAAGACTCCTGCTGCCCTCAACCGTCCTGAAATTAAAGCAGGAGGTATTGTCGTCAAGACAGGACAGGTCATCATCCGCCCCGTACTCGTCAACAAGACGGATCTTGTCGATCTGGTAACGCGCATTGTAGAGATTACGGAAGATATCCAAAAGGTCATCTGCGATAGCCTTATTGCAGATGATCTCACCCGTACAGTCATTCCCGTTAAAGTCCACATAGGACACCACCAGATAATTCAGGTCGGAGTACGGCACGGTGCAGTTACTTTTATAGGACAGTCCCGTGATCCTTTTCTTTACCTGATCCGTGATCTCATCTTTTCTGAAGACCCCGGCATTGCCCGCATAGGCACCGGTGGTCAGTATAATTGATAAACACATTGTCAGAACAACA
The DNA here is from genome assembly GCA_017453865.1 of Lachnospiraceae bacterium. GTDB lineage: Bacteria > Bacillota > Clostridia > Lachnospirales > Lachnospiraceae > NK4A144. Next base: position 17,331 of record JAFTEC010000117.1, read on the forward strand.
CTAAAAAACCTTTTCATTTTTTCACTCCCGGGTATCTTTTTTCCTGTCAGCGTATGCTGAAAGCTCTTTCATTGTACCATATTAACGGGAGTTTGGGGAGTCAGGGGGACGGTTCTCAGTGACTCCCCTTTGACTCCTCAGATCAAAAAGATAGCGGCACTGAAGGATCATTTCAGGGATTGTAAATTTATGGGACGAGCGAAAAATATAACCATCAGGTGAATCCATTTCTGAGATTCAAGGATGTCTTATTTTCACTTAATTCCTACAGTAAATTTACCCAATTCCATGAATAAAATTTTATTGACCGTGTTTTTATTGGGTGATAATATATTGATAAGAGCCAAGAAAAGAATATGACGGTGCACCGCCCGACGGAATTGCAAGTTCCGACGGGCCGGCACGGTAGCAGATCTACCGCACTGATAGGCAAAGCCTACGATACACACAAGCCTTATTTTAACCCATATCTATCATGGTTTCAAGGCGGTGCTTATTATGTATCTTTGGCATTGCTTTTAATCTGTAAAGAAAGACGGATTGAAGTGCGGACGCGCATTTCACCGTCTTTTCTTGGCTTATGGGAATTGTTTTATACGATGGAGGAAAGCTGATGAAAAATAAACTGACAGCTCTTGTACTTTGTTTTGTTCTTTTAATGCTTCCGGTTAAAGGTCTTTTTTACTTTGTCTTTGCAGACAATTCCAATTCTGAAAGACCCACAATACATTTGGAAACACTCTCTATTTGCGGTGGTAAAAAAGAATATGATCTAGGAGAGGAGATAAAGTGGAGCGTAAAGATTACCAGTGAAAAGCCAATATCATGTGTTGATATAAAACTTAAGTGTGTTGATAATATTTATGATTGTGGATGGGAATATGACAATGAAACCAGCATCTACACTACTTCAATAACTCCCAAATTTTACGGTGAGGTTGAAATATTACACATTATCGCCATTGGCCCAGACCAGAAAATGTCGGGCTACTTGAACAATAAGTATGCTGACGCCGGTAGTGAATATGCCGATAGAATAGACTACAACAAATTGATATCAACGGATTTAAGTGATTATAATTGTGTTGTTAAAGGGGGAAATGTACAAGCTGAACGACCGCAGATGGATATAAGTAATTTATCCATTGTCGATCAAAAAGATCATTACGAGCTTGGAGAAATAATAAAATGGAGCGGAATAAAAATACAGAGTGAAACACCTATAGCCGGGACCTATGTGCAAATTAGAGGACCGGAAAACACCTATGACGGTGAAATCGTTTATGATGAGGAAAGCGACAGCTATGGTTTTACAAGTTATTCGAACTATAACGGGAAATTGGAAGTAGTATCTCTAATTTGCATAGATGCAAATATGCATATGGCTGGATTTCTAAATAAAAAATATAATGATGCCGGATATGCTTTTTATGATTGGGATGATTATGATAAGCTTGTTTTCACAGATCTCAGCAAATTTGACTGTAAAGTCGGACAACTTAACGAGGTAAATGAACCGCCAAAAGTCTATATTGATACTTTATCTTTGGACTCAAACAAAAAAGAATATGCCCTAGGTGAGGAAATAAAATGGAGTGTCAAAATCACAAATGATGCGCCTTTGGCAAATGTTCAAATCATCCTTAAGCTTGTTGATAATACGTATGATTGTGGATGCACATATGACAAAGAGAACGATACCTATACTACTTCAATAGTAGCTCCATACTATGGCAAAATCGAGATACTGAATGTTATAGCAATTGACTCAAATAAACATATGTCAGGTTATCTTAATGAAAAATATAATGATGCTGGTGACCAATATTCTGATTGGGAGGACTATGATAAGCTTATATTTACTGATTTAAGTGATTATGATGCTTTTGTTGGAATATATGATGAAAACGGGATTTTTGTCTATGGTGATGGAATGGATAATAATGTATCCCTATCTATTAACGAACTTGATAGGACGGGTGAAATATACGAGAAAATGAACGATCCTAAACTGGAAGATTATAAGTTCTATGAAATAAGTATGGATGGGGCTTATAAACAAAACAATAAAAATGTAATCGTTAGGTTTTTTGTAGGCAGATTCATACCTGATGGGACATACGTTACTATTAAACATCATTTGAAAAATGGAAAAAATCAGAAAGTGTCAGGAAAGGTATATAAAGGCTATGTGGAAATTGAAGTAGAAGAGTTCTCGCCTTTCCTGTTGGAAATTGGAAAAGGTGAAAGCGAAAATTACCAGAGTGACGACAATGACAATAATTATGAAAACATAAATTCTGCTGAAGATGATTCCACAATCAAAAATTGGGTATTAGATATTAACGGTTACAAAATGCAAATCAGCATGAAAAAGGAAATCCCCTACACCAGAAACAAGCGTGCCATAGCCAGCTCCTGTAATGTTTCCGTGAAGCTTTTGGAGGGCAGTGGGATATCGGTTAAATCTGTAAAAGCTAAGAAGCCTAAGAAAAATGCTTCTTCTACATCAATAAAAATAAAGCTTAAAGGTAGCGACAAGCAGTCGAAGGCAGCGGCAAAATCGATGAACAGGTTGCTAAAGAAAATCGGCGTAACGCTTGTGAAATCAACTGTATAGAGTCAACGAGGGGGGAGTCACTGAGGACTCCCCCCCCCTTGACATCAGCCGGGATCAGTGATACGTTATTCTTCGTTCGGGGAAATCCCCTTGCGTCATGCGTTCTGCATGAGTTGTTCCATTTTTACCAATATTTTTTTATCAGGAGATCAGTATATTATGTTCAGTTCTGTACATTCTATGGCGCTCCACGGGATCAACGTCCGTGAAGTATCTGTGGAGGCGGACGTGTCGGAGGGCGGTCTGCCTGTCTTTGAAATGGTAGGGTTTCTGGGAAGCGAAATAAAGGAGTCCCGGGGCCGTATCCGCACATCATTAAGAAACAGCGGCTTTATCCTGCCGCCCAAGCGTATCACCGTAAACCTAAGTCCCGCGGACCAGAGAAAAAGCGGCTCCCACTTTGATCTTCCGGTGGCGGTGTCTCTTCTCAGTGCGATGGGGCTGATACCTCCGGAGGCCCTTTCGGAAACTGTTATCGCCGGAGAACTGTCCCTTTCCGGAAAAGTCCTGAAGGTAAACGGGATCCTCCCCATGGTCCTCCATTCCCGGGAAATGGGCTTCAAGCGCTTTATCCTTCCTCTGGAGAATGCTGAGGAAGGCGGGGCTTCCCCCGGGATAGAGGTGATAGGGGTTCAGAGCCTTAAAGAGACCCTGGAATTCCTGACCGGCGAAAAAAAAATTGAGCCCGTATGTATAGATATAAAAGAACTGCTGAAAGGGAAGCAGAAGTACAAAGACGATTTCAGCTCTATCCGCGGTCAGAGTGCTGCAAAGAGAGCAGTGGAGGTTTCCGCAGCCGGGATGCATAATATCCTCCTTGTGGGTCCTCCCGGAGGCGGAAAAAGCATGATGGCAAAATGCATTCCCTCCATACTTCCCGCTCTTACCGAAGAGGAATGTATGGAGATCACGGGTATACACAGTATTGCAGGAATACTCGGAAACGGAGTTGTGACCGTTAGACCCTTTATAAGCCCGCACCATACGGTGTCCTCCCAGGCTCTTTCAGGCGGAGGAAGCATACCGAAGCCCGGTGATATCTCCCTGGCCCACAGAGGGGTCCTCTTCCTTGACGAGCTTCCCGAATTTGACAGAAATACCCTTGAGATACTGAGGCAGCCGCTTGAAGACCGTGAGATACATATTTCAAGGGCGAGCGGAAACTATACCTATCCTGCGGATTTCCTCCTTGCGGCAGCCATGAATCCCTGTAAATGCGGCTATTATCCCGGTACGAAATGCACCTGCGGTGAGATCGGGGTAAAGAAATATCTATCAAGAATAAGCAGACCTCTTCTGGACCGCATAGATATTGTGAGCTATGTCGATGAATTATCTTTTGATGAGCTGAGTACCGCTTCTATCAAAGAGGAGAGCTCTGAGGAAATACGCTCAAGAGTCACAGATGCTTTCGAAATACAGAAGAAAAGGTTTAAGGATAAAAAGCTCCGCTTTAATTCCGAAATGACCGGGGATGACATAAAGCTTTTCTGCCCCCTTGGAGACAGGGAGGAGGAGCTTCTACGGGAGTCCTTCAGGGTACTCTCACTTTCAGCGAGAGGCTATCACAGGATACTTCGCTGTGCGAGGACCATTGCGGATCTCGACCATTCAGACAATATAAGCTGCGCCCATTTAAGCGAAGCCATAGCATACAGAAGCACGGGAAAGGGAATATGGGATGTCTGAAGCAAAGATAAGGTATATATGTGCTCTGGAAGCAGAATTTCCGGAGAAGCTAAAGAACATTCCCGGAGCCCCTCAGGGCATCTACGTAATGGGACATCTCCCGGATCCGGGAAAAAAGACGGTATCAATAATAGGCTCCAGAAATAATACGGAATACGGCAGGGGCAGCGCTGAGTATTTCGCCAAGGAGCTTACAAGGCACGGGGTGCAGATAGTAAGCGGCATGGCACGGGGCATAGACGGTATATCACAGACTGCTGCTCTTAAGGCAGGAGGAGAAAGCTTCGGGGTTCTTGGCTGCGGTATCGATGTAGTATACCCAAAAGAAAACCATCATCTCTACGAAAGTATTCTCGAAAAAGGGGGTCTTATTTCCGAGTATCCCCCGGGAACACCTCCGAGAGCAGGGCTATTTCCTCAAAGAAACAGGATCATCTCCGCGCTCTCGGATGTCCTACTCGTGGTAGAGGCAAGACAGAGATCCGGAACATCCATAACTGTCCGCTTTGCCCTTGAGCAGGGAAGGGATATTTTCGCAGTTCCGGGGCGCATCACCGATCCGTTGAGCCACGGCTGCAATACCCTGATCGCGGACGGTGCCGGGATCGCCACCTGTCCGGAGGACATCCTTGAAGCCCTGGGCTTAATAAAGAGCGGCCGAAATAAACACAGGAAGCTGAACTTAAATAAATTCAGCGGTCTCAGCGAAACGCAGCTAAAGATAATCCGCTGCCTCGACTATAATCCCGTACGCATCAATGAGATCGCCTCAAAAACCGGATACGATATGTCAGAGCTTCTGCCGGAACTCCTGAAGCTTGAACTCCTCGGCTGCATAGAAAAAGCCGGCCAGGGCTTTTACATCCTGAAGCTGGAAGTCAACGGGGACGATTCCCACTGACTCCCCCAAGCGTCACCGGTACAGTTCCAATGGTGTTAAATTGTGTCATTCTGCGACTACACAGTGTCATTCTGAGCGAAGCGAAGAATGGTCACTTGCCAAGGTAACTGCACGTTTGCCGGATTAATTGCACGTTTAGTATAGCGCAATAAGATTTTCAGGTATTTAAGGTTTGAAAATCTAACCATTTTTTTACTTTA
>JAFTEC010000118.1 GCA_017453865.1 Lachnospiraceae bacterium
GACTTCTATATGGAACGCGGTGAAGAGAAATTCCTAATGGAGGTCAAAGGCTGCACACTGGAGGTTGACGGGATCGGATACTTCCCCGATGCGCCGACAGAGCGTGGTATAAAGCATATCCGAGAGCTGATAAAAGCAAAGAAAGCGGGATATCATGCGATCCTTGCCTTTGTGATACAGATGGATGGCGTGACAGAGGTTCGACCTAATATCGGCACACATCCGGAGTTCGGAGAGGCTATGGATGAAGCGAAAAAGGCAGGTGTTGAGGTGTGGTTTCTGTCCTGCCATGTGGAGCCGGGAGAATTGGTGATAAATTACCGCCAAAATGGGGTCAATACAAACACACAAACGGATCAACGAATTGTCTGAGGAACATGATGCTGAAAGACAGGGTAAGAGAGCCATGAAAACGTATGGAGTCAGGAGTCAGCGGCTTCGTTTGAACTCAGCATAAAATGCATATGGAATAAGAGAGAAGAATATTCGGGAGGCACTCAACGAATGAAAAAACAATTTAAGCCCTATATACCTGCGGATAAGGTTACTCCGGAGATGACCCCCACATCTATAATAATGGGACTTCTGCTGGCAGTAGTATTCGGAGCGGCTAATGCCTACCTTGGTCTCAGGGTCGGCATGACCGTTTCAGCATCTATCCCGGCAGCCGTTATTTCCATGTCCGTGACCAGAGTAATCTTGAAAAGGAACTCGATCCTTGAAAGCAACATGGTTCAGACCGTCGGATCAGCCGGCGAATCTCTTGCGGCAGGTGCCATTTTCACAATACCCGCTCTTTTTCTATGGGCAAAAGAAGGTATAATGGAAAGCCCATCACTTATTACCATTACCGTTATTGCTCTCTTTGGCGGACTTCTTGGTGTATTTTTTATGGTCCCTCTTCGGAACGCACTTATAGTTCAGGAGCACGGTGTACTGCCCTATCCTGAGGGAACCGCCTGTGCAGAAGTACTTCTTGCCGGAGAGGAAGGCGGTTCGACCGCCAGGTCTGTTTTTGTGGGAATGGGGATCGGTGCTGTTGTTAAGTTCATCGTTGACGGATTATGTGTGATCCGGAACGTTTTTACAGTTAAGCTTGATACCCTTAAGACAGTGTTTTCTGTTGAGGTTTATCCGGCGCTCATTTCAGTGGGCTATATCTGCGGTCCCAGGATCTCCGCTAATCTGTTTGCCGGCGGCATCCTTGGGTGGTTCGTGCTTATTCCGATAATCGTCACCTTCGGTGGTGATATGGTGATGTATCCTGCGGATGCTTCCGTCGCCGAGCTGTACGCAGTATCCGGCGCAGCTGCGATCTGGACAAACTATATTAAATATATCGGAGCAGGAGCCGTTGCTGCGGCCGGTATCATCTCACTTATAAAAACGCTTCCGCTTATCGTCAGAACATTTGTCGAAGCTGTTAAAAGCATTAAGAGCACAGGTCAAAGATCCACCGGGCGTACTGCCCTTGACCTGGATCTCCGTTTTGTTCTTGGCTGTATTTTCATTATCATCCTTGCGATATATCTTGTTCCTGCTCTGCCGGTAACACTCCCCGGAGCGGTGATAGTTGTTGTATTCGGTTTCTTCTTCAGTGCAGTATCTTCACGAATGGTCGGACTTATAGGCCAATCCAATAACCCTGTTTCAGGCATGACGATAGCCACGATCATTATTTCTGCTGTCTGCCTGAAGATCATTGGTGATACAGGTGTACACGGAATGCAGGGTGCCATAGCAATAGGCTCTGTAATATGTGTTGCTACCTCTATGGCCGGTGACACCTCGCAGGATCTGAAGACCGGATACATTCTCGGCGCTACTCCGAAGAAGCAGCAGATCGGTGAGATCCTTGGAACCGTGGCAGCAGCACTGGCTATCGGCGGTGTCATGATCCTTCTTGACTCTGCTTACGGATTCGGTTCAGACAAGCTTGCAGCACCTCAGGCCACAATGATGAAGATGATAATCGAGGGCGTAATGAACGGAACCCTTCCATGGACACTTATTTTCATCGGTGCATTTATTGCAGTAACAATCGAGATCCTTGGTCTCCATGCACTCCCGGTCTCAATCGGTCTCTATCTTCCGTTTGAACTGACCGCTACGATTATGCTTGGCGGTCTTGTCCGTAAGTATGCTGAGGCCGGATCCGGCGGGCAGGATAAGGATTCGGGAAAGGCTATCCTCTTCTGTTCCGGCCTTATCGCAGGAGAAGGTCTTGTCGGCGTTCTGCTGGCAATTCTTACTGTTGCAGGCCTTACGGAGAGGATCAATCTGAGCGCAGTAGTCCCTGCGGGAAACATACCCTCTCTTCTCCTTATTATTCTGTTAACAGCCGTTGTTTTTAGAGCTGCTGTGGGCTCAAAGAATGAGTAAGTCAACGGGGACGGTTCTCATTGACTTCCGACAAGTCAAAGAGAACCGTCCCAATGGCGTTAAGTTAAGATTTTAACCTTGATATAATCGAACCGCTATGAGCTGTACAGTATAACATTATAGCATTGTGAAATAGATTTATACCAAGGGCGCTCTTA
>JAFTEC010000119.1 GCA_017453865.1 Lachnospiraceae bacterium
CTGTAAGTCCTTCATCGTAATAGGAGAGCCAGAAATAATTTTGGTAACTGTAAAAATTCTCAGTACCCTTATAATTCCAGCTGTTTCTTACGAGCCAGGCTCCGTCATGTCCGGGATTTTCATTAAAGTTACTGCGGGAAAAATCATCATTCCAGCCGACAACTGTAACAAGATGATTCTGACCCCCACTATTAGAACAATAATATGCATTAGTTGATTCATTGTAGTATTTCGTTTCCGCATCAAAAAATATCCCTACGGCGCCGTTCTGTATAAGGGCTTCCTTCACGATCTTCATACCCTTTTCATCATGTATATTGACCTGATAAAGATCCGTAAGGTCATATATTTCCTTCTCCGCAAGGGCATCAAGGTCAATATTAAGGTTATTGTTTTCATCAAAGCGGGAATCTCTAGCGTATCCTTCCGTATTCTCATAAGACTCCGCATAGGGAAGCTCATTCTCGGAGACAAAGCCGAAGCCCTTGCTTAAATACTGCCCCGTCACCAGATGGTTTCCTCCTACATTAAGAAGAGAAGCATCATTATCCTGTTCCGCCACTATCTCACTTACCGCAGCATCATTTCCTACGATCGGATTTTCCCTGGTCTTATAGATCCCGAGGCCGAGATAGAGCTCACTCAGGTCTATGCTCTTATCTGCTCTTTCCTTATTGATCTCCCTGAATTCCACCGGAGCAATAGTGGAAAAATCCCAGCAGGTGCCGAAACGGGCCTGATCCCTGACAGCGGGATACTTATCCGTAATTATCTTTTCCGTCTCATCATCCGTTTCTCCGGGGAAGCGGGCCGGAAGTTTTTCTCTCGGTGTATAGTCGGTTTCCGCAAGGGAAGCCTCCTCGCCGTGCGCCCGGCCTTTTATCTCGGAAAACGAGATATCCTCATCCGTCATCCTGACGTCATTATCCCAGGGCATGGGTATACCGCCGGTACTTCGCATACTAATTTCTTCCTCATTACCGGCCCCAGTGCTTATCCGGTCTCCCGACAATGCTTCAGCTCCGGCTGTAACGCTTATCGCGTCTCCCGGCAATGATCCTGCAGACAATGTTTCAGGTCCGGCAAATGCGGAAACCGAAGACAGCAGAAGTGCAGTAATAAAAAGCGCTGAAAAATATACTGACAGTTTAATTATTCTCAATTTTAATCCTCGTCTTTCTGTACACAAGACACTTTATAAGCTCTATTCTCATATTGTACAAAAAAAGCGGAGCAAAAACAATGCCCCGCCGCTCTTCTTCTTTTAGATACCTTACTGCTCACAGTCCTTCGATCATACGAAAGCAGCTGTGGCAGAGCCCCCTGCCTCCTGAATAAAGCTCTATCATCCGCTTTTCCTTCTTTCCCGTTTCGGGATCCTCACTGCAGTAAGGGCAGTAAGCATGGACTACGGTCACATTTTCCTCTACTCCTCCTGCCGCATTCTCCAGCTCGTCATCCGAAAGTATCCTCATATTTTTTGATTTATTTATGGTTTCATTTATAACACCCTGAAGGCTGCTCTCTTCTTCAAATCTCTGATAATCAAACAGAGTTTTCAGCATTTTTCCTGTATTATTCATATCCACTCCTCCTCCGTAATTCCTTGTTCTGATATTTTATACGATGCTGAAACCGCCTTTGGCAGCTTTTTTGAAAAAAACTCTTTCATAGCCTTTAAGGCGCTGTTATGTCTTATCTTTACCTGACCGTATGAAAGCCCCGTCCTTGCTTCTATCTCCCTTAGCTTCAGTCCTTCGTAATAATGCAGTACGATGACCGTTCTTTCCTCATCCGAAAGCTTATTTATGGCTTCCGCGATCTCGCTAAGGGTTTCCCGGTTTAACAGCTCACTGTCGACCTCGAAGTCGGATGAAAGCTCCTCCGGGATCTCCTCCGAGGTCTTGTGTGTCCTGTAGAAGTCAATAACGGTATTTCTTGCGATCGTAAAGATCCAGGTGGATATAGATGCCTTCCTGCTGTCATAGCCCCCGAGATAATTCTGCACCTTTATAAACACGTCGGAACAGATATCCTCCGCATCCTCCGGGCTGTTCACCTTGCTCCTTATGAAATTAAGGACCTTATCATGGTAGTCCCTGTAGATAGTTTCTATGTCCATATCTTCTCCGTTCCGGATGATCTCCAACCAGCACATTCTATCATAGAATGAGTCAATGGTGACGGTTCTTTTTGACTTATTTTTGTATCTGTTCAGAACCCTCCGGCTTCTGAACAGATACAGCGCATTCGGTCAATTAAATCTAAACTCCACTTCCCCGGACAGCTTCTCTGTAAGAGAGTCTGTCAAAAGCTCCGCTACCTCCGACTCGGCACTTACAAGGAAACAGACCCGTTCACCGTACTCGGTATTAACAGGAATAAGACCGTATTCCTCCAGTATCCTCCTGACCTTTCCCTCATTCCGGTAGTCAAAGATGAAGCTTAGGTCCTTAAGGTCCGTAACCCTTATTATCTCCTTTTCCGCGGCCTTCAGCGCTTCCTTTGATGCGTCTGTATAGGCGCGTACAAGCCCTCCCGTTCCGAGAAGTATGCCTCCGAAATACCTTGTCACCACCAGCACCACGTTCTTCAAGCCTGCTCCCGAAAGCACGCTCATTATGGGCTTCCCTGCGGTGCCGGAGGGCTCTCCGTCATCGGAGGAATGAAGGGTGTCCGGAGCACCGTCCTCTCCCGCTATTATATAGGCGCTGCAGTTATGCTTCGCGTCGTAGTGCTTTTTCCTTATCGAGCTTAAAAAACTCATGGCCTCTTCAGCGGAAGCGGCGTGGGAAAGATAAGCTATGAATCTGGATTTTTTCTCCGTGATCCCGCCGGTATATATGCTGTTCTCTTTTACGGTAAGATATTTTTCCATCGAGATGATCATTCAAAATCAGAGGGCTTCGGCGGCACGCCGTACTTTATTGCTGAGACCGGGCACACATAGGCACAGCTCGCACACATAAGGCAGGGCTTCTCCCACTCCGGCCTGTTGTTTATCCATTTGATATGCCCCGTGGGACATTCGTCATAGCACAGCCTGCAGGAATCACACTGATCCGTCGCGTAAAACCTGGGATCCCTGCTTCTGTCCGACCATTTTTCTTTTTTTAGCAGCCACTTAAAAAAATTTTTCAACATACTATTTTTCAAGAAAAGCCCGCATTACAAGCGGGCTTTCGGTAATCTTCGCTGTGTAGGGCACAGCCGTACTTATTCCATTTCGATAGCGTCCCACTCTTCCTCACGGATCAGGGCAACGTAGGTCTTTCCGACATTTATCTTTATCTCGTTGCCGTCCATATCGTAGTAGCGGGTAGCGTCAAGGTCGTTCTGCTTCGTCCACTTAACGGGAATCGCCTTACCCTGGGTAATGAACCAGCCGTCACGGTTTGACTCGCTTGGGTAGTACATCATATAGCCGTGGTCATCAAGCTGCTCCAGCCTTGCGTTCTGCAGGAGAAGATTGGTGAAGGCGATCTGGGTATTGCCGTTTCCTGCGTCCACTTCCTTCTGGTTATACTGGAAGTACTTATAGGTCCTGCTCTCCGGATCATACTCGAGCCAGGGGTTATTGTGATGGAAGGGCAGGCTTATCTTCTCGCAGGTCTTCGCGTCGGAGTACTGTGAAAGGTCATTGGGCTTTGTGTGTGAAGCAAACTGATAGTGCGGAAGCCCTGAATAATACTCATTATAAGTGGTGCTGTAGCCGGTATTCTTGAAATTCTTCTCCAGATCCCCGGGCAGGATGTACTCGGTAAATTCCCTTGGCTTTCCGTTATCAACCCTGGAGAAGGTTCCGCTGAAACGCTCCACAAAAGGATTCTTGTAGAAATTGTCATTCCAGAAGGGACCGCCGTCGTGGCAGAGAACCGCGTTCCACTCAGGGAAGATCTGCAGGTTCGTGGGCCTCGTGCTTCTGATGGAGCCGAGCTGCTTTATCGCACCCCAGTCCTTAACCATTATCATAAATCTGGTAACTCCCTCGTTCTGTGTGGAATTGACCATTTCATACATGATATCCGAGGTTGAGATACCAAAGTGGGGCAGCGCGGTCTTCTCATCATCAACCATTACCGCAATGGGTCTCTGGTCCTTCAAGGACTCGTCTATCCACTCACCCGTAAGCTCGCTTGCGTACATACCCTCGGGAGGAGTCTCGACCTCTTCCTCTTCAGGCTCTTCCTCCTCTGCAGGAGCCTCCGATGCCGGCTCCTCCGGCGCAACGGCGATTATCGGTTCTTCACTCGCTTCCGTGGGCTGTTCCTTAGTCTCTTCCTTTTTCTTGCATCCGCTGAGCAGCATGGAAAGAGTAAGGGCTGCTACCAGAATGATACTCAGGTTCTTTTTCATAAATCATTATCTCCAATTCATCTTTAACTACAGAAACCACCGGGACCGTTCAGGCTACCCAAGGGTTCCAAATCACAACACTTTGAACATAATATCACATAATCACAAGATATGGTATATATTTATGCGTTTATCCTGCCGTTTTTTTATTTAAGCCGTGACTTTCTGTATATTATATCTGTCCTGGCAGGTCCGTTACTTACTATGGTAATGGGGTAGCCCAGGCTCTCCTCTATGAAGTTCACGTAGTCCTGTGCTTCCTTCGGCAGCTCTTCAAAGCTCTTTATTCCGCGGAGGTCACATTTCCAGCCCTTAAAGGTCTTTAATACGGGCTTACATCTAACGAGGTCCTTTGTTACAGGGAAATCCTGTATTTCCTTTCCGTCAAGCTCGTATGCCACACATACCGGTATCTCGTCAAGATATCCAAGCGCATCAAGGACCGTCAGGGCTACGTCGGTAGCTCCCTGCAGTCGGCAGCCGTACCTCGAAGCCACAACGTCATACCAGCCGACTCTCCTCGGTCTTCCGGTGGTGGCTCCGTATTCTCCGCCGTCTCCTCCGTGGTTCCTTAAGGCCTCCGCCTCATCCCCGAAGATCTCGGAAACAAAGGCTCCGGCACCCACTGCCGATGAATATGCTTTGGAAACAGCGATTATCTCCTTTATCTCATAGGGCGGGATCCCCGCTCCGATGGCGCCGTAGCCCGCAATCGGGCTTGATGATGTGACCATGGGATAGATCCCGTGATCCGGATCCTTCATCGTGCCGAGCTGTCCCTCCAGTAATACGGTCTTATTCTCCTTCAGCGCATTATGAAGGTAAAGCGGAACATCCCCGATATAGGGCTTCACATAGTCACGCTTTTCCTTTATCCACTTAAGCAATCCCTCCCTGTCAAGCTTATCCTTTTTGTAAAGTCCCGTAAGAAGGGGATCCTTAATATCCGAAACCCTGTTTATCTTCTCCATCAATGCGTCATCATTCTGGAAGAACTCGTTTATCTGCCAGCCGATCTTTGCAAACTTATCCGAATAAAAGGGGGCTATGCCGGACTTTGTGGAGCCGAAGGATTTTCCCGCAAGCCTTTCCTCCTCCAGCGTGTCAAAGAGCACATGGTAGGGCATCATGACCTGTACCCTGTCGGATATTAGTATATTGGGTCTCGGCACGCCTCTGCCGCTTATATCCTCCATTTCATGTGCAAACTTCTCTATATCAAATGCCACACCGTTTCCAAGTATGTTCATTATATTTTGGTGAAAAACACCCGAGGGAAGAAGATGCAGCGCAAACTTACCGAAGTCGTTCACTATGGTATGTCCCGCATTCGCTCCTCCCTGAAAGCGCACCACTATATCCGCTTTTTCCGCCAGGGTGTCGGTGATCTTCCCCTTGCCCTCATCACCCCAGTTAACACCTACTACTGCTTTTACCATGCTTTGTTTCCTTTCATAAATCAATTCCCTGCTCATCACACCGAGATCTCCGCTTTTATATCGGCGGCGCCGGCGTATTCCTTTAATAGCGGGTCCACTGTGCCCTCAAGGTAATCCCTGACCTGCTCCTCCGCAAGTCCCGTGAAATTATCAAGTGCCAGGTTCTTTTTAAGATCCTCTTCGGTAAGACCGAATTTCTTTCCCAGCCTCTCGTCCTCCGCAAGAAGATGAAGGAGGTCGTTTTCCTTACCCTCTTCCTTGACGTGCTTTCCGGCGGTCATCGAATTTTCACGTATGACCTCATGGAGCTCCTGACGGTCTCCTCCCATTTCCACGCAGTCCATCATAATATTCTCGGTTGCCATAAAGGGAAGCTCCGCCCACATATGCTTTTCGATGACCTTCGGATAGACCACGAGGCCGTCCACCACATTTAAGCATAGATCCAGAATGGCGTCTATTGCAAGAAATCCTTCAGGAATCGACAGTCTCTTATTCGCAGAATCGTCAAGAGTCCTTTCAAACCACTGTACGGATGAGGTAATTGCAGGATTAAGTGCATCACAGATCACAAATCTTGCAAGTGAAGCGATCCTTTCAGACCTCATCGGATTCCTCTTATATGCCATGGCGCTGGAGCCGATCTGGCTCTTTTCAAAGGGCTCCTCCACCTCCTTTAAGTGCTGCAAAAGCCTTATGTCATTACTCATCTTATGGGCGCTTGCCGCAATACCTGCAAGAACGTTCAGGACCCTTGTGTCATTTTTCCTTGAATAGGTCTGTCCCGACACCGGCACTGCGGAAGAAAAGCCCATCTTCTCCGCTATCATCGGATCTATTTTTTTAATGGTTTCAATATCCCCGTGAAAGAGCTCCTTGAAGCTTGCCTGGGTACCGGTGGTGCCCTTTGAGCCTAAGAGCTTAAGGGAAGCCTTTACATATTTCAGATCCTCCAGATCCAGCAGGAACTCATTTATCCAGAGAGCCGCCCTCTTCCCGACGGTGGTGGGCTGTGCAGGCTGGAAGTGGGTAAATGCCAGCGTGGGCTGAGCCTTATACTTATCGGCAAAGCCCCTAAGCTTCCCGATCACTCCCGCAAGCTTTTTTTCCGTAAGCTCCAGGGCTTCACGCATTATGATGATATCGGTATTGTCACCCACATAGCAGCTCGTGGCGCCGAGATGTATTATACCGGCGGCCTTCGGACACTGCTTTCCGTAGGCGTATACATGGCTCATTACGTCGTGGCGGACTTCCTTTTCCCTTGCTTCCGCCACCTCGTAATTGATATCCTCCGCATGCTCCTTTAATTCATCGATCATCTCATCGGTGATCTGGCTTAAGCCCAGCTCCTTCTCGGTCTCGGCAAGAGCTATCCAGAGCCTTCTCCAGGTCTTGAATTTCTTATCCTGGGAGAAAATATACTGCATCTCATCCGACGCATACCTGCCCGACAGCGGGCTTATGTATCTCATCCTATCCGGCATTCCAGCCTCCTATAGTAATAAAATTATCCATACGCCAAACTCCCAAGTAATGAATTATATCTTATGACCACGCCTAAGGCAAGAGGCTTAAAAAACACCTTGGAACGGGTATAACCGCTTAACGCAGGAAGAATCCTAAGCCTTATTTCACCGTCAATTTGTATTTTTTATTGAGGTAGCTGTAGCACACCCTGAAATTACTCTTTTCAGGGGATGTGAGATAGAGGACGTTATCCTCTATCCGGGCGTTTCCCGCCTTATCCCGTAATAATGTCAGTTTTCCGCTGTCGATCGTGGTCCCGAAAAGCTGCGCGGCATTTAGTGACACGCTCTTTCCTCTGGATGACCCGATGAGCTCTCGCACTTTGTCTTTCTGCGGCTTTGGTTTATCAACCGTGAAGGCCACAGAGTACTGCTTACCTCCCGCCAGATTAAAGGTCACGGTTCCGGAGCTTTTAAGCTTTATTGAATAGGAGCCGCTTTTACGGTCCTTCTTTACTTTTGCGACTTTTTTGTCACAGGCTATGCTCTCAACCTCTTCCTTCACGGTTATAACGGAGCCCCTGATGCAGGTGGCATTCAGGCTCTCCACACCCGCCCCTTCAACATTTGCAAAGCTTATAAATAAGCCCTTTATGCTTCCGAGGAAGGTGTCCAGAGGAAGGGTGTCCGTAGAGGAGCCGTAGGTCTGTCCGCTGACGGCGTCAACCTTCCTGACAACGTTCTCCGAAGGAGTTTCCGGCTCAGGCTCTGCTCCGGATTCAATATTTTTAAGCACATAGTCATAATTTTCCTTAGAGATCGGGAGTATCGCTTTTTCCATATTTTCAAGCCAGGTTGTTCCGGCTCTTCTCCTTAC
>JAFTEC010000120.1 GCA_017453865.1 Lachnospiraceae bacterium
GGAATGGAGTGGCTTGAAAGCGAGGGCTTAAACGACCCCAATGTGGCAAAGGCTGCGGAGAAGCAGAAAAAGAACTACGCCGGAACCGAGATAAACGGGAAGAAGCTCGGAGTCATCGGCCTCGGAGCGATCGGAGTAAAGGTTGCGAACGCGGCCACGAACCTCGGAATGACGGTCTACGGCTATGATCCCTATATTTCGGTTGACGCAGCCTGGCATCTTTCCCGTTCCATAAAGCACGTACATCAGGTTGAGGAGATATACGCAAACTGCGATTATATAACGATCCATGTACCGCTTCTGGATTCCACGAGGCACATGATAAATTCGGATGCCATCAAGCTTATGAAGGATACCGCGATACTCCTTAATTTCGCAAGGGATGAACTGGTTGACGAGGAATCGGTGGTTGCGGCTCTTAAGGTCGGAAAGCTCCGTAAGTACGTTTCGGACTTCCCGAACCCTGTCACTCTCGGTAAGGAGGGCTGTATCATAACACCGCATCTCGGAGCAAGCACGGAGGAGTCCGAGGAAAACTGCGCAGTAATGGCGGTAAAGGAATTACGGGACTATATGGAAAACGGGAATATCAGGAATTCCGTAAATCTCCCCGATATAGAGATGGGAAGACCCGAGACCGTGAGCCGTATCATGATAATACATAATAATGTCGCAAACGTACTTACAAGGCTTACCTCTGCCTTTGGTGACGAGGGGATCAATATCGCCACCATGAATTCAAAGAGTAAAGGAGAGAGGGCAGTGACGATCCTGGATCTGGATTCGCTTCCGACCGAAAGCATGCTTACGCGCGTGGAGAACGCGAAGGAAGTAATACGGGTCCGCGTGGTGAAGTAGAGAAATAAAGAAAGGATGTAACCGTGGCAGATATACGACCATTCAGGGCAATACGGCCGGGGGAAGGCCTGGCAGACAAGATAGCGGCGCTGCCGTATGATGTATATTCGAGACAGGGAGCGAAGGAGGAGATAGAGCGCGCTCCTCTGTCTTTTTTACGTATTGACAGGCCGGAGACAGGCTTCAGTGATGACGTGGATACCTACGACGACAGGGTCTATTTGAAGGCGAGGGAGATACTGGATTCAATGATAGAAAAGGGCGAATTCATTATGGATGATAAGCCCTTATACTATCTCTACGAGCTTACGATGGACGGCAGGAGCCAGACCGGTGTCGTTGCTGTTTCATCGGTAAAGGATTACGACAATAACATAATAAAAAAGCATGAAAACACCACGGCGGAAAAGGAGGCCGACAGGATACGGCATGTGGATGCCTGCTCCGCCCATACAGGGCCGATCTTTTTAGGCTACAGGGAAAATCCCGTGATATCAGCCGTTGTGAAGGGCGTAAAGGAGGGTGCTCCTGTATACGATTTTACCAGCCCTGATAATGTCCGGCACAGAGTGTGGACGGTTTCGGACGACAGGGATATAGCAGCTATCCGGGGGGCCTTTGACGGCATAAACGATATCTATATCTGCGACGGCCATCATAGATGCGCCAGCGCCGTGAAGGTTTGCAAAATGAGGGCGGAAGCCCATGCACAGTCAACCGGTGACGAGGATTATAATTATTTTCTTTCGGTGCTCTTCCCCGCGGATGAGCTTCTTATCCTTGATTACAACAGGGTGGTCCGTGACCTTAACGGACTGTCGGAGAGCCGCTTTATGGACAGGATAAGGAAGAAATTCGATGTCGGAACGGGAGAGGATAAGCCCTTTAAGCCGGAAAGAAAGCATGATTTCGGACTTTATATAAGCGGGAAATGGTACCGCCTTACCGCAAAGGATACGATACTTTCAGGGGATCCCGTGGATGATCTGGATGTATCGCTTCTTCAGAATGAGCTATTGTCACCGGTCCTCAATATTGAGGATCCGAGAACCGATAAGAGGATCGCCTTTATCGGCGGGATCCACGGTATGGATGGTCTGATGGAGAAGGTGGATTCGGGAGAGTATGTCTGTGCATTCTCGCTTTATCCTACCGACATCAATGACCTCTTTAAGGTTGCGGATATGGGGAGACTTATGCCGCCGAAATCCACATGGTTTGAGCCGAAGCTTCGAAGCGGTTTATTTATACACAGGTTCTAGGAGGGGATCGCATGAACAAAAAGCTATATAATCTCATGGACTGGGCGGAGATAGAAGCCGTCACCTATTCCGAGGAGGATCACCCGAAGAAGCTCCTCGGGCCCCACAGCGCAGGCAGGAGCGGGACCATTATCCAGGCCTTCTTCCCGGAGGCAAAGAGCGTATCGGTAATAGCCGATAAGGTTAAAGAGCCCTACCCCATGGAAATGATGGATGAGAGCGGCTACTTTGCGGTGCTTTTACGGAAGAAGATACCCTTTCACTATGTGTATGAGGTCGTGAATAAGGACGGGAAGAAGATCACGGTTGAGGATCCCTACGCCTATCCGCAGGTGATACACGAGAGGAATTCAAAGAAATTCAGGAACGGGATACTCCGCTATGCCTGGGAGACACTTGGCTCCCATATCCTTACGGTCGAAGGGCAGGAGGGAGTTCATTTCGCGGTTTGGGCACCTGACGCCATGAGGGTCAGTGTGGTCGGAGACTTTAATGACTGGGACGGCCGTGTCTATGAAATGGAGAAGCTTCCCGACGAATCGGGGATATTCGAGATATTTATCCCGGGATTAAAGGCCGGAACCCTTTATAAATATGAGATCAAGGCAGGGAACGGGACCGTGACCCTGAAGACCGATCCCTACGGCTTTTTCTCTGAGGACAATGAGGATCCGGCTTCCGTTGTCACGGACATAGACTCCTTTAACTGGACGGACGAGGACTGGATGGCGGAACGCCATAACCATCAGGGAAGCGAAAGCCCTATGGTGATATATGAGCTGAAGGCCGATTGCTTCGATGAAAAAAAGCAGGGCTTTAAGGCTATGGCAGCGGAGCTTTCAAGGTATTTAAGGGACAACGGCTATACGCATCTCGAGCTTATGCCTGTTATGGAATATAGGGCAGAGGAGGCAGCGGGGTATCATACCTACGGATTCTATGCGCCTCATGCAAGGTACGGAAAGCCGGAGGAGCTTTTCTATCTTATTAACCATATGCATAAGGAGGGAATAGGGGTGATCCTTGACTGGAGCCCCGCCCACTTTGATGCGGGAAACGGCGGGCTTGCACGCTTTGACGGAACCTCAATTTATGAGAGCCCCGATCCCCGGAGAAGCTTCCATCCCGATCCCGGGACACTGACCTTTGATTTTTCACGTCCGGAGGTCAGGAATTTCCTTTTATCCAATGCGCTTTTCTGGATCAGGATCTATCACGCAGACGGGCTAAGGGTCGATAATACGGCTTCAATGCTTTATCTTGACTACGGAAGGGAGGATTATCTTCCGAATATCTACGGCGGAAAGGAAAACCTGGAGGCTGTGGAGCTCCTGCAGAATATCACGAACGAGGTGCATAAGGAAAAGAGCGGCGTCATTATGATAGCGGAGGACAATTCCGCCTGGCCCGGAATGACCACCGATACCGCGGATGGGGGACTGGGCTTTGACTTCAAGTGGAATGAGAGCTGGAGGGATGACTTTTTATCCTATCTTTCCTACGATCCGTTTTACCGGACAGATCACTACGGGGAGCTCTGCTTCTCCATGGTCTACGCTTATGCGGAGCGCTTTATGCTGCCCTTTACACACGATGCCTTTACTAAGGACAAGGGTTCGTTTTTATCCAGGATGCCGGGAAACAGTGAGGAAAAATATGCGAATCTGAAGGCTTCCCTCGGCTTCCTTTTTACCTATCCCGGAAAGAAGGTAATAGACGCCTCTGTCGCACTGGGGGATGAGGAGGCCTGGGAGAGCGGAAGAAAGCTTAACTGGGAATTATTAAAGCGTAATGAGAATAAGGAGGTCCACGCACTGATAAAGGATCTTTCGGAGCTTTACAGGGAAAGACCATCACTTCACGAGCTTTCGATGGAGGAAGCGGGCTTTGAATGGATAAACTGTATTTCCGCAAACGAAAATATCCTTGTATTTATGCGGAAAACAAAGAGGGAGAAGGATACCCTGATAGTTGTTGTGAATTTTGAGAATATTCCGAGAAAGAACTATAAGATCGGTGTCCCGAAGGCCGGAAAATATAAGGAAATATTTAATACGGACGCTGAAAAGTACGGGGGCTTTGATTTCAGGAATGCCCACGTCATCAAATCCTCCGAGGATGAGTGCGACGGACGGGAGAATTCCATAAGGATAAAGGTTCCGCCCCTTTCGGTAACGGTTTTCGAGGTGCAGTAGGAAATGTATGATCCTGTATTTTTAACGGCTGCGGTTGAAGCACTGGATGAGACCATTCCCGCCATCGAGGAGATAAGCAGCATAGAGGATATAAAGGACATTCAGGAAAACCTGAATCCCGGCTTCTTCGAGAAATTTGTTCGGGGGCTGCCGGAGATGTTCTTTAATCTCGGGATAAGGATAGTTTTGGCACTGGTCTTTTTCCTTGTGGGGAAAAGGCTTATAAAGTTTTTAATAAGTCTTGTCAATAAGTCCTTAAATAAGGCCGGCACCGAAAAGGGAGTCATAACCTTTATCGACTCTTTCTTACGGATATCCCTGTATGCCCTGCTTTTCCTTATCATGGCTTCGGGACTCGGAGTGGAGGCTGCATCCATACTTACGATCTTCGGTTCCGCCACTCTGGCCGTGGGTCTTGCCCTGCAGGGCAGCCTTTCAAACCTTGCCGGAGGAGTGGTGATACTTCTGATGAAGCCGTTTAAGGTGGGGGACTATATAAAGGAGGACTCCCACGGAAACGAAGGAAGGGTTACGGAGATCACGATCTTCTACACCAGGCTTACCACCATTGACAATAAGGAGGTCATGATACCTAACGGAGCCCTTGCCAATACCTCAATTGTCAATGTGACCTGGCTTCCCGCAAGGAAGATAGACTTTGCGGTCGGCATAAGCTATGAGGCGGATCTGTTGAAGGCAAAGGAGGTATTGAAAAATATCGCCGTTGGGATCCCGGGGTATCTTGGAAACGAAGAACCAAGCATATTCGTGAAATCCCTTGATGACAGCGCCGTGACCTTAGGATGCAGGTTCTATGTGGAAACAGCCGGGTACTGGGATGCTTATTGGACACTGAATGAGAGGGTGAAGCTTACCTTTGACAGGGAGGGTATAGAGATCACCTACAATAAGCTGGATGTGAATATCAGAGAGAGTAAATGAAGCCGTCAGCCCGAAGGACCGATGTCACGGCGACAGCCTCGAGCGATGGCGATGGATATGAGGAGATATTATAATGTCGGAAATAATAGTAATGAAGGAGCTTCTCGGAGAGAATAAGAGGATAGCGGAAGAAAACAGGGAGATCTACAGGCGTGACCGGGTGCTGATGGTCAATATTATGGGAGCTCCCGGAGCCGGAAAAACCACTCTTCTAAAGGCATTATGCGCTGAGCTTAAGAACAGGGGGATCGCTTCTTCTGTTATCGAGGGGGATCTCTATTCCTCCATAGATGCGGATGATTTTAATGCAAGCGGTGTAAGATCAAGTCAGATCAACACCTGCGGAGAGTGCCATTTGGACGCCGCAGTCATAAAGTCCGGATATGACAGTCTGGAATTTAAGGACGGGGTCTGCTTCATAGAGAACGTGGGAAACCTTATCTGTCCCGCGGAATTCGATCTGGGAGAGGAGCTTAGGATAGTCTGCGCCTCTGTTCCGGAGGGGGACGATAAGCCCTTTAAATATGTTCCAATGTTTTCATACGTGGACGCGGTCGCACTTACCAAATGTGACCTTAAGGAAGCGGTCGGCTTTGACAGCGCGAATTTTAAAAAAGGGATGGATGCCGTTAATGACGCTCCGGTATTCGAGACCGCCCTTGGCAAAAACACCTCCGGCACCGACTCCGGTGTTAAGGCGCTTGCTGATTATATTCTGGAGAGGTATTCCTGCTGATACAGGGCTTTCCCAAAAAAACACAGCATTTCTCCCTCAGAGCTTCTTTGCGGAAGTCTGTCCTTACTGTTCATTTTTAAAAACATGAGTAAACATTTGTGAGTATTTTACCGATATAATTCTAAATGAGATATACTATAAGTGCGTCTGTTTTCGGGCAGAGCATACAAGATATTGGGGCAAAGAATATGTAAAAACTGATCCTGATTGAATGAACCATTATCCGAAAAAAATGAACTTATAAATATACAGGAGCAATGTACATGGCAAAATAGACCGTGAAGAAAAAGAAAATGAGACTTAAGAGCAGTGTGAGGCGGACCATTGCCACGCTTCTTATGATCACCGCCATAATCGTGGCGGCTGTTCCGGCACCGAAAATAGAAGCATCGGGAGAGAAGAACCGCACATATACGGTGGATGATATCATATGGACATTTGATGTGAATTCTGATAATAAGGCAGAAATAAAAGGTTATGCGCCTGATCTTATTAACAGCAGCAATTCCTATGAGACTATCACCGAAATAACCATCCCGGCGAAGGTTACGGATGATAATACCGAAAAAGAATATGACGTTTATAAGGTTTCAAAGATAAGCTGTAAATATAATGGCAAGGCAGATTACCTGAAGGCCGTTAATTTTGAAAGCGGGAGTGAGATAATCGAAATCGGGGAGGGGGCTTTTAATACAAACAGGGGGATTGAGAAGATCAATAATCTTCCCTCCTCTTTGACAACGATAGGAGACTATGCTTTCCAGGGTATTGAAACGCTTACCGGGGAATTTGTGATCCCGGAAAATGTTTCATCCATCGGATCATATGCTTTCAGTGAAACAGCATTGACCTCCGTAACCATAAACAGCAATGGTCTGACGATTAATAGCGGCGCATTTAAGAATTGCACTTCCCTGGGAGAAGTCAGTTTTCAGACCGGGAACGCGGAAATTACACTGGTGGATGAGGTTTTCAGCGGCTGTTCTGTATTAAGAGATGTTACTCTTCCGCCCGGGCTTCTGTCTATGGGATCAAAGATCTTTTCAGGCTGTTCGGTGCTGGAACAGCTGGATTTTTCAAATGTTACAAATCTCGGTGGTGATATAGGGACCAATGCCTTTGACAGCTGCACAAATCTTTCAACCCTTAAGAATTTTGAAAACACAGGGATAAAGACCATTAAAAACGGTGCGTTCCTGAAATGCTCATCCCTGAAGACCATCAAGGTGCCCTCGGGATGCACAGATATCGCCGCTTCTGCTTTTGCCGGATGTGAAAAGCTTGAGGAAGTATATCTTCCGGGAACCATAAGCGAAATTTATTCAGGTACCTTCGATTCCTGCAATGGATTGAAAAAAGTGCAGATATTAAACTATGACGGGCAGAGGGAAATAAAAGGTGATACCTATTTACCCATAGGGAGTGGTTATGAAGGGAAGGATGTAAAGATAGATTCCGGAGCGATCCCCTTCAGCAACTCTATAACCATCTCCGCCTTTTCCAAATATGGTACAGACGATGACGATTCAAATGCTTATCTTTATAAGGCAGAATCTGACAAAGAATCTGATGAGAGTAAGCATATTAAATTCGAGGATCTGGGCTCCGGAGAGGTTGTGACGCCGGAGGGTTTTACCGTTGTCAACGGAAAGCTTACGAAGGTGGATTTCAGTAAGCATACAGGTGATGTGCTCGTTATCCCCGATAATCTCGGGATCACAGAGATCGGGGAAACTGCCTTCAGTGCAGACCTGAATGACGGTGAGATCTGCAAATACCGGAAGATAATCCTTCCGGAGGACTGCAATAAGCTGGATGATGGCTCATTCTTAAATTGCAAATATCTTATTGAGCTTGTTGTGCCGAATGAGAACTGTACGGTAGGAAGCGATGTTTTTTTTGATCCTCCCGATTACGGGGTTGCAACTCTGGGGGTGGGATCCGGTGAAAGATTTACGATAACCGGTATAATAAGTCCTGATAACAGCATATACATCTGGGCCATGAACAACAAAAAGCCCAAGGACTCGGATAAGAGCAATGATGTCTGCATCCCCTTCAAGGACTATGATTATGCAGGCAGGGGCAGCGGCTATGAGCTGACAGTGGAAAACCTCGATGCAGGAAAGACCGGCTGGGATCCTTCCGGCAGCGGAGTGACCACGGTAACAAATTATGCACACCAGCAGGATCATTCCCTTGTCATTCCCGATGGCGTGAATGAAATATCCGATGATGTCCTGAAGGAAATGAGATTGGACCGGGGGATGACCAGCTTCATAATCGAAGCTCCGAAATACGGTAACAGCGGCTTTAATAAGATACCCGATTATTGCTTTGAGGGGTTCAGTAATCTTAATGAGGTAGAGATCCCCTGTAATGTGGATATAGGGATCGCTCCCTTCGTAGGCTGTTCAAGCCTTAGTGACATAGATATAACCGTTCCGGGATCGGAGAGCGGCTCTGTCAGGGACCGCGGCTATTCATTTGAAAACGGGATCCTGTACGGAAATGACGGCGCAAAGATAGTCGAAGTGCTTGAAAGCTCCGGTATGACGGAATTTAACGAAGCAGATTATCCCGCTGTCACGGAGCTTGGCACTTCTGCCATGCAGGAGGTTTCAAGCCTTGCAACCGCCAAATTCAAGGAAGGGAATATCCGGGTAATTCCCGATAAATGCTTTAAGGATTCCGGAGCACTGTCAACCGTAAGCCTGGGATCAAAGGTTATATCCTGCGGGGATGAGGCTTTCTCGGGGATTGCAGACAAAGCAAAAATAGAAGCCTACGGTAATGATGTTGATTATTACGTAGACGGCGACGCATTTGAGGGGAATGATCCCGATGGTCAGACCTATTATCTATGGAGCAGACCCGCGGCTGCAGGAAACTCCTCATATGACAGAGCCTATGAGGACCTGGGGGACGGTGTTTATTGGGGCGGTCTCCTGGAGGGATCGGAGGATGATGATAAGGAGGACATAAGCTTATATTTCACTGTAGAGTGCAAAACAAGCGAATCCTATAACGGCGTAGCCTTCAATAAAAGCCTGAATCCGGGTAAGGATGACAGCGCAACCGACAGCAGCGGAAATACAGTGGATTTTGTTGTGAAAAACAGTAGTGACAATACGATCCTTACTCCGGGTACACATTATTATCCGGGTACGGCCGGAAGCTATACCGTAGAAATAAACAGTGCTGCCGCGAGCCTGGGATATGCGGAATTTACTGTCTATGGCACCGGTAGCTACAGGGGCAGCATCACCGGCCGGTATCCCGTCACCACAGGAGGCGGCGGAGGCGGCGGGGGCGGCGGAGACCAGCCCCTGGGACCTAAGGATCTCGCAGTTGACAATCTCTATCCCAATGAGTTTGAATTTACTGCCTCACCCATAGAGCCTGAGCTTACGGTAAGAGATAAGACGGATTACCGTCAGGTGCTTAAGGAGGACCGTGATTATTACGTAAGGTATGAGGATAATTATTACCCGGGTACCGCAAAAGCCATAGTCACGGGACTTGGTGATTACAATGCGAGAACGGTTTCAACCAATTTTGCCATCAGAAGAAATATAGCCGAATGTGTGGTTGAGGTAGAGAATGCCGCATATACAGGCCAGCTTGTGAGCCCCAAGATCCATGTCTTTGATTATGACAGGGATTATGAACTGGTGGAAGGAACGGACTGGGTATTTATCCGTTATGAGAATAATGTCAAGAAGGGAAAGAAGACCGCTGCAGCCTATGTTGAAGGAATTGGGAATTATTTCGGATATAATTCAGGAAAATTCTCGATCCTGAAGACAACCTCATCAAGCTCCGGAAGCAAGAGCTCAAGCAAGAGTTCCAGCAGTAGCTCAAGTTCGAGCTCCAGTTCCACGAGCTCCAGCAGTACAACGAGCTCCAGCTCCACCACCTCCAGCAGCTCCACCGAAAGCGCGAATGAGGCTCAGGGCAACGGAAACAATGCGGGAGGCACAACGGGTCACTCAATTCCCGTTGATACCGGAGACACAGGACTCGGAGACGCAAGCGGATCCATCGAGGGAACTACGGATAACTATGTGATAAAGATCACGAAGACAGATGAAGCAGATGCGGAATTTGCGAAGGCTCTTACGGAAAAATACGGAGACCAGGTTTCCGGATACCGGGATTTTGCAATGGACATAAGCCTTTATGATTCCACCGGAGAGAATAAGATAGAGGATCCTAAAGGGATAGAGGTTACACTTACAATTCCGATCCCCGAGGAGCTGGCGCTATACGGGGGAAACAATAAGGTGGCGGCAGTAGATCACAGCGGAGCGCTTGAGAACCTGTCCACAAGGTATTCAATGATAGACGGGGCTCCCTGCGCAACCTTTACGGCGACCCACTTCTCCACCTACGGCTTCTATGTGGATACCAATAATCTTTCTGCAGGGGATCTTGACAATACGCCGAAGACCGGAGATCCAATAAGCCCCAAGTGGGTGCTTGCCATAGGTCTTGCCGCCTTATCCATATTCCTGTTCCTAAAGAAGGATCCGAAGCCTGATGCCGCGAAAGCATAAGGGAAAAAAACCGCTTATAGCCGGGATCATAGCCTTACTTGGATTAGGTCTTTTATTTATAAGACCTGAAGCCTCTATGGCCGCAGGCTCAATGGAGATTAACGGAAACGGCTGTTTAGTCCGATACAATATAAAGGACGGCGCAAAAAGGGTCAGTATCCCCACCAACGTAAAGGCAATAGGAAACGAGGCTTTTTCAGGGGATAAGAGTCTGGAAGGCATAGTTATTCCCGGTAATGTGAAGGTCATTGGTTCAAAGGCTTTTTATGGCTGTGAGAACCTGAAGGAGATCTATCTTCAGTACGGAACGGAAACTATCGGGGATAGTGCCTTTGCCATGTGTACGGGGTTAAGCCGCGTACAGCTTCCGGAGACCTTAAAGACCCTCGGAAACGGAGTATTCGCGGGAGACGGGGCTCTTGATAACATAAGTATCCCGGGCGCAAACAGGAACTTTTTCCTTAATGACAATGTGATATACAACAGGGATTCCACGAGGCTTATAGAAATGGCGCCGGGACGGCAGGGTGATATTTACGTTATGCCCTTTTCCGTTAAGAGTATTGCGCCCTATGCCTTTTGGGGAGCGGAGAAGCTGAAAAGGGTTCGGGTCTCAAATAATGTTTCATCCGTCACACCCTTTGCTTTCACAAATGCCAACGGACTGGAATTCGTATATCTTCCGAATTCCGTAAATTCAATCGAGGAATACGCATTCAGGGATTGCAGGAATCTTAAATATATTGCTACAGAGGGAAGCATAGGCTTCATAGCAGACAGCGCTTTCGAGGGCACCGAGACCTTAAGTGATAACAGTATAAGCCTCGAAGAGGCTGAGAGAAAGTATAAAAAGCTGACCGGTGCTGACAAGAAGGAAGGCGGAAAGAAAAAGGGAGTCTCCGGAAACAGCGGGGAAGAACCGGAGGGACAGGTAAGTGACGGCGGATCAGTGGTATTTAATACGCCGTGGGGGATAAGAGCTCCGTATAAGGAGATAGATACATCTGACCCGAACCTTTACGGAACCGGAAAGATAGTTGGGGGAAGGACCTTAATAATTCCCACAAAGAAGCAGGATTACTCCGGATTATCCCGGAACAGCGCGCAGTAAGCTTATTTACAAATGCTTTCGCCGGAAACGGCGAAAGGAGGCTGCTCATGAAAAAATGGAATCTGAAAAAGAGAATAGCATTACTTCTGGCGGTTATGATGTTCATCATGAACTGCATTCCTGCCTATGCGGAGGAAATAGAGGGAACTGCCGATTCGGATCTGAGTACGATTTCATCGGAAGCTCCGGAAACGACCGAAGACTCAGACCTGAGCTCAGATAGCGCCGCGGAAGAAGAGAATGAAGATAATGCTGATGAAACGGATATTGAAGATTCCGCTCTCTCAGAGGATACTGTAGATACCTATTCGGTATCTGGTGAGGAAGCGCTTACGGAGGAACCATTGACAGATGATGCTGAGGTTCTTTCGGATAATGAGGAGGAAAGTGTTCCTGTTTTACGAAGTGTGGTAAAAGACGGGGGCATAACCTTACAGTCTTCAGCTACAGCCACGGGATTATTCAAGGCAGGGGCATCATCTCTGTCGGATAATGATTTTACTCAAGCAAGCGGATATAAATGGGCCAGGGTCGGAACGACCCTTTATATCAGCGGCAACACGCCGGGTGTAAGTAATAATGTCACTGCAGTAGGAGAATTTCTTACGACTGCCGGTGAGGATCCTGCCAATATAACCCTGATACAATTTATTGATAATGATGATGGGACGACATATAACCTGAAGAATGAAGCTTTTAAGAATTTTACTGGATTGATCTCCTTTGAGGTGTCAAGCAGTATTGAAGAAATCGGATTTGGCGTATTTCTTGGATGTACAAATCTGATATCATTTACGGTGAATAATAATGATAATTATATTGTAGATCCCACGGACACCTGTATGGCACTTTATTCTAAAGGGTATGAGACGCTTATTGCCATACCCCCGGGGCGGGCTTTAACTTTTACGATCAATTCTGCTACAAAGTACATACAGTTGGGTGCTGCCCAGGAGAGTAAGATACGGGGGCAGCTTATAATTCCCAAAAGCGTAGAAATCATACAGCCGTATGCTTTTTATGGCTGCCCGAATTTAAGCAAGGTCATATTTGATGGAAGAGATGAAACATCACCAAGTGAAATATCCTGTTGTTCTGATATCGGAGATTATGCATTTGCGAATAATGGAAGCCTGACCAAGGTAGAGATCCCCGATGTGATAAGCAGTAATAATTTAAAAGGCCGCAATATTTTCTCAGACGATTCCAATTTGCAGATCTATTATTATGGAACGAGTGATTATTCGGGTTTAAGGGACAAATATGAGGAAAGCAGCCGTCTCAAGCTGGAATATTCGACATTTGAGGACAGCGGATTGAATGTCATAGGTGTTCCATACAAGACAAAAATTGTGCAGCTTTATAAGGGTTCCGGGGCATGGAGCAGCGGTGATGATCCGCATATCAAGGTTATATCGGCTAATACAAGCGGGATATATACCCTGGAAGATGATTATGAGGAACCGGTTGCACTGGATCCAAACCAGGAATTTGACATCTGGTATAATATTGAAAATTCAAGTATTACTTATAGTGAAAGCTCTGAAATAACTGGTGATCTCAAACTGATGGCCAGATACAAGACCGGATATGTTGTTTATTTTACATACAGGTATGTGTCATCCGATAGCACCGTATCAACCGATACAGTAAGTATCAATGTGGCCGACGGGACCGAGCTGGGAAATTATAACGGGACTCCTTCCATTCCGGAGCCATATGACGGATACACTTTTTCCGGCCAGATATACAGCTTTAAGTACTGGAGGCGGAGTAACGGCAAGACATATTCTGAAAGTGAGCTTTCGAAATACGTGGTCGAATCGAATGTAACCTTTGAAGCGGTGTATTCTGATGTTTACACGGTCAAATTCTGGCTTGACAATAAGAAGACCATACTATTATCAAGCTGTAAGGTTGCAGATGATAACGTAATTCCTGATTTTGAAAGCTATTACACAGACAATAAGGATAAAATAGAAAATGAATACAAGTACGATGGACAGCATTATGTATTTAAGGGATGGTTCCAGCTTGGGAAAACACTTCCCTGGTCTTCTTCAAAAAAAGTATATTCCAATCTTGATCTGATATACGGCTACAACCGCTATGTTATCGTTTCCTACAACTATGGGACGGAATATGATAATAGATATCCCGGCACCACGGTATCGGAGTCGGTGCTCTATGATAAGGCCATAAAGGGACATAAGCTTCCTATGTATCAGAATCTCCCGGGCTGGTATTTTGACTGCTGGAAAAACCGGAAGACAGGGGCTGTCTGCGTTGGGTCGGTAGTGGTTCAGGAGGATACCATATTTGATGCTGTATGGAAAAAAGTCCATACCATAAGCCTAAATAAGCGGATTGACAAGGATTCGTATAATTATAATAAAATGGAAGGCGATGAAATAGAGGTCATAGACGGCGAGGAGATCGGGCCGGATATAAATAAGGTGAAGCCGGAGGATCTGGGAAGCGATGAAGAGTCCCTGGCCTTTTGTGAATGGAATACAACGCCGGAGCCTGAGGAAAAGGGAGAGACTGTCACAAAAGATTATGTGGTAAATGGAGATATGCAGCTCTATGCCCGTTATACCGAAGGACATGGCGTGCGCTTCATGTCTGATGATGAGGAAGCGGGATGGGCGGTTATCAAGCATGGGAAAACCCTTTCAGCGGATAATTTCCCGAGTATAAATAAGCTCGGCTTCTATGATATCCGGACAGAGGATGGAAGTGATGCGGACTTTGAGAAAAAGAGCGAATGGAATACAAAGCCGGACGGCTCCGGAGAAAGGATCACAACAGCAACCATAGTAAATAAAGCGATCGTTGCGTACGCTGTATGGAAGGATGATCCGAATGAAAAGGACGATCCTCAGGTTATGGTTTCCTTTAATACCATGGGAGGACCGGAAATAGATCCCGTGGAGGTATCGGTAAATTATGCTGTTCCGAAACCTGCCGACCCAGTCTGGACGGATCATAAATTCCAGGGGTGGTTTACGTCTACGGATTATGAGACGGAATGGAATTTTGACGATCCCGTTACGGAGAATATGTACCTCTACGCCAAGTGGATCACCTGGACCGAGGAGGATGAGGACAGACAGAACGGGATATACTGGGTAAGGCTTTTAAGGGGCGGGAAGCTGCCGCTTACGGAATATTTCCAGGAATCCGGACTTAAATATAAATATGACAGGAATATAGTCAAATTCAGTAAGACTACCAGGGTCGTAAAGGGAAAGAAGCTCGGAGAGACCATGATCACCGCCACCAAGGTTGACGGCAGTGAGTATCCGGTTTCCGTAAGGGTCTTCGTTCTGAAGCAGCAGCTTCGGGATATGTACGCCTATACTGCCGGAACGCAGCTTGATGCAAATGAGGCTCTTACGGTAAGCGGTTTCCCGCCCGACAGATGGGAAAGCACGAAGCCGGATGTTGCAAGCATTGATGCGAAGACCGGGATCATCACGGTACGTAAGCGCGGTAAGGCAAGGATAAAGGCCTATTACAGGAACAGGGCAGTTACCGCCACCTTCAGGAGTGAGGTTCCGAAGTTTGCGAAGTCCTTCTACAGGCTGAAGACCGGACAGAAAAAGAAGCTAAAGATAAAGAGACTAAAGAAATACGATATCGTGAGCTGGAATGTCCTGCCGGACGGGGCGCTTTCCGTTGACAATCCTTCCTGGAATGATATAGAGAAGGCGGCAGCGGAGGCATATTCCACCTCTGGTAACAGCACTTCGGGCAACAGAAGTGCTTCGATGAACCAGACCAGCAGTAATGTGATAATGGGCATCGGTTCTGCCGAGATCGACGCCAACGGGAAGATCACACCCTATACCGCCGGAGATGTGATAGTCTATGCAGCGGTTTACGGGCAGATCATTACCACCAAGGTGCATATAGAGCCGCCTATACTCAGGACGAAATCCTTGATCCTTAAGGTAAATACGACCACGAAGCTGAAGCTTTCAAGGACAAAGCTTAAGAATGTGGAGTGGAAAAGCTCGAATGACCGGGTAGCCTATGTGGATCCGCTGACCGGAAAGGTATACGCCTTAAAGGACGGACGGGTGACGCTCAGGACAACAGCCGGAGGCGTGGTAAACAGCTGCGCGGTTCAGGTGCAGGATACATCCCAGCTGACGAAGGGACCGGCACTCAGCAGGTAAGGTATGGCCGGACAAAGGGATAAGAGATTCAGGGATATGACGGAAACGCCGGTGCCGCGGCTTATAACGAGGCTTGCGGTACCGACTATCATAAGTATGCTGGTGACGGCTCTTTACAATGCTGCCGACACCTTCTTTGTGGGAAGGATATCCACCGAGGCTATTGCCGCAGTGGGTCTTTCCTTTTCCGTTATGGCAGTCATACAGGCCTTTGGCTTCTTCTTCGGTCAGGGCTCCGGAACCTGTCTTTCAAGGATGCTTGGAGCCGGAAACAAAAAGGAGGCCGGGGAGATCGCTGCGACGGGGCTCTTTCTTTCAATGGCAGGCGGTGTCCTTCTGGCGCTTCTTGCGATCCTTTTTATTCAGCCCCTTTCCCTGTTTCTCGGAGCCACCGAAAATACATTAAAGGATACCAGGGACTATCTGAGGATCATCGTTATCGGAGCTCCTTTTATGATGGGGCAGTTTACCTTAAATAACCAGTTAAGATTCCAGGGCAGTGCAATCTACGCGATGTACGGGCTTCTTGCAGGGGCGGCTCTTAATATAGTGCTGGACCCGCTTCTTATTTTCGGATTTAAGCTGGGGGTCAGCGGTGCGGCCATAGCTACGGTGGGAGGGCAGATAGTAAGCTTTTTTATCCTTTTATACGGCTGCTCCAGGGGTGAGAATATCCGCTTAAAGCTCTCCAATATAAGGGTCGATCCATATTATACTGGGCAGATAATAAATGGCGGCGCAGCCTCGCTTTTCAGGCAGGGACTTGCGGCTGTTGCGACGGCACTCCTTAACCGGGCCGCCGGAGTCTACGGTGATGCCGCCATTGCGGGAATGAGCGTGACCACAAGGGTTATGATGTTTACCGCAAGCGCAATGATAGGCTTCGGTCAGGGCTATCAGCCGGTATGCGGCTTTAATTACGGAGCAGACAGGAAGGACAGGGTGAAGGAGGGCTTTTTCTTTTGTGTTAAATACGGAACGGCCTTTCTTCTTATAATGTCTGCACTCTGCATCATCTTTGCTCCCTACGTCATAGGATTTTTCAGGGATGATCCTCAGGTGATAGAGGTCGGGAAGACTGCCTTAAGGTTCCAGGCGGCGGCTCTTCCGCTTCTTGCCTTTACTGTGATCACAAATATGATGCTGCAGGCCATAGGAAAGGGAGTCAAGGCGTCGGTCACCTCGGCTGCAAGGAGCGGGCTTTTCTTTGTGCCGCTTATCCTTGTCCTCCCGAAGCTCTTCGGGCTAACGGGTGTGGAAGCCACACAGGCCGCAGCGGATGTGCTTTCGCTTTTGCTGGCGCTTCCCATGGCATACTCGGAGCTTAAAAGCATGTAAGGAAAGGATGGATTATGATGAAGTATATTTACAAGGTGAGAACCGGTTTTGTAAAGGTATGCTGTATCCCTTTATTCTTAACGGCTCTTTTTTTCCTTAATACCTGTACGGCAATTGCGGCGGAGGATACGGATACTTCAGTAAGTAGCTGCGGCTATATACCGATGGAATGGGACAATTCGGTTCCGGAGCTGGACAGTAATATATCCTATAGAGAAGGAATAGAGGCTGTGGACGGAGATCATGACGAGGATGGTGGGGAACCACGTCTCCGCTCTTCTTATGAGATATCCGGATCCCTTCCTTCAGCCTATCCCGCTTCCCATACCGAGGAGGACAAAATAAAAGCATATCTGAAGGAGAACTGCACTCCCACCAGAAGCCAGAACCCCTACGGGACCTGCTGGGCCCATGCCACCGTCGCCCTTGGCGAGATGTACGGTATAGCAAAGGGAGAAAGGGATAAAAACGTTGATTACAGCGAATTGCATATAATAGATAATTGCTTCAGGCAGGTTGAAAATCCGGTGGTGGGCGACGAGGAACAGTTGGGCTCCGTAAGCTTTACGGGAGGAAATCTTCTTAATCACGGAGGAAATATATATTATTCGGCGCAGGTTCTTTCCAAGGGGATAGGATTTGTGGATGAAGCTACGCTTCCGTATAATGACGGAAATTGTAATGCCGTAAATAACGGGACTCTTTCCACGGAGCCCTTTGGGGATGACATAGCCCATCTTAAATATGCTTTCAGGCTCAATATAAAGATGAATCCGGAGCTTGTGAAGCAGGCAATAAGGGAGAATGGCATTGCCGGCATCAGTTATTATGATAATTCCGGCTATTTTAACAATACATATAATTCATACTATTGCAGCAATGGAATAGCTCCAAGCCATGCAGTATGTGTTGTGGGCTGGGATGATGATTTTCCTTCATCATATTTTAATTCGGATCCCGGTGGAAACGGTGCCTGGCTTATCCGGAACAGCTGGAGTGTATCGGATGAGGCTGAATTCGGTCATTCTACATATTTCTGGCTTTCCTATAATGACCTGAGTCTGGCCGAGGCGGCTTATGTTTTTGAGCTTTCCCCGGGTGCCGATGAATATGATAATAATTATTATTACGATACCCAGTTTCATCTTAATTCCTCCTTATCCGTTTCGGGAAAGATGAAGTCGGCAAATATTTATACCGTTAAGGGACTGAATAAAAATACTGAAAAGCTTGAGGAGGTGCAGGTATTAACGGATGATAATACAGCCGATAAGGCTTATAAGCTTGAAATCTATTCGGATCTTGACGATGAAACCGACCCCGAAAGCGGAACGCTTATTGCAAGTAAGGACGGAAAATTCACATTTCCCGGCATATATACCATTACGCTTGACGACG
The DNA here is from genome assembly GCA_017453865.1 of Lachnospiraceae bacterium. GTDB lineage: Bacteria > Bacillota > Clostridia > Lachnospirales > Lachnospiraceae > NK4A144. The sequence goes on from JAFTEC010000120.1 coordinate 18,584, forward strand.
GCATTATTCTTGAAAAGGGAAGTCTTTTTTCCGTGATCATAACAATGGACGGTGATAGCGTTGCCATGGAATATCCCTTTGAGGACGGCGGAGGTCTTTCCGTTAAGACCGGGATAAAACCGGGACAGAGCTTTTTCTTCTATACGGATTCGGGTAAATGGGAGGATATTTCCGATGTTTATCAAAATGGGGAGATCGGTAATTTCTGTATTTCGGCACATACAAAGGATTCTGACGACCTGTGGAGCGGGGATTTTACTTTTACACCGCCTGCCTCTTTGACATATGACGGGAAGCCCCATGCGGCGGAGGTCAGATCAAGTGGCAAGGATGTGGGGGATATAACGGTCTATTATGCCGAAGAATCCTCATCTGCATGGAGTACGGATGCTCCAAGTGATGCAGGAAATTATAAAGTAAAGATTGATGTATCCGGTGGCAGCTCACATGGAGCGCAGAAGGATATTTCAGGAAGCGACTGGGTATTTACGGTTTCAAAGGCAGAGCAGTCAGGCGTTTCTCTTTCCGGACCTGAAAAGGTTTCGATCCTTGACGGTGAATTCCGGGTTGAAGCCGGGGGAGGTGAGGCAGGAGAGTATGTCTTTTCTTCAAACGATACCTCTGTTCTTGAGGTTGATGACAGCGGAGCCGTCACACCGAAGGGCCAAGGCACTGCAACCATCAGTGTATATAGGGAAGAAAGCCTGAATTATCTGAGATCAAATACGGATTCACTTACCATAGAGGTTTATGACGGGTCAGGAAAAGGGGAAGAGGAAAAGAAAGAAGAGGAAAAGAGTGAGGAGATCAGATTAAAGCTTGCGGACGGAAGTGAATTTGTTCTGCTTCATGATACGGAATATAATACCTATAAGACCACGGACGGAAAGGATGTCATTGTCATAGGCAGCATAAGCGGAAACAGTGCCGGTACACCCGTATATCAATATACGGGTAAAAAGATAGTCCCCGGAAAGAACGGTTATGTATTCTATAACGGAGCTCTCTACATCTACGGTACGGATTATAAGCTTTCCTTCAAAAAAAATAAAAACAGGGGAAGTGCCGTGCTTACGGTCAAATGGCTGAAAGGAAGCGTTCCGTATGCTGACGGAGAGAGGAAAACAAAACTAAGCTTTAATATCATTGAAAGAACCGTGTCTGAAAATATGATAAGTCTTGACGTAAGAAAGGATAAGATAAAAAAGATCACGGTTAACGACGGAGAGCTAAGCATTAAAGCAAAAAAGAAGGATTACAGCTATTCCGGGAATGCAGCGGAGGGCTTCAATATAATATTTAGGAATAATTTCAAGGGAACTGTATTTAAGAAACTTAATTAAAGGAGAGGAAAAGAAATGTCAAAGATCCGGATGAAGACACCGATAGTTGAGATGGACGGGGATGAGATGACCCGTATCATCTGGCAGTATATTAAGGATGAGCTTATTTATCCCTATATTGACCTTAAGAGTGAATACTATGATCTGGGGTTAAAGCACAGGGATGAGACGGGAGACCGGGTGACCGTTGATTCCGCGAAAGCCGCCTTAAAATACGGCGTGGCGGTGAAGTGCGCTACCATTACCCCGAACGATGCGAGGGTTAAGGAGTATGACCTGAAGGAGATGTATAAGAGCCCGAACGGCACCATAAGGGGAATAATGGACGGAACGATCTTCAGGGCGCCGATCCTTATAAAGGGTGTGAGACCCCATGTATGGAACTGGGAGAAGCCCATAACCCTTGCCCGTCACGGCTACGGGGATGTTTATAAGAATACGGAGATAAAGGTGCCGGGGGCCGGAAAGGCGGAGCTCGTATTTACCGCCGATGACGGAAGCGAGATCAGAAGGACCATCCACGAATTCAAGGGACCGGGAGTCTTGCAGGGCATGCACAATATGGACAGCTCAATAGAGAGCTTTGCAAGGAGCTGCATGAATTATGCCTTAAGTATGAAGCAGGATCTGTGGTTTGCTTCAAAGGACACTATTTCAAAGATCTATGACGGCGATTTCAGGGATATCTTTGAAAGGGTTTATGAGGAGGAATTTAAGAAGAGCTTCGACGAGGCGGGGATAGAATATTTTTATACCCTTATAGATGATGCGGTCGCAAGGGTCATGAGGAGTAAGGGAGGCTTTATATGGGCCTGCAAGAATTATGACGGGGATGTAATGAGCGATATGATGGCTGCGGCCTGCGGCTCACTTGCAATGATGACCTCAGTCCTTGTGAGTCCCGACGGAAAATATGAGTACGAGGCTGCCCACGGAACCGTGCAGAGGCATTATTATAAGCACCTTAAGGGAGAGGAGACCAGCACAAATTCCGTTGCCACCATCTTTGCCTGGAGCGGGGCACTGCGTAAGAGGGGTGAGCTTGACGGAATAGCTGAGCTTCAGGACTTCGCGGACAGGCTTGAAAAAGCTACCCTTGATACGATAGAAGGCGGCGAAATGACAGGGGATCTCGCGCTGATTTCGGAGCTTCCGGATGTAAAGAAGCTTAATACCCTGGACTTTATCAAGGCTGTGCGGGAAAGGCTTTAAGCGGAGCCCTATGCTGTTACAGGTAAGCAATATAAATAAAGCCTTCGGGGATAATGAGCTCTTAAAGGACTGCTCCTTTCATATAGAGGAAAAGGAAAGGTGTGCCCTTGTAGGTAATAACGGAACCGGTAAGACCACGCTTCTTAAGATAATTACCGGCCTTATACCTAAGGACAGCGGGACCGTTACCTTAAAGTCAGGTGCAAGCGCAGGCTATCTTTCCCAGCTTGATGCGGTCTCATCTGAAAATACGATCCTTCAGGAGCTTACTCTTTCAAAGCAGGATATCCTTGACGAGGAGGAGGAAATAAAGGAGCTGTCCTTAAGGATGAAGGGCTTAAGCGGCGATGAGCTGAAAAAAGCCATGGACCGTTACGCTGCATTGCAGCATGACTTTGAATTAAAAAACGGATATGCCGCAAGGAGTGAGATTACCGGAGTATTAAAGGGCTTAGGCTTTTCCGAAGCGGAGGGAGGAAAGATCTGCGACCACTTATCCGGCGGGCAGAAGACCCGGGTGGCTCTCGGGAAGATCCTCCTTACAAAGCCGGACCTTATAATCCTTGACGAACCCACAAACCATCTGGATATTTCCTCTATCGAGTGGCTTGAGGGTTTTTTAAGGAGCTACAGGGGCGCAGTGCTCCTCGTGTCCCATGACAGATTCTTCCTTGACAGGGTGGTCACAAAGGTATTTGCCCTCGAAAACGGGACGGTACGTACCTATGACGGAAACTACAGCACCTTCAGTGAAAAGCAAAAGGCACTCCGGGAGGCACGTATCAAGGCTTATATGAGAGAGCAGGAGGAGATAAAGCACCACGAAGAGGTCATAAGCAGATTAAAGCAGTTTAACCGGGAGAAATCCATCAAAAGGGCGGAGTCCAGGGAAAAGCTCCTTTCGAAAATGGAGAGACTCGATAAGCCGGAGGAGGAAAGGGAGATAAGCATAAGGATCACCCCCTCCATAGAGAGCGGAAATGATGTATTAAGTGTTGAAGGCTTAAGCAAGTCATTTCCCGGGAATCCGTTATTTAAGGATATTTCCTTTGACATAAGGAAGGGAGAGAGGGTCGCCCTTATCGGTATGAACGGGACGGGGAAGACCACTCTTCTAAAGATCATAAATAAGATGGAGAAGGCGGACAGCGGTTCTGTCCGCCCGGGAACAAATGTGAAGATCGGCTATTACGATCAGGAGCATCAGGTCCTCCATAATGAAAAGAGCCTTTTTCAGGAAATGAGCGATGCCTTTCCGATGCTCACCAATACGAAGATCAGGAACGTGCTGGCGTCCTTTCTTTTTACCGGAGATGATGTCTTTAAGCTTATCGGGGATCTGTCCGGGGGAGAGCGGGGCAGGGTGGCGCTTTCGAAGCTGATGCTGTCAAATGCGAATTTCCTTCTTCTTGACGAGCCTACAAACCATCTTGACACCTCCAGTAAGGAAATACTGGAGGAAGCCCTTAATGAATACACGGGTACGGTGTTCTTCGTAAGCCATGACCGCTTCTTTATAAATAAGACCGCCACAAGGATACTGGATCTAAAGGATATGGAGATAAGGAGCTATCCCGGGAATTATGATTATTATCTGGAGAAACGGGAGGAAGTGACGGAGGAGGCTGCAGAGCGGACCGGGAGCACTGGTGAAAATGCCCTGTCCTGGGCTCAGCAAAAGTCGGAGCAGGCAAGGATCAGAAAGCAGCAGAATGACATCAGGCGTCTGGAGGAAGAGATAGAAGGAAACGAGAAAAGGACCGCAGAGATAAACGCTCTTATGACGGATCAAAAGATCTCAACGGATGCCCAAAGATTAAATGAGCTTACGACTGAGCTGTCGGAGCTTGAGAGGAAAAATACGGAGCTTATGGACAAATGGGAGTTACTTCAATCAGATTGACAGTTTCTTAACAATCCACTATACTTTATTTTGTGGCTTTGCCAAGGATGTTTGGTTGATCTTCAGATTGACAGTGATTCAGCGGTGCAATATCCGGATCGGTGTTTTATGTCGGAAAAAGAGATTTCAAGAGCAGTCATAAGGCGGCTTCCCCGGTACTTCAGGTTCCTGGGAGAGCTAAGGGACGCGGGAGTGGAGAAGATCTCTTCCCACGATCTGTCTCTTATAATGCATGTCACGGCTTCCCAGATAAGACAGGACTTAAATAATTTCGGAGGCTTCGGTCAGCAGGGCTACGGCTATAATGTCAAGTATCTCTATGACGAGATAGGTAAGATACTCGGTCTCGATCAGGAGCATAATGTGATTATAATCGGCGCCGGAAACCTTGGAAGTGCTCTTGCGGGATACGGGAATTTCGCCAACAGGGGCTTTATCGTAAAGGGCGCCTTTGATGTGAATCCGGCTCTGGTGGGGCAGTATATAAGGAATGTGCCCATTATGCCAATGAGCGAGCTTCCGGATTTTATCGAGAAGAATAATATCGATATCGCGGTCATAGCGATACCCAAGGCACAGGCGGTGGGGGCAGCCGCAACCCTGGTTTCCTGCGGTATAAAGGCTATATGGAATTTTTCGCATGTGGATCTTGAAGTGCCGGATGATGTGATAGTTGAGTCGGTGCATCTTTCGGAAAGCCTTATGAGGCTCTCCTATAATTTAAACAGGGTTCAGGAGGGAGAGGAACCCGATACCGGAAATTAAAGGGGTTATATAGTTTATCATGGCTCAGGATAATAACGACGAGCGTTTCCAGGCAGCATTACTGGGAAAGAATATTCCGACCCTTACCCTCGACAATAAGTGGCATAAGCTTATGGCCGAGGTTGGGAAGACTGACCGCATGGAGGAGCTTGAAAATACGATAAATAAGCTCGTTAAAGAGCAGGGAAGGATAAATAACGAGCTTAAGGACCTAAAAAAAATAAAGAATAATCTCATGGATGAGATAGTCAGCAATATGGAGGGTGCCGAAAGGTCGGCCGCAGGGAGCAGCGCCAAGAAAAAGCTTGATGAGAGTAAGCGCCTTATAGATGAGATAAATGAAAAAGTGGACGCTTATAATGATGAGCTTCTGGATCTTCCGAAGGAGATAGCCGAAGCGAATACGGAGCTTATGCTCTTAACCATGAGAGAGAGCTACAACCTTATAAAGAGCAATACAAAGGATATTGAAGAGATCGGCGGCTGGATAAAGACCATGCGTATGGAGCTTAAGAGAAATATCCTCAGGAAGCAGCATATGGAGCTTGTCAACGTGCAGCTCTATACCTTTATGCAGGGAATCTTCGGTCCGGATGTCCTTGATATCTTTGATATCGATTATGACATAGAGGGAACCCGCCAGGCCCTCCTTGCGAAGAGAGAGGCCATCAGGGAAGAAAGGGAAAGGGAAGCCGGGAAAAAGGAAGAAAAGAAGCCCGGAGAATGATATGAGCTTTATCCTTAGCAGAGATGAAATGAGAGACGCCGACAGCCGTACAGCCATGGAACTGCATGTTCCGTCTGCTGTTTTAATGGAAAGAGCAGCGCTCCTTACCGCCGGACGGGTCATAAAGAGGCTCGATGATATTTCGGGAAAGAAGCCTTACGGGAAAAAGGTGCTTATCGCCTGCGGCCCCGGAAATAACGGCGGAGACGGCTTTGCCTGCGGGCGTATCCTTATGGAAAGGGATATTTTCGTGGAATTCCTGTTTGTCGGACAGGAGGAAAAAATGTCTCCTCTTGAAAGGGAGCAGTATCTGTCTGTAAGGGCATTAAAGGAGGACGCCGTATTCTTCGGATCGATTCCGGTTATTGACCATGATGTCATAGTGGATGCGGTCTTCGGGATCTCCCTTTCAAGGAAGGTTGAGGGAGAATTTGCCGGGATCATCGAAAGGATAAATGACGGGAAAAAGCAGGGTGCCTTTGTTATTTCCATAGACATCCCAAGCGGCATAGACGCGGACAGTGCTTTAGTGCAGGGAGTTGCGGTTCATGCGGATGAAACGGTGTCCTGCGGCTTCTTAAAGCCAGGGAATGTGCTTTTCCCCGGGGCTCTTTATAATGGGGAGCTTATCGAGGGAAATATAGGCATCACCGAAAAGTCATTAAAACAAAGACCCAGGATATCCTGTCTCGAGGACAGAGAGATACGTCTCCCGGATAGAAAGGCGGACTCAAACAAGGGAAGCTACGGGAAGGTCCTGATCGCAGCGGGAAGCGAAAGGATAGCGGGGGCAGCGATCCTCTCGGCTAAAGCGGCTCTAAGGACCGGCTGCGGTATGGTTATGGTGCTTACCCATGAAAAAAACAGGATAAGTATACAGACCACGCTGCCGGAAGCACTCGTCACCACCTATGATGAAAGCAGCTTCAGCGGGGAGAAGAGCGGCCAGACCTCGCTCTTTGACAGTGTCGCTAAGAATATCGAAGACATAGTGAAGGAGGCTGTTTCCTGGAGCAGCGTCATCGCGGCAGGCCCCGGGATCGGCACGGACACGGATTCGGAAAGGCTACTTAAGGCAATACTTGATAATGCGGGGAGCCGCCCACTTGTACTTGATGCCGATGCGCTGAATATCATTTCAAATAATACCGAGCTTCTGTCGGGAGTTTCAGCTGAAACCGTGATCACCCCGCATTTAATGGAAATGTCAAGGCTTACGGGGATCCCGGTAAGGGAGGTCAAGACCCATATCATGGATATTGCGTCTGACTTTGCTTCGGGCTACCATTTAAGCGTCGTATTAAAGGACTCCCGTACCGTTACTGCTTTCAGCAATAAGGACATTGTGATAAACCTTAACGGGAATAATGGAATGGCGACGGCGGGCAGCGGGGATGTGCTTACGGGTATCATCGCTTCCCTCATAGGTCAGGGTGTGGATACCGAGAGGGCCGCGGCTCTGGGGGTTGCGCTCCACGGCAGGGCCGGGGACAGGGCTATGAAAGAGCGTGGCGCCCACGGGATGACCGCGACGGATATTATCGAGAATATTGGGTAAAAGATCTTATTGAAAACAATGAAATATCATGAACGGGTGGCCGCGTACATCGATCTGGATGCGGTGCACAACAATCTGACAGAGCTATATAAAAAAATGAGACCGGGCTCCAGGATGATCGCCGTTATAAAGTCGGACGCTTACGGCCACGGCGCTTATGAGATCGCCCGTGAAACAGAGGATGAGGAATATATCTTCGGATTCGCGGTGGCGACGGCGGAGGAGGCATTTTCCCTACGGGAGCAGGGGATAAAAAAGCCTATAATCCTTTTAGGCTTTACCTTTCCCGAGTCCTATGAGGATATCGTGAAATATGAGATACGTCCTGCGGTATTTAAGAGGGATCAGGCGGAGGCCCTGTCAAGAGAGGCTGTGAAGCAGGAAAAAAACGTTTACTTCCATCTCGCCGTGGATACCGGAATGAACCGGATAGGGGTAAAGTGCGACGATTCCTCCTTAAAGGATGTGCGTTATATGATGACTCTTCCCAACGTGGTGAGCGAAGGGATATTTACCCACTTTGCAAAGGCGGATGAGCCTGCCGCAAGAACCACGGAGCGCCAGATCGGCCTTTTCAGGGATTTCATTTTTCTCTGTGAGGATGAAGGGGTATTTTTCCGTTATAAGCACTGCTCCAATTCGGCGGGGATCATTCTTTACCCCGAAGCAAATATGGATCTCGTCCGTGTGGGTATCACCATGTACGGAATGTGGCCAAGTGACGAAGTGCCATTAAGGCGTTCGGAGATCAGAAACGTACTTGAACTGAAAAGCCATATCGTATATATTAAGACTATTGCGCCGGGGGACGAGGTCAGCTACGGCGGAACATATGTTGCGATAAACGAGAGGCGGGTCGCCACCATCCCCGTGGGATACGGTGACGGTTATCCGAGGAGCCTTTCAAACCGCGGCTATGTTCTGATCCACGGAAGATATGCGCCGATACTCGGAAGGATATGCATGGACCAGTTTATGGTGGATGTGACAAATATCCCGGAGGCCGCAGAGGGAGACAGCGTTATCCTTATAGGCTCGGACGGCGATTGTTATATCAGTGCCGAAGAGCTGGGGCGCTTGAGCGGCAGGTTTAATTATGAATTTACCTGCGATCTCGGGAAAAGGATCCCGAGGCTCTACCTTAAACGCGGGGAGATCGTTTCGGAGAGGCATCCCTTTGCCTGAAAAGCATGAATATATTAAAAAACCTTATCAAAAAGGATAATGTCAATGAGGACGAGATAATCTCCATGGTTAATGAGGGCCACAGCCAGGGAGTGCTCGATTCTTCGGAAGCCCTCATGATAAATAATATCTTCGAATTCGGAGATAAGGAAGCCCACGATATAATGACCCACAGGGAGAATATTTTAAGCATCGACTGCAATGAGACCCTGGAAAACGCGGTGGACTTTATGCTGGACGGGAAGAATTCCCGCTATCCGGTTTTTGAGGATAATATCGACAATATCATCGGCATCATCCATTTCAAGGATGTGATGAAGGCCAATGTCAGGAGCGAGAACAGGGGAAAAAGCCTAAAGGAGCTTGAAAGCATAATAAAGGAAGCTCACTTTATCCCCGAGACCCGTAAGATCGATCTTCTCTTCAAATCCATGCAGCAGAAGAAGATACATATGGTCATCGTGGTTGACGAATACGGTCAGACCGCAGGTATAGTCTGCATGGAGGATATCCTTGAGGAGATAGTGGGGAATATCCTTGACGAATTCGATGAAGACGAGGTGATGATCCGTTCCCAGGGGGATGACAGCTTTATCTGCGACGGGCTCACACCCTTAAGTGAGCTCGGTGAGAAGCTTCACATAGAATTTCCGGATGAGGGATATGAGACCCTGAACGGCTTTATGACCGACAGACTGAAGCACATCCCGAAGAGCGGCGAGGATTTTGAGACCGAATTCGGGGGCTGGCGCTTCCGCATCGCCTATGTGAAGGGGCGGATAGTGAAGACCGTGAGGGTAACGAAGAAAGGAGTTTAATAATGTCAGGACATTCAAAATTTGCAAACATCAAGCATAAGAAGGAAAAGAATGATGCGGCGAAGGGAAAGATCTTCACCATTATAGGTCGCGAGATCGCAGTGGCCGTTCATGAGGGCGGACCGGATCCCGCCAATAATTTCAAGCTTGCCCAGGTCATCAGCAAGGCAAAGGCAAATAATATGCCGAACGACACCATAGAAAGAGGTATAAAAAAGGCATCCGGCGAGGGCGCAAACGTGAATTACGAATACTGCACCTACGAGGGCTACGGTCCTGCGGGAACAGCCATAATCGTGGACTGCCTGACCGACAATAAGAACCGCACGGCAGCAAATGTGAGGGCGGCCTTCACAAAGGGCGGCGGAAATCTTGGAACCCCGGGCTGCGTTTCCTTCATGTTTGACGACAAGGGACAGATAATAATCGACAAGGAAGAGTGTGAAATGAGTGCGGATGATCTTATGATGACCGCACTGGATGCAGGGGCAGACGACTTTAATGAAGAGGATGACAGCTTCGAGATACTGACAAGCCCCGAGGCCTTTGAGGATGTAAAAAAGGCTCTTGATGAGAATAAGATAGTCACGGCTTCCGCAGAGGTCACGAAGATACCCCAGAACTATGTGGAGATAAGCGACCAGGAAAGCTTAAAGAAGCTGCAGCGGATCCTGGATCTCCTCGACGAAGAGGACGACGTCCAGAATGTATACCACAACGTGGATAACGAAGACTTATAATGTAAGTCTTCGTTATCCAACGAGCAAAAATAAACCTGTTTTTGCGAGTCATGGAAGACTTATGAAATAAGTCTTCGTTGATTAGATCTTGCGAGCAAAAATAAACCGAAAGGAACACTGATGTCTGAAGTACTTGACAACAATATTTATAAGCTATTGGATGTGCTGGACAGCAGCATAGCCATGAAGAATTTCAGAAAGAGCCGCTATGAGAATTTCTTTCTCGAATACAGACGCGAGACCTCCGATATACACGAGGAGATAATAAAGATGTATGCTTCCGACAAAAAGGAGGAGGAGATGAAGAGCGCGGCGGACCACCTTGTTTCCTATGCGAAGCAGAGGTACGACAGCGTCATATTCTTTAAGAAATCTACGACGATCGTGGATATGCAGTGTATGATGGTTTTCTATGTGCTGCCGGCCCTTATGAAGAATCCCTCGGAGGAGGATTCCAAGCTGTTCACAGACATCATTTCCGAAAAATGGAATGCGGTCTTCCCTAAGGAGACCATAAGGGCCGCCGGATATGATGAGATCTATAACGGCTTCCGGACAACGATCCTCGGCTTCAATGTTGAAGGGATGTTCGGGAAAAAAGATTGAGTGCAATGGATAAAGGCATTAACGGGAATAAACCTACTGCCAAAGGATCCTCCGGCACTCAGCTTAAGAGGCAGACTGCCCTTGGAGTGCTCCCGGAGGATTTTGTGCTGCACAGAACCGGAAAGGGAAAAACGGAAATCGTATCATCCAGGGCAGAGAGTGAAGAAATGAAGCTTATGGACTTTGATATCGATATCGGCATCGATGATGATTTTGACATCACTGTCCCGGAGGACGACGATTTTGACATAGAGGTAAGGTTCGATTGAGTAACAGCTTCCGCTTTGACAAGCCTCCGGTTATTACGGAATACATAATAGAAACAGAGAAGCTTATAGAAGGAGAGGAGCATCGCTTTGCGGTGTTCTCCGATCTCCATGAATGCAGCTTCGGTAAGGATAACGCCCTTCTTCTCTCGGCTATGGAAGAAATTGACCCCGAGGCCGTGCTTATCCCGGGCGATCTTATCTCGGCCTATCCGAAGGCGGATCCCCGAAGGACTCTGCTTTTCTTAAAAAGACTGCATGACAGATATCCGGAGATCATTTTTTCCCCGGGAAACCATGAGAGAAAGCTCTTTGAAAGGATAAAGTATACCCGACAGATGGTGCTTTTTAAGAAGGGGCTTCTTAAGGCGGGTGTCGAGCTAAAAAGAAATACAAGGGACAACATCGGAGAGCATATCTCCGTCTATTCTCTTGACCTGAATCATGACTATTACAGAAGGGTCATAAAGAGAAGCGTGCCGTCCGGGATGCTTGACTGTCTTCTCGGTAAGCCGGACAGAAGGCGCTTCAATATACTTTTAGCCCACGATCCGGATCATTTCCCGGAATATACCGGGTGGAGGCCGGATCTCGTTTTGTCGGGGCATGTCCACGGGGGGCTTGTAAGGCTCCCGAAGCTTGGAGGGCTTATAAGCCCTGCCTACAGGTTTTTCCCGAAATACGACGCGGGACTGTATGAAAAAAACGGTGTAAAGATGATAGTAAGCCGCGGAGCGGGAAGCCATACCTTTAATATCAGGATAAATAACCCGCCGGAAATAATAAAGCTTACATTAAGAGGCAGAAATAAGCAGGAAACTGATGCCTGCGGCATAAGGTCAAAAAATGGCAGTCGAAGTAAAGCTTGAAGCCTTTGAGGGTCCGCTGGATCTTCTTTTGCATTTAATAGACAAAAACAAAATAGATATTTACGATATACCGATCTCTTTAATCACCTCACAGTATATGGATTACATCAACGGTATGAGGGATTCGGATCCCGATAACATAAGCGAATTCCTTGTGATGGCCGCGACGCTCCTTGACATCAAGTGCAGGATGCTGCTCCCTAGAGAGGTGAATGAAGAGGGCGAGGAGGAGGATCCGAGGTCCGAGCTTGTCCGGCAGCTTCTGGAGTATAAGATATATAAGTATATGTCCCAGGAGCTTAAATTTATGGAAAAGGATGCGGGAAGATCCCTTTTCAAGGAGAATACCATGCCGGAGGAGCTCCTGTCCTATGAGGAGCCTGTGGACTATGATGAGCTCTTAAAAGGGATTTCCTTACAGGATCTTGAGAAGATCTTCAAGGAGACCATGAAGAGGCAGGAGGACAGGAAGGATCCGATAAGATCCAAATTCGGAAAGATAGAAAAGGAAGAGGTGAGTCTCGAAAAGCGGACAGGGGAGCTTCTTGAATATGCGGCGGAGCGTGATAAGTTTTCCTTTAATGATCTTATGGAAATGTTTAAGGGAAAGCTGCAGATGGTCGTCACCTTCCTTGCGGTGCTGGAGCTTGTGAGGAGCAATAACTGGAAGGCCGTCCAGGAGGAGGACGGCGGGGAGATAATGATATGGACCTGAAAAAACTGCAGGCGGTCATAGAGGCCGTACTGTTTACCCTTGGAAAACAGGTTGAGATAAAAAAGCTTGCGGAGGTGGCGGAGGTTACCGGGGAAGAGATCCTTGCTGCGGCGGAAAAGCTTGAAGAAAGGTATGGCAGGGAGGACAGCGGTGTTATGCTGATCCGCATCAATAATGCCCTTCAGCTCTGTACAAAGACCGAATTCTATGATTATCTCATAAAGGTTGCCCGGGCAAAGAAGCAGTATTCCCTGTCGGATTCGGCTCTTGAGACCCTTTCCATCATAGCCTACAAGCAGCCTGTGACCAGGCTTCAGATCGAGCATATAAGAGGCGTGAGCTGCGCCCATTCCATAGACAAGCTCCTTGAATATGATCTCGTGCAGGAGCTTGGGAGGTTGAACGCGCCGGGACGTCCCCTGCTTTTCGGGACCACGGATGAGTTCCTGCGTTCCTTCGGGGTAAAGAGCTTAAGCGACCTTCCCGAGCTCAACGAGGAAAGAATGGAGGACTTCCGGGAGGAAGCGGAGATAGAGGCCAGGAAGGAAATGGAGGAAAGGGAGATAATGGAGGGCGCTGCAGGCGACAGTCCGGATAATCCGATAAGTGTCGGGATCTGATTCCGAATTTCATCCAAATTTCATTTCTTAAAATGAAAATTCAGACTACCTATTTACAAATGGCTGTGATATAATCACAAACGAGTGCAATTTGAAATTGCTTCGGGAAATTTTTCTTTCCCGGGGTATTTCTTTATTATAATCTCAATTTATATACGGAGGATATAGAGTATGAGCAATCTCACTAACAGCTCAGCCGGACAGAGGATCTTATCTCTTCTGGACGAGAACAGCTTCGTTGAAGTCGGCGCTCAGGTTCTGGCCCGCAGCACTGATTTTAATGAAAAGCCTTCAGACGCTCCGGGGGACGGTGTGATAACCGGCTACGGAACGGTTGACGGAAGGCTTGTTTATGTCTACAGCCAGGACGCGAAGAGCCTCGGCGGCTCTGTAGGCGAAATGCATGCGCGGAAGATCGTGAATATCTACCGCCTTGCAATGAAGACGGGTTATCCCGTTATTGGTCTTCTTGATTCCACAGGCTTAAGGATAAGCGAGTCCACGGATGCGCTGAATTCCCTCGGAAGGATCATGAAGATCATGGCGAAGGCTTCGGGAGTGATCCCGCAGATCAGCGCCGTTTTCGGAAACGCAGGCGGCGGAATGTCCGTTATAGCCGAGCTTTCCGATTTCGTATTTATGGAAAAGAACGGCAAGCTTTTCCTTAATTCCCCCAACGCAGTGAAGGGAAATTATGAGGATAAGTGCGATACCTCCGGTGCCGCATATAAGTCGGAGGCCGGTGTTGTAGATGTATGCGCAGAGGGTAATGAGCTTTTTGCAAAGCTTAGGGAGCTTCTTTCCTTCCTTCCCGATAACTGCGATGATGAGGCTATGCTGGAAGAGGGAAGCGACGACCTGAACAGGATATCGGCGGACCTCTCAGGATGTGCGGATGATGCGTATGAGATCCTCTTACGTATTGCCGACGACGGCAGATTCTTTGAGCTTAAGAGTGAGAGCGGAAGGAATGTTAATATCGGCTTCATCCGTCTTAACGGTGCCACGGTAGGCGTTATCGGAAACAGGAAAAAGTCCCTTTCCGACAAGGAGCTTAAGATCGACAATAAACTCGGTCTCTGCGGTATGAGAAAGGCTTTGAAGATGGTGGATTTCTGCGATGCCTTTAATATCCCGATCCTTACGCTTACCAATGTGAAGGGCTTCTGCACCTGCGAGCATACCGAGAAGATGGGAGCCCGTGCTGCTGCGAAGCTTGTACGTGCCTTTGCGGGAGCAGAGGTTCCGAAGGTCAATGTGATAGTCGGAGAAGCTTACGGTTCCGCTGCGGTGATAATGAACAGCAAGGCTGTCGGTGCCGATTATGTTTATGCCTGGAACAGCGCCAAGGTTGGAGCAATGGATGCACGCCATGCCGCCGAGATCCTCTGTGAGGGCGAAAGCGAAGCGGTAATAAGCGAAAAGGCAAGGGAATACGAAGAGAAGCAGGGCAGTGTGGTAAGCGCAGCCGCAAGAGGCTATGTGGATACCGTTATCGACCCTCAGGAAACCAGGAAATACGTTATAGGCGCATTTGAAATGTTATACGGAAAGAGCGACATTTCACCGGACAGGAAACACAGCACCATCTGATAAAGGAGAGATTTTATGAAAAAGATCATTAAAAGACCTGTTCTCCTCGTGACTTTGCTGTTCCTGATCCTTTCAATGACGGCCTGCGGAGGTAGCCGGAATGTGGCAGACTATGATGCGGATACCGTTGAAAAGAATACAAAGAACGCAGTAGCCGTTATGCAGCATGCGGAAGAGCTCGGAATATCCCAGCTTGCGGAAGCAGAGGATGAGGAGCTTGAGGAATTTGAAGCCTGGATAAAGAGCAACGGGCTTCCGATCAAGGGCTCTGCATTTAAGGACGGGTATCTGTCCTACCGTGAGGCTGTAAACGGAGACCTCGGAGAGGTCGTTTCCGTTGCCGATGATGTGATCATAACCGCGGGAGATGATGCCATAACCTGTGATGTCACTCTTACCGGTACAAAGACCTTTCAGGACGGCTCTCCCCGTACCGCTACCGCGGAGATTATAATGACGAAGGGCGGAACCATCACGAGCGCGGTCATAAATGTTGACAGGACCTTCAATGAGAAGATCGTAAATGCGGCGCTTAACACCGTTCTCGGTATGGGTACCACCTTCTGCCTGCTTATCTTCATAAGCATTGTGATCTGGATCATGGGTACGGTTGTCCAGAATATGGAGAACAAAAAGACCAAGGCAAGATCCGAGGCGGAGAATGCGGCAATAAATGCTGCCGCCCAGATAGCGGAAAGAGAAGAACAGAGCAGAAAACAGAACGCGGCTGCTCCGGCTGATGACAATGCGCTGATAGCGGTTATATCTGCTGCCATAGCAGCTTATGAAAGCGAGAGGACAGGGGCAGCTGTTTCACCGGATACCTTTATAGTGCGTTCACTCAGGAGACGTTAAAAGAAAAAGGAGATATACAAGATGAAAAATTATACGATTACCGTTAACGGTACAAGCTATGACGTTACAGTTGATGAAAAGGGCGGAAGCGCAGCAGCAGCACCCGCAGCGGCGGCAGCACCCGCGCCCGTAGCAGCACCCGCGCCCGCAGCGGCACCCGCGCCCGCAGCAGGAGCCGGATCCATTCAGGTAACGGCCGGAGCCGCAGGAAAGGTATTCAAGCTTGACAAGAATGTGGGCGATCAGGTAAAGAAGGGCGAGACCGTCATCACCATCGAGGCTATGAAGATGGAGATCGGCTGCGTCGCACCCGAAGCAGGTACGGTGGCTTCCATAAATGTTTCCGTGGGAGATCCCTGTGAAAACGGTACTGTTCTCGCAACGCTTAAGTAAAGGAGAGCCGGTAAATGGAATATATTGCTAATACATTGGCGAATCTGGCGTCCCAGTCGGCATTTTCCAATATGACGGCAGGAAATGTGGCAATGATCGTGGTTGCACTCATTTTCATGTACCTTGCCATCGTAAAGGGCTTTGAGCCGCTGCTCCTTGTGCCGATCTCATTCGGGATGCTGCTCGTTAATATTTATCCTGACATAATGCAGGAAGGCGGTCTTTTGTACTACTTCTTCAAGCTGGATGAATGGGCTATCCTTCCCTGCCTTATATTCATGGGTGTCGGAGCCATGACGGACTTCGGACCCCTTATTGCGAATCCGAAGAGCTTCGTTCTGGGCGCTGCGGCACAGTTCGGTATCTTTACCGCATATTTCGGTGCCATTGCCCTTGGCTTCAATGATAAGGAGGCTGCTGCGATCTCCATCATCGGAGGAGCGGACGGTCCGACCTCCATCTTCCTTGCCACAAGGCTTGGACAGAGTGCGATACTCGGACCCATTGCGGTAGCCGCATATTCATATATGTCGCTGGTTCCAATTATCCAGCCTCCGATTATGAAGCTTCTTACAACCGAGGAAGAGAGAAAGATAAAGATGGAGCAGCTCCGTCCCGTATCAAAGCTTGAAAAGGTGCTCTTCCCCATAATCGTTACGATCATAGTAGCCTTGATACTTCCCACGACAGCGCCTCTTATCGGCATGCTGATGCTCGGAAACCTTTTCCGTGAGTGCGGCGTGGTACGCCAGCTTCAGGAGACGGCTTCCAATGCGATGATGTACATAGTCGTGATCATGCTGGGAACCTCCGTGGGAGCTACCACAAGTGCGGAGGCCTTCCTCAATGTGACCACAATAAAGATCGTTATCCTCGGTCTCATTGCATTCTCATTCGGAACTGCGGCCGGAGCGATAGTAGGAAAGATCATGTGCTATGCCACCGGAAAGAAGATAAATCCCCTGATCGGATCCGCCGGGGTTTCGGCGGTGCCTATGGCTGCCCGTGTTTCACAGAAGGTCGGGGCGGAATCCGATCCCACAAACTTCCTGCTGATGCATGCTATGGGTCCTAATGTTGCAGGCGTTGTGGGTACTGCGGTCGTGGCCGGTACATTTATGGCTGTTTTTGGAGTCTGACTTGATCCCGAAGGGATCGAGTCACGGCGACATCAGATTTGCCGAAGCAAATCTGATGTTGGTTGTAAAGTTTGAGAAAATTGAAATTTCGCATCAGGCGAAATCCGGAACGACCTGCCACGTTTCCGTAAGGAAACGTGTCCTGCGAAGCAGGATTGCCCGAAGGCTACGGAGCCGAGGGCAAGCACTGTAGGGAATGTTTTGAAATTATCAGGAGGAATAATAATGTCTGATACAAATAAAAAGAAAGTCGGTATCACCGAAACGATCCTGAGGGATGCCCACCAGTCACTTATCGCTACCAGAATGCCGGTAGAAGAGATGCTTCCCATTCTCGGCACAATGGATCAGATAGGCTACAATTCAGTAGAGTGCTGGGGCGGAGCCACCTTTGATTCCTGCCTTCGTTTTTTGAAGGAGGATCCCTGGGAGAGACTCAGAAAGATAAGAAAGGGACTTCCCCATCAGAGGCTGCAGATGCTTTTCCGCGGCCAGAATATCCTGGGCTACAGCCACTATGCGGATGATGTGGTTGAATACTTTGTCCAGAAGTCGATTGCAAACGGAATTGACGTTATCCGTATCTTTGACTGCTTAAATGATTTAAGAAACCTCGAGACCTGTGTTAAGGCAACAAAGAAGGAAAACGGACATGCACAGATCGCGCTCTCATATACACTCGGAGACGCATATACCCTTGAATACTGGGAGAATGTGGCAAGAAGGATAGAGGAGATGGGAGCCGATTCCATCTGTATAAAGGATATGGCAGGCCTTCTCCTTCCCGGAGCAGCCTACGACCTTGTTACCGCGCTGAAGAAGGGCTCAAGCCTTCCTATCCAGCTTCATACCCACTACACCTCAGGCATGGCTTCCATGACCTATTTGAAGGCAGTAGAGGCCGGGGTTGACGTGATCGACTGCGCTGCTTCTCCTCTCTCTATGGGAACCAGCCAGCCTGCTACCGAGGTTATGGCCAAGGCGCTTGACAGCAGCGGATACGATACAGGTCTTGATCTTGAGAAGCTTATCGAGGTCGGCAAATACTTCGAGCCTTACAGGGAAGAGTGCTTAAAGAGCGGACTCTTAAATCCCAAGGTAATGGGTGTAAATATCAATACCTTAAGGTATCAGGTACCCGGCGGTATGCTTTCAAATATGATAAAGCAGCTGGGAGAGCAGGGTAAGGAAGATAAGCTTACTGAGGTTCTGGAGGAAGTGCCCAGGGTACGTAAGGATCTGGGTGAACCCCCTCTTGTTACTCCTTCTTCACAGATAGTGGGAACCCAGGCTGTTATGAATGTGCTTATGGGTGAGAGATACAAGGTTTCCACAGCTCAGACAAAGGATCTCTGCCGTGGAATGTACGGACAGACAGTTAAGCCTATGAATCCCGAGGTTGTGGCCAAGATCATTCCCGGAGAGACGCCTATAACCGACCGTCCTGCGGATCACCTTGAACCTCAGCTTCCCGGATACAGGGAGGAGATCAAACAGTGGATACAGCAGGATGAGGATGTACTCTCATATGCTCTTTTCCCTCAGGTTGCCATGGACTACTTCAAGTACAGAAAGGCACAGCAGGAGGGTGTGGATCTCGCTAAAGCCGATAAAGAGAACGGAGCTTATCCGGTATGACCGTGTGTTAAGCTGCTGACCGAATATCCGGTGATCTATGAAAAATAAGCCACATCCTTCTTTTACAGAGGGATGTGGTATTTTTTCTTATAATTTTTGTAATAATTTTGTAAAAAACACTTGATATTGACTGTCACATAATATAAAATATCAGATGTTTTCACAATATATTATTCTTGGATTCTATGAGGGTAGAAGTTTCAAGATATCAATAACCGGGAGGGTACTATGCCAAGGAAGCAGAGCGTTACCAAGGAGATGCTCATTGAAGCAGCATTTGACCTTGTGAGAGAAAAAGGGGAGGAAGAGTTATCCGCAAGGCATCTCGCAGTTAAGGCCGGATGCAGCACACAGCCTATATTCAGGATATACAGAAATATGGGCGAGATGGAGAATGACCTTTTTTTAAGATGCGCCGATTATTTCGGGGGCTATTTTGAGCTGGACAGCAATTTCTCAGTTATGCCCTTTGTTAATTTCGGGATGACGTATATTTCTTTTGCAAAAAATGAGGCCAATCTTTTCAGACTGCTTTTCCTTAAGGATAATAATCTGGGAAAGAGCAGCTATGATCTTGTTAACGGGGGTTCAAAGAACTACGTTATCAACGAGCTTAAAAGGATCAAGGGTCTGGAGCCAAAGGATTATGAGTCTGTGTTTATGAAGATATGGCTGGTGATTCATGGAACCGCCTGTATGATGATAAGGAATGAATTCGACATATCCGAAAAAGAAACGGTAAATCTTCTGGAGGATATGTTTGGAAAGATATATGGAGAATAAAAAGGGACTTATAGCCCACTTAAACGAGGATTTTCCAAAACTCTCCAAGGGTCAGAAGGCACTGGTCAGGTTTATTACGGATAATACGGATGAGGCGGCTTTCCTTACCGCAGCCAAGCTTGGCAAAATGGTGGGGGTCAGCGAATCAACTGTTGTAAGATTTGCTTCCAAGGTCGGATTTGAGGGCTTTCCCGAATTCCAGGATGCCTTATCCGATGTGGTGAGGCATAAATTAAACCGCATTGACCGGATGGGAGAGGCTTACGGTCACTGCAGCGATTCTGAGATCATCAATTCTGTTCTCCAGTCTGATATTGACAGGATCTCGGACACTATGTCAAAGGTGAATACAAAGGCCTTTGAGATGGCCGTTGACACCATAATAAATGCAGAAAATATCTATGTTATCGGGATAAGGGGATGTGCGCCTCTGGCGGGCTTCCTTTCTTTCTATCTGAATGTGATGTTCGGTAAGGTTCACCTTATTTCCACCAACAGTTTAACAGAGGTTTTTGAGCAGATAATAAGGATAAATGAGAATGATGTCCTTATCGGCATAGATTTTCCGCGCTATTCCATGCGTACTTTAAAGGCTCTGGAATTTGCGAATACAAGGAGCGCCCATCTTATAACAATTACAGACAGCAGCCGGTCCCCGATGACGCTTTATTCTTCCTGTAATCTTCTGGCAAAGAGTGATAATATCTCCCTTGTGGATTCACTTGTGGCGCCGCTTTCCCTTATCAATGCACTTGTGGTGCAGCTCAGTATGAAGAAGACGGATGAAGTGGTGGAACATATGAAGCTCCTTGAAGACACCTGGGAAGAGTATCAGGTTTATAATTCGGACGAGATCAATTTCATCGATGAAAATAAGATCCGGGAGTATCCGGTTACTAAATACGGTAAAAACGTCTGATACCCCGGAATAAAACGATATGAATAATGTGATCATTATCGGCGCCGGTGCTTCCGGCATGATGTGTGCCGTGCATCTCCTTAAGAAGGGGATAAACGTCACTCTTCTTGAAAAAAACGAGAAGTGCGGGAAAAAACTTTTCATCACCGGAAAGGGCAGGTGCAATATCACAAACCTTTCTGATGTTGAGGAGCACTTCAATAATATACAGTCTAACAGAAAATTCATGTATTCAGCGCTTTACGGCTTTACCGCGTCTGATACCGTGGCTTTTTTTAATTCGCTGAAGCTTGCCACCAAGGTTGAACGGGGAAACCGTGTTTTCCCGGAATCTGACCATTCTTCAGACGTTATCCGGTCTCTTGAAAATGAGATCAGACGGTTAAACGGCAATATCTGCCATAATTCCAATGTGTCACGTATAATAATAAAGGGGAGCGGGAACCCGGAAATAAAAGGTGTGATGCTTTCAGGCGGAGAAAAGCTATATGCTTCCAATGTCATCGTTGCTACAGGAGGAAGATCCTATCCCTCTACGGGCTCTACAGGTGATGGTTACAGATTTGCCGTTTCTGCCGGTATGGATGTTACTGACCAGACACCATCCCTGGTACCTTTAAATTCAGACGATAAGGAGTGCAGGGAACTTCAGGGCTTATCCCTGAGAAATGTTTCTGTCTTGCTTTGTGACGGAAAGAAAAAGCTGTATTCCGGATTCGGGGAAATGCTTTTCACCCACTTTGGTGTGAGCGGACCTCTTATACTTACGGCTTCTGCTTCTGTAAAACCTGCCTTTTTTGAAAAGCACCTTACGCTTTCCATCGATCTAAAGCCGGCTGTTACAGGGGATGAACTGGATAAGAGACTGATACGTATATTTGAAGATAACAGGAATAAGGATTTTAAGAATTCACTTTCTTCCCTTTTCCCGTCCAAGCTCATTCCGGTAATGCTGAAGAAATCCGGAATACAGCCGGATAAGAAATGTACGGAGATAACCCGGGAGGAAAGACGTGAATTTGCAGCACTTATCAAGAACTTTAAGATAGATATTTCCGGCCTCAGGGGTTTTGACGAAGCAGTCATCACAAAGGGCGGAGTTTCGGTCCGTGATATAGATCCCGGCACTATGGAGTCAAAGAAGGTAAGGGGGCTTTATTTTATCGGGGAAGTACTGGATATAGATTCACTTACCGGAGGATTTAATCTGCAGCTGGCATGGTCCACGGCCTTTGCAGCCGCAAGACATATTTCGGAGGCAATATGATATTAAAGATAAAGAGAACAATTTCAGTATTTATGGCTGTATTCATAAGCTTTTCAATAAGCCTTCAGTCTGTTTCATATGCAGATGAGGATTATGAGAAGGACAGTATCTATTTAGACACAAAGATACTTAAGGTCAGTAAAGAAGGAGATGTGATATTAAATCTTACCTCGGAAGATCTTGGTAATGCCGGTTTTAATATAGGAGATGAGGTTAAGGTTAAGATCGATGAATATGATTATTCTGAGAAAATGCCTTATTTCACCAATGATTCCGATTCTGAGTCAGATGAATGCGCTCTCATTACAGACGGTGCCAATGCAGCCCTTTCCACTGCCAAGGGAAGTTTTGCCCTGGATGAGGAGCTGTTTTCAGCTAATGTAGGGCATGACGGCAGTATTACCTGGCTTGATGAAAACGGGAAAAACGGTTCAAATGTAAAGGTAAGAGTATTTCTTCATGAGAAGGGCAAATATCTTGAACAGTACAATATGCGTAACCCGGAGCGGAGTAATGACAGGGATGACTTTTCTTCCGGTAAAAAGTACGCAAATTTCAGAATGGTCAGTGCAGGTACCATGGGTGACGGGCTGATCTTCAGAAGCAGCAGCCCAATAAATGATGCCATAAACCGGAATGAATATGCCGCAAAGGGTATGGAAAAGGCTGGGGTTAATACTGTCATTAATCTGTCTGATAACAAAAAACAGGCTGAAAAATATATTAAAGAGAGCAAAAACACATATTATAAAAAGCTTTATGACAGGGGTGACGTACTGGCTCTTGGCCTTAATTATGATTTTGACAGTTATAATTTCAGAAAGGGCATATGTGAGGCGGTTAAATTCATGTCAAGTCATGAAGCCCCCTATCTCATCCACTGCACTGAGGGAAAGGACCGGACGGGATTTTTATGTGCGCTGCTGGAAGCGCTTATGGGAGCATCCACAAGGGAACTCTCGGATGATTACCTGAAGACGTATAAGAATTTCTATAATTATGACTCCAATTCCGAAGAGTATGATTATGCCAGAAAGGTTTATCTTAAAGAGATATACGAGTCCATGGCGGGGAGCTACTCCGGTCAGGAACTGAAAAGCGAGGATTTTCATGCCGCTGCAGTAAATTATCTTAAAAATGGCGGGGCAACAGATGCTGTTATCGCGGAACTGACAGATAAACTTAAGGGAGACAGGGAAAATATCAATAACGTCCTTCAGTTTAACATCAATGATGAGATCACTGCTCTTGTTGCGTCAGGCGACGGGGTTCTGGAGCCGGATACCCGCAGGAGATCCATAGCCGAATACTCCGGAGTAAAGGTAAGACCCGGCACAAGCTCAATAATAGTTAATGGCAGATATTATTATAATACCCGGGATTATAATATTTCTTTTGATGATAATAAACACGCCGGGGAAATGACTGCCGTTGTCAAATTCAAGAAAAAGACGGATGTCTATAAGAGCGGGATAAAGAAAATGATACTGACCTACACCATAGATCCCAGAAAGCTGGGTCCCTCTGATGTGAAAGTCAGGTTAAACAAGAAAAAGACCGAAGTCAGGTCGGTCCGGGATCTTGATCTGGATGCAAAGGTGAAGA
>JAFTEC010000009.1 GCA_017453865.1 Lachnospiraceae bacterium
AATCAGGATATCCCTCTCGCCTTTATTCATCGTATAATGATGGTCACCTGCATTGGGATTGTAAAGGCGATAGACCGGCACACTTGAAGATTCCGGCGCGTACCAGGCAACGCCCTCATAGCTCCAGCCCAATGTGATCAGGAAGTCCTTCTCAACAACATTACCGGTGAAGAAATGCTCTCCGGAGTTTGGATTGTAGAGCCTGTGCATCTCTACCGCCACGTCAGGATCTTCGTCTTTGGGAGCATCTTCCTCCGAATAGGAATCATCATAGACTATGGCATATTCCGAGAAGTGATCAAGTTCTCCGCTCACCCACTCGCCATCATAAGTAGTAGGGAAGTGCTCTGTTGTGCCATTGGGATTCAGGTATAACATATGAAGGAAGCGCGAAAGCAATCCCGGAAGCAGACTGTATCTGACCGATATCCTTGCCTTTCCGCCACCAAAATCATGAATCCTTGATCCGTTTGACTCAAAATATGCCTCAAATACCGTGGCTGATCCGTATTGGCTGATAGCTTTTTTCTGCTTCGCATTAAGATTATCCTGTCCAACATTTTCATCCACAACGAGCTGAACCTTTTCACCCTTCGCCTGCTCTGACACGCTCTCAAGAGCCTTCGCGTCCAACTCAACCATTGCGTTGCTAAACTGTATCGTGACAGTATCTACGCTGTTTGAATCATCAGATACCGCATCTGCGATGTTTTCCACAGTCGTCTTTGAAAGCTCCACAGAATTAACTTCCTGCTTCGCTCCGGAAAGATCTATGGTTAATGTATCAACAGGCTTCTCTTCACCAGACTTGGGTTCTGTGATCTTTTCAATATCCTTAGCGGTAATTTCTGAAACTACAGCGTTGCCATCCGTAATTTCCGTCTCTACCTGAACCGATGTCTCGTTTGTCACGGGGATCGTGTAGGACTCCGGGTCGGGTGTGGGATCAGGTGTTGGACCGGGAGTCGGATTGTCAGGCTTGGAGGGTGATGATCCACCACCACCTCCGGAGCTGCCACTGCTGCCGGAGCCGTTACCGCCGCCTTCGGAACTGTTGCCGCCCTCTGAGCTGCTGCCACTGCTGCCGGAGCCATTACCGCCGCCTTCGGAACTGTTGCCGCCCTCTGAGCTGCTGCCGCTATTGTTACCGGAGTCACTGTCGTTTTGCTTATCGCTGTACGCAAGCGCGTAGGTGGAGAAACAATCGGATTCAAAGGGGATTTCCGTATCCGTGCTTTCCTTAAGCTTCTCCGCCAAGTCCCCATGAAGCCGAATAACAAAGAAGGTTCTGGTAATATTTCTGTTCGTATTTCTTAAAGCCTCCGGTACAGAAAGAACCACAGACACTTTATGCCCATTTGTTTCATGTACCAGGGAAGCCGTATTGCTTCCGATCTTTTTATAGAGCGAAATATCAAGGTACATTCCGACCTTCGCGCCGTCTCCGCCTGCTTCCTTTGCCTTGGCTTCGGTCTTCATCTTATCATCATCTGAAACGGTGTCGTCAATGTTCTTCATGTCCAGCGAAACAGTCAGTGTTTCTCCGCTTTCAACGCTTGTCTTCTCCTCATTGGTCAGAATGGATGCACAAAGCTCCGCTGTTAATCCGGTTATCGTGCTTTGCGGTGTATCCTCATCAACGAACGTTTCCACATACACTTCTCCCGAGCCGATTTTTCCCTCGGATGTTCTCGTCTTATCTCCGGCCTTCTCGGCCCACTGGGCATAGAGGGTGGTGTCTTTATCCAGCGAAACCTCCGCCTCTGCCCCGTAAGCCGTTCCGCTGCCGTCCGGCTTCGTATTCCAGCCTGCGAAATCAAAGCCCGCACGGGAGAAAGCGTTTGCTGGAAGAGGGGAGGATACCCCGGCGATAACGGTCTTTTTATCCATTGCGCCGGTGCCCCCGTTCCCGTCAAAGGTGATAACGGAACGGGACGCAAGCCATGCGCTTTTGTCCTCGTCTTTCATGATCATATATGTCCTGTCATCACTGAAAAAGAAGGAGGTGTCCGTACCGGTATAGTCATGCGTAAAGGTTCGGCCCTTATTTATTTCGTCTATCGTAACGCCAATCCTTGAACCTGATGCGGGCGTACTGTCCACAGTAATATAATAGTCAGGAAGATAAGCATTCACGTAATAGTTATTCTCCCTGCTGCTTACGGTATTTCCCTCAATGATGATGGGGGAATCGCCGGTCGCTATGCTAAAACGTGCTTCGTATATACCGCCTCCGTATCCTGCGGAGTTATCCGATATCCTGCCCCCTGTCATGATAAAACGGTGGCTGCCGTCTGTTCCTTTTCCGTTGCCCACGCCGCCTCCGCCGTATACAGCATAATTATCCGTGATCGAACCGCCCTTCATAATAAATGTAGCGTCTTTTGTATTATTCACTCCGCCTCCGTAACTGGGGGTAGAGTTTCCGGTGATACAGCCCCCCAGCATGGTGAATGTTCCGTTATTGGTAATACCTGAGACACTTCCTCCGGTGATCCTTCCGTTCTTTTTCTCTGAGGTATCCGTCAATGTAAAGTCTGAACTGTTAGAAAGCACGCGGCCTCCACGCTGTGCCTTGTCAATCGTATGGCCGTTTAAGTCCAGGGTGATACTCTTATTGATAGTAATCCAAACACGGTCTCCTTCATCGGAAAGCGCCGCATAGTCATTTTCCAGCTTAAGCGTTCCGCCGGCTTCGGTATTGTTGATAAGCGTCTGCAGTTCGGCAAAGGAACCGGACTGAGCCCACTGGGCATATAGCGTGGTATCTTCCGTAAACACGACCCTTTCCCTGTCAGGAAAACCGCTGCCGCCGCCGTCCGCCTTTGTGTTCCATTCCTTAAAAATATGGTTTTCCCGGGAGAAGGTCTTTCCGTTAAGGGCAGTCTTTACACCTGCCGGAATCTCCTGCTCACATG
The DNA here is from genome assembly GCA_017453865.1 of Lachnospiraceae bacterium. GTDB lineage: Bacteria > Bacillota > Clostridia > Lachnospirales > Lachnospiraceae > NK4A144. The sequence goes on from JAFTEC010000009.1 coordinate 2,919, forward strand.
ATGCGTTCGTTCCGTCATTACTGTAAAATGTGACTTTAAGCGGAACTGCCAGCTTTGCTCCCTCTCCGGCTCTTTTTACGGTCATAAGGCCCTCTTTATCGCTTGTAAAACAGGACGCATCGCAGCTGTCATAATCGTCTGTGAACTCAACCGGATCTGAAGCGGACATCGCATCCTCGGTTGAAATGCCGATCCTTGCGATGTCTGACGGTATGCCTTCAACATAAATAATGTGTCCGGAGGGCAGAAAGACATTTCCGGCCTCTCCCGAAGCGCAGTTGTTTTCGGTGATGTTTACGGTGGAACCATTTGCCAGTATAAGGGTGCCGTTGTTTACGATGCCGCCGCCCCGGGATGCGGTATTTTCCGTTATCGTGCCGCCTTCGAGAGTCAGAGTACCGGTGTTTGTGATTCCTCCGCCGTTTCCCGCTGCGTTGCCGCCGGTGAGTCTGCCGCCTCCCGCAGTATCCTTCAAGATAAGACTTCCCTCGTTATTTACCACATAACCGTCACCTGCTGCATCTTTCTCCTTTAAACCCCGGTCGATTGTATGCCCGTTCAGGTCAAGGGTGATGGCTTTGCCGGAGGGGATGCGAAGCCCCGATTCGCCGGTGATCGCGAGGTAATCCCCGCCCAAAGTCAGTACGCCGCCGTCAGTAGTTCCATCAATCAGGGTCTGCAGGGTATCAAATGAATTTGCTTTCCATTGCGCATACAGGATGACGGGTTCCGAGATCCGGATCCTTCCCCGGTCCGCATAGGAAACGCCGCTTCCGTCCGCCGCCGTATTCCATTCGGTGAAGGTAAAGCCTTCCTTAGTAAAGGTGTTTTCGTTTAAGGCAACGGAAACGCCACGGGGAACCGTCTGCTCTTCCATGCTCCCGCTTCCTCCGTTGGATTCAAAGGTTACCGTCTTATTCACTTGCACAGGGATCGTAATAAGAAGAGGCTCGGAGGCAAAATCCGTATACTTATCATTCCAGTTGGTATTTTCAGCGATTATATACACTTTGTCAGAGGACGGGATGTATGTGTCCGGCAGCGTGAAAACGCCGTACCCGGAAGCTCCGGCGCTTCCCTCTTCGATGCTTAGGGGTCTGTAATATTTGGTCTCTGCGCCTGCCTCATTATAAGCCTTATCCGTTATCAGCACGGATATGCGGTTTGCGCCTCCGCCTGTCGTGAAAGGAACAGTAATCTCATTCCCGTTGCTTGCAAGATCAGATACGGCGATGGACATGGCTTCGTCCTTGATCGTAAGCTTAAACTCATTGTCGGAAAGCTTTGTTGAGAAGAGAATGGAGGAAAGGGATAGATTCAGGGCGGGGCTTACGGAAAAACTTAATTCGCTGCACTCCCTGTAGCTCATAAAACCAGCCTGTTTTTCCACGACGCCGGCATGGGTGCTGTCATGACGTTTTGAAGATCTAAGCCACCATGCCGGAGATGTGGTCGTCGTACTCTTTACCTTGCTGGCATCCACGATGTGGGTATCCAGATAGCCGTAATATTCGTTTGTTATTTCTAAGGCATCCAGCAGGAAGATCTTTTCTCCGGTCAGGGGAACAAAATCATAAAGAGCCATACATTCTATTCCATCCATGCTCTTTATTCTCTGGCTTTTAAAGCTTTGGGCAATGGCAGCCTGCTCCGTCGAAGTAAAGGTTGTCGCGAGAAAGCCCCCGTTGAGGTAAGCTTTTATCTCGCTGCCGTCCCACACGTTGGAATCGTCATCAAATCGCTGTACCATCATCATCTGATCACAGTCAAGAAGCATGGTTTCGCCGCCGAATTCTGCGGCATCCTTATCCAATACACGGAATTTTAAAGGCCTGGAGAAATAATGTCCGTAATACACATAGCACCACTTACCCGCATCCTCGGGATGATCCTCCCGGATGGTTCCGGGATTGGTAATCTCACCGGTGCCAAGACGCGTATTGCTTTCCGTTTTGGTAATTGCCGCCTGTGCGGTATCCGTTAAAACGGGCAGCATACAGACCGTCATCACGCACGTTATGATAAAAGCGATAACTCCTTTTATGATATGCTTATTCTTCTTTTTCATTCTGATACCTCCGTTTTAAACATCCCTGTCATCTAAATGTCCCTCGTTGTATTCACAAACCGGGAATACGCCCCACTATTGACCGTTTCAAACGTCTTAGTTGAAGGTTCGAAGGTGACAGCTGAAAGATTGAGCTTTAGCGCGGGACGGACACCTAATGTAGAATAATAGATATCGACACCATCATTATCAATCTTGCCGTTATCTCCCTCCATGACCGCTGCCAACCTTGCACCGGCTCCGGGCGAGGAGAGCCACCACCAATTCAGATCAGCGCTGGGATACTTCGCTTGGATTACACTTTACTGCTTTACAAGGATAGTATACACGAGTCCCATTCACAGCGCATCACCCGAAAGGGTTATTTTATTATTATTTGATTCCTCCATTGTGAAGAGGTCAAGTTTCCAAAAAAATGAACAACCGCCGCAGAACCCCCCTAAGTTTCCGCAGCGGAATTTTCATACCCTGACTATGCTCCCATCGATGAAGGAAGTTTGAAAACGTAAAAAAAGGGTACCGGCAGAACCGATACCCGTAAATCCCGTTAGGGGCGTGTTATTTTTTAGAGCGAAATCATCTTCCATACCAGCCGATACCCTCGTCGCTCCATCCAGCAGCAATAAGGCTGTTTTTCTCATTCACGTCTTTTGTATAGTGATGTCCTCCGGCCTCGTATTGACCTGCCGCATTAGGATTGTAGAGACGGTACACAGGCGTACCCTGGCTGTCGTCTGAATACCATCCGATACCTTCATTCTTCCAGCCGAGACTCACAAGAAAATCTTTTTCACCCACATTCGTCGTATAATGATGCTCACCGGAGTTCGGGTTATATACACGATAAACGGGAGCGTTTGAAGCTTCGGGGGCTTTCCACGCCGTCCCCTCAGATGACCATCCATACGTTACAAGGATGTCCCTCTCTTCAGAATTCCATGTAA
>JAFTEC010000121.1 GCA_017453865.1 Lachnospiraceae bacterium
AGTCTCGCAGACACCCATGTCTATCTTCGGGAAATTAACGGAATTCTTTATATTTCCGTTCTCCATATAATCCATCAGTTCCTTGACCGCCATTACCGCGCAGTTATCCTCGGACTCCTCTGTCGAAGCTCCGAGATGGGGAATGACGATACAGCCCTCGGCACCTACAGTCGTCGGGTTCGGGAAATCCGTTACATAGCGGCGGAGCTTGCCTACCTTAAGGGCGCTGACCACAGCCTCTTCATCCACCAGCTCATCCCTTGCGAAGTTTAAGAGGATGGCATTGTTCTTCATAAGCTTTATGGCCTCCTTGCCGATCATATGCCTTGTGCTGTCCATAAGCGGAACATGGATCGTGATATAATCGCAGTTGGCATATATCTCCTCGACGCTCAACGCGTGCTTTATGGCTCTGGAAAGATGCCAGGCCGCATCCACCGAGATATAGGGATCGTAGCCCAAAACCTCCATGCCCAGATTTACCGCGGAATTTGCAACCTTTACTCCGATCGCTCCGAGACCGATGACTCCGAGCTTCTTCCCGTTTATCTCGGTTCCGGCGTAGTTCTTTTTCTGCTTCTCCGCAGCCTTTGCCACATTGGGGTCGTTTAAGCCCTCGCTTTCAAGCCACTCCATTCCCTCGAAGATACCTCTGGAGGCATAGAACATTCCGGCGAGCACCAGCTCCTTAACGCCGTTCGCGTTTGCTCCGGGAGTATTGAAGACCACTATGCCTCTTTTTGCGCACTCCTCCAGAGGGATATTATTGACTCCCGCTCCGGCCCTTGCGATCGCCAGGATATTGTCCGGTATGTCAAGCTTATGCATATCCGCACTTCTTACCAGCACGCAGTCTGCCGCGGAAAAATCGTCGCAGGACACGTAATTATTGTCGAATTCCTTTATACCCACCTCTGCAATGGGGTTTAACATATGATATTTAAACATTCTTCTCTCCCCTTATCCGTTCTTCTTTTCAAAATCTTCCATAAACTCCACAAGCCTCGAAACGCCCTCCTCGGGCATTGCATTGTAGATCGATGCCCTCATGCCTCCTACCGTGCGGTGCCCTTTAAGATTGACAAAGCCCGCCTCCGTTGACTCCGCAATGAACTTTTTATTTAGCTCATCATCTCCGGTAATAAAGGGAACGTTCATAAGTGAGCGGTATTCCTTTTCGACTGTGCCCTTGAACATCTTCGAGCTGTCAAGGTAATCGTAGAGGATCTTCGCCTTCCTCTCGTTCTTTTCCTTCATTGCAGATAGACCGCCCTGCTTCTTTAACCACTTGAATACAAGACCGCAGGTATAGATCGTAAAGCAGGGAGGGGTATTGAAGAGCGAACCCGCATCTGCCTGTGTCTTATACTTAAGGAGTGTGGGGGTTTCCGGCAGGGTATCGTCCGTAATAAGATCCTCCCTTATGACAACTATGCACATTCCCGCGGGTCCCACGTTCTTCTGGACTCCGCCGTAGAGCACAGCGTACTTCGTGATGTCGTGGGGCTCGGACAGGAACATTGATGAAACGTCCGCTATAAGATCCCTTCCCTTCGTATCCGGAAGCTCCTTATATCTGGTGCCGTAGATCGTATTGTTCTGACAGATATAGACATAGTCCATATCATCGGTTATCGGAAGATCCGAAACATCCGGTATATAGCTGAAGGTCCTGTCCGCGCTGGATGCGAGCGCTACCGCGTCTCCGTATCTCTTTCCTTCCTCCCAGGCCTTTTTCGCCCACTGTCCGGTTATTATGTAGCCCGCCTTCCGGTTCTTCATAAGGTTCATGGGAATAGCGGAAAACTGGGTCCAGGCACCGCCCTGCAAAAAGAGCACCTTGTAATTGTCGGGGATACCGACAAGCTCCCTGAAGTCCTTCTCCGCCTCGGATATTATGCCCTCAAAAACCTTTGAACGGTGGCTCATCTCCATAACGGACTGTCCGGATCCGTGATAATCCAGCATTTCCTCCGCACAGGTCTTTAATACCTCCTCAGGCATCATGGCGGGTCCCGCCGAAAAATTATAAACTCTTCCCACTTTACTGCTCTCCTTCCTGTGATTTTATTTCAGTATTTCCAAGCGTCCACCGGATTTTTTCGGTTCTTCACATCATTTGTCATTCTGAGCGCATTCTGAGCGAAGCGAAGGACCTTTCGACTACAGGTCACTCTCATCAAATACTTATATCTATTCGAACCCTTCGGGTTCTTCATAGATATTCCGCATTCGGCTCATGTAAATACGTGCTTCGCACGTGGAGCCGAATGCCAAAATGCCTGCTTCATCATACGTCACTTGCGGTTCCGCAAGTGACTACAGGTCACTTTCATCAAAAACTTCCGATATCGCCTTGCCGGGGGGAACCATGGGGTAGACACTGTCGTCCTTTTCTATAACGCAGTCAATTACCACAGGTCCCTCTGCCTTCAAGGCCTTCTTCAGTACCTCCTCGACCTCGCTTTTTTTAGTGATCCTGAAGGCCGTGCAGCCAAGTCCCTCTGCGACCTTCACATAGTCCACCTTATCGGTCAGCACGGTCTCCGAATATCTCTTTCCGTAAAAAAGTGTCTGCCACTGCCTTACCATACCGAGGACAGAATTATTTATTATGATATCGATAACCTTGATATTATTCCGGCTAAGGGTCGCAAGCTCATTCATATTCATGCGGAAGCACCCGTCTCCGCCGATATTGATAACTGTCCTGTCGGGGCACCCGACCTTTGCGCCGATGGCCGCTCCGAGGCCGTATCCCATGGTGCCTAAGCCTCCGCTGGTTATTATCTGTCTCGGGAATCTGAAGCGGTAGTACTGGGCAGCCCACATCTGATGCTGTCCCACGTCGGTCACGATGATGGCCTCCGACCTGGTGAGCTTATCAAGCTTCTCTATCACATAGGGACAGGAAAGCTTATTTCTGTCATAGGATAAGGGATATTTTTCCATAAGCTCCCTTATATGGGAAAGCCACTCCTTATGCTCCCCCTTTTCCACAAGGGGATTAAGCTTATTCAGTATCTCCTTAAGATCCCCGACTATACTTGCGTCCGTCCGGATATTCTTATTTATCTCCGCAAGATCTATATCTATATGGATAATATGCGCATTTCTGGCAAATTTCCTTGCATTACCCGTAACCCTGTCGGAAAATCTGGCACCCATGGCGATAAGACAGTCACATTCGCTGACTCCCTTGTCACTGGCCTTTGTGCCGTGCATTCCTATCATTCCCGTATACAGGGGGTCGGTGTTGTCGAAGGCTCCCTTTCCCATCAGGGTATCACAGACCGGTGCACCTATCTTATAGGCAAATTCCTTTACCTCCGAAGCGGCACCGCTTATGACCGCCCCTCCGCCCACATAGATAAAGGGCTTCTTTGACTGATTGATGAATTTCGCCGCAGTCCTGAGATCCTCCTCGGTATAGCGGTTAAAATCCTTTAATGCCCTGGGCTTCTCCTTTTTGTAATCACACTTATCGGCGGTCACATCCTTCGTGATGTCAACGAGAACCGGGCCCGGCCGCCCGCACTTTGCGATCCTGAAAGCTCTCCTAAGCTTCGCCGCCAGGTTCTTTATGTCCTTAATGATATAGCTATGCTTGGTTACCGGAAGTGTGATGCCTGCGATATCCACCTCCTGGAAGGAATCCTTTCCGAGAAGGGGAAGGTTCACATTGCAGGTTATGGCGACCATCGGAACCGAATCCATAAAGGCGGTAGCGATACCGGTGACCAGATTGGTCGCACCGGGTCCACTGGTCGCAAGGCATACCCCCACCTTTCCGGTGGCTCTTGAGTAGCCGTCCGCCGCGTGGCTCGCCCCCTGCTCATGGCTCGTTAGGATATGCCTTATCTCATGGGAATGCTTATAAAGAGCGTCGTAGACATTGAGTATCGCTCCACCGGGATAACCGAAGACCGTGTCTACACCCTCCTCCTTAAGCACCTCAACTATTATTTCCGCACCTGTTAACTGCATGTGTATAAACCTCAAATTACTTCCAGCACTGCGCCCCTGTTGCCGCTCGTAACAAGTCTTTGATATCTCTGAAGGTATCCCGTATTGACCTTCGGGGGCTTTGCGGTCCACTTGGCCCGTCTTTCGGACAGGACCTCGTCTGAAAGATCCACATTAAGCGAATTATTGGGAATATCGATCTTTATGATATCTCCTTCCTCGATAAGGGCGATGGGTCCGCCAACCGCCGCTTCAGGTGAAACATGGCCTATGGAAGCGCCTCTCGATGCTCCCGAGAATCTGCCGTCTGTAATAAGGGCCACGCTGGAGCCAAGTCCCATTCCCGCGATCGCCGATGTGGGATTCAGCATTTCTCTCATTCCGGGGCCGCCCTTCGGTCCCTCGTAACGGATGACGACCACGTCTCCGGCCTTTATCCTTCCGCCGAGGATCGCTTCTATTGCATCCTCTTCACTGTCAAATACCCTTGCAGGTCCCTCATGCACCATCATTTCGGGAACGACGGCGGAGCGCTTTACTATTCCGGTATCCGGAGCGATATTGCCCTTAAGTACCGCGATACCGCCTTCGTTCATATAGGGGTTGTCGATGGGCCTTATGGTCTCCGGATCGAGATTCTCGGAATCCTTTATGTTTTCTCCCACGGTCTTTCCGCTGACGGTGATACAGTCAAGGTTAAGGAGGTTCTTCTTTGAAAGCTCCTTCATTACCGCATATACGCCGCCGGCCTCATTGAGATCCTCCATATAGGTATGTCCCGCAGGAGCAAGGTGGCAGAGATTCGGTGTCTTTGCCGAAACCTCGTTTGCTATCTCCATATCGAGCCTGATACCGCATTCGTGGGCAATGGCCGGAAGATGGAGCATCGTATTCGTAGAGCAGCCGAGAGCCATATCCACGGTCATTGCGTTCATAAAGGCTTCCTCTGTCATAATGTCTCTCGGACGGATATTCTTTTCATACATTTCCATGACCCTGTATCCCGCAGTCTTTGCGAGGCGGAGCCTTTCGGAATAGACCGCGGGTATGGTTCCGTTACCCTTAAGTCCCATACCTATGGCTTCGGTCAGGCAGTTCATGGAATTTGCCGTATACATTCCGGAGCAGCTCCCGCAGGTCGGGCAGACATGCTCATCAAAGTAGTCAAGCTCCTTTTCATCTATCTTTCCCGCTGCCTTCTCTCCCACAGCCTCGAACATAGAGGATAATGAGCGCTTCTTCCCGTGGACACGCCCTGCGAGCATCGGGCCTCCGGAAACAAATACCGTCGGGATATTGACCCTTGCCGCCGCCATAAGGAGTCCCGGCACGTTCTTGTCGCAGTTCGGCACCATTACGAGTGCGTCAAACTGATGTGCAATCGCCATACACTCGGTGGAGTCCGCTATAAGATCACGGGTAACAAGGGAGTATTTCATTCCGATATGCCCCATGGCGATCCCGTCACACACCGCTATTGCCGGAAATACCACGGGCATTCCGCCTGCCTCGGCAACTCCAAGCTTCACGGCCTCAACGATCTTATCAATGTTCATGTGCCCCGGGACTATCTCGTTATACGAGCTCACTATCCCGACCATGGGCTTCTTCATCTCTTCCCTGGTAAAACCAAGTGCATTAAAAAGACTCCTCGCAGGTGCCGCCTGGTCACCCTTCTTCACATTATCACTCAGCATTGGCTGCCCTCCTTGTCATATCTCTTCACAAACAGCGTCACCCATTTCCGAGGTGCTGACCCTCTCACACCCCTCAGACCAGATGTCGCCCGTCCTTATCCCCTTTGACAATACGGCCTGTACAGCATTATCCACTCTGTCGGCTTCCTCTGTAAGGTCAAAGGAGTACCTGAGCATCATTGATGCCGAAAGGATCGTCGCAATCGGGTTTGCAATATTTTGTCCCGCAATATCCGGCGCGGAACCGCCGCTCGGCTCATAGAGCCCGAACCTTGTCTCATTTAAGGATGCGCTTGGAAGCATTCCGATTGAGCCTGTGATCTCCGCGGCTTCGTCCGACAGTATATCCCCGAACATATTCTCGGTAAGGATCACATCAAACTGTGCAGGCTCCTTCACAAGCTGCATAGCCGCATTGTCAACGAGCATATGTTCAAGCGCAATATCCGGATAGTCCTTTGCAACCTCCTCCGTCACCGCTCTCCAGAGCCTTGAGGAATCAAGCACATTTGCCTTATCTATGCTCGTCACCTTTTTCCGGCGTTTTCCGGCTACCTCAAAGGCCTTGATGGCGATACGCCTTATCTCGTCCTCATTGTAGCTTAAGGTATCGACCGCCGTTCTTACTCCGTCTGTTTCCTTTGTGTATCTCTCTCCGAAATAGAGTCCTCCGGTAAGCTCACGCATTATAAGCATATCGAAGCCCTTCTCCGCAGCCTCCTTCCTTAAGGGGCAGGCCGACGAAAGCTCCTTATAGAGCTTAGAAGGACGGAGATTCGCAAAAAGCCCGAGAGCCTTACGTATCTTAAGTAATCCGGCCTCAGGTCTTTTCTCCGGAGGAAGCTTATACCAGGGCGAGGTGGAGGTATTACCGCCGATTGAGCCCATAAGAACGGCATCCGAAGCCCTCGCAGCCTCTATTGCTTCATCCGTAAGCGGGACCCCATAAACATCAATGGAGCAGCCTCCCATCAGTATATCCTCGTATTCGAAAGAATGACCGTATTTCCCACTTACTGAGTCCAGTACCTTCTTTGCCTCATTTACGATCTCGGGTCCTATGCCGTCTCCCCGGATGAGACCAATCTTAAATTTCATTTTCCCTGCTCCTTATCCGCGCTTGAATTGGACGCAGCCTTCTCTATCTCGGTAATGGCGGATTTCTTCATAGGGATACGGCAGTTTTTATTGCTCCCGAATTCCACTATGACCATATCATCGGAAATATCGATGATCATTCCGTAGAAGCCGCTGGTGGTAACCACATAATCTCCGACCTCCATTGCATCTATCATGGCCTTTATCCGTTCCTGCTCCTTCTTCTGTGGACGGATGGAGATAAAGTAGAAAAATCCTATGATAGCGACTATATAGAGGATCATAGCGCCCATGCCGCCGAAACCAGATGTTACTCCTGTGCTCGTTAATACGATACCTGACATTTTGTTTCTCCTTAATCTTTAAAATTTACGTAAAGTTTATAATACCCAAAATACGTTTCTTCTGCAAGTCATTCTGAGCTTCTTTGTCGTTCATACCCCTCGATAAAGTCCCTTCTGAATGTGTCAAACCGCTCTTCCTCAATCGCAGAGCGTATCTCCTCCATAAGGTTATTGTAGAAGTAGAGGTTATGCATGACAGCGAGGCGGAGTCCCAGCATTTCCCCTGCCTTCAGAAGATGCCTTATATATGCGCGGCTGTGGTTCCGGCAAGCCGGACACATACACCCCTCCTCTATCGGCCTCATATCCTCCTCAAAGGCCGCATTCATAAGGTTAAGCTTTCCGTGATGGGTATAAACATGCCCGTGGCGGCCGTTCCTCGTAGGGTAGACACAGTCAAAGAAATCCACTCCCCGGTAAACTCCCTCCACTATATTCACGGGTGTTCCGACTCCCATAAGGTAGGTGGGCTTATTCTCCGGGAGATGCGGTACCGTCACATCAAGGATATGGTACATTTCCTCATGGGTCTCTCCGACCGCCAGCCCGCCTATGGCGTAGCCGTCCAGATCGAGTTCGGCTATCTCCTCTGCCTGGGCTATCCTTATATCATCATATACGGCTCCCTGGTTGATGCCGAACAGAAGCTGCGACTTATTTATGGTGTCCGGAAGCGAATTTAAGCGTTCCATTTCCGCCTTGCAGCGCTTAAGCCACCTCGTTGTCCTTTCCACCGAAGGAAGAACGTACTCCCGGTCTGCCTTGGCATTTGGACATTCATCAAAGGCCATGGCTATCGTGGAGCCTAAATTTGACTGTATCCTTATGGACTCCTCCGGTCCCATAAAGATCCTGTGTCCGTCTATATGTGATCGGAAGGTTACCCCCTCCTCCCTTATCTTCCTTAAAGACGCAAGGGAAAAAACCTGAAAGCCGCCGGAATCCGTAAGGATGGGCCTGTCCCAGTTCATAAATTTATGGAGTCCTCCGAGGCGCTTTATCCTCTCATCCCCTGTCCTCACATGGAGGTGATAGGTATTGCAGAGCTCCACCTGCGTCTTTAATTCGTGTAAGTCGGGTGAGGACACGGCTCCCTTGATGGCTGCCACGGTTCCCACATTCATAAAAACAGGGGTCTCGATACTCCCGTGAACCGTGGTAAACCGCCCCCTTTTTGCCCGTCCGTCCTTTTTTATAAGCTCATACATTATTCCATAGCTCCGATCTTCTCCACATACTCCTCAAGACAGAGACCGCTCTTCATTATCTCCTCCGCCGCAGGTCTCCCCACATATCTGTAATGCCAGGGCTCGAATTCGATCTCGGTTATTTTTTCCTTTCCGAGAGGGTATCTTAAGATAAAGCCGTATTCCGCGCAGTGCTCCTTTAGCCACTTTCCTGCCTTTGTTTCGGCAAAGCCCGCATTCAGCATCTTGTAATCATCTGAAATAAAGTCAAAGGCAAGCCCCACCTGATGCTCGCTCGTTCCCGGGATCGCGATGGTCTGACTGGCAAGATTATAGGCCTCCTCCTCGCTGTAGCCCTTCCTCATATACTGTCTCTGCTTTCTTTTGAAGAGAACCTCCTGCCTTTCATCCGAGCGGTAGGGAGAACAGATCATGATGGTCACCCCGTCCTCCCTCGCACCGTTTACCATATCAAGTACATACGGTATCACCCGGACATCACTTTTTATCTGGCCTCTTATGGTCTCCAGCTCAAATTCGTAGTCATCGGGAATATGGTGCTCCTTATTGATAAGGATAAGCGACCAGTCATCCTTGTAGGAAGCCCGCACATAGCCCTTTTCCTCGTCAAATATCCTGGCGTTTTCATCGGCCTGGAAATCATTCTCGATAAGCTTTCCGCTCCGGGAGGCGGCATTCAGGGCAGCAATGAGGTCGTTTTCCGAAACCGCAGCGTCTCTTTCACCGCTTTCCGGGGTCGATATGACAGTCACTGCCGGTATGGTTACGGCATCCGTCGGGATATCCAGCTCCTCCACCACGATATCGCCCTCGTCTGTGGTCACGTGTACCGATTCCGGCTCCTTCGGCACTTCCGCCTCTCTTGAAAAGGAAAAGCTTGTAAACACTACAAAGACAAGAACCACAATGGCAGTTCCCGCGATCTTTCTCATATTGGAGTAGAGAAAAAGGAAGATATAATAAAAGAAAAGATAAACCCCCATTATTATAAATAACGGCAGCTTAAGAAATATGCTTTTTTCACTGAGAGCCAGCAGGCTTAAGAAAAACTTTGTTCCCATTTCAGCTGCTCTCACTCACACCGATGATCAGCCGCTGCCGGCCGTTTTCATTGACCAGGGCAGCCTTTAAGCGGACGGGAACCGGTTCACCGTTTATTAAAAGCCTGTATTTCAGAAGAAACACATCAGATTCCTGTATGCTCTTAAATACCTTTTCCTTCGTGAATTCCTGTTTGAAATACTCGAGATCGTCCTTATATATAGCCATCTCTGAATCCCTTATGGCATCCTCAAAGAAGCTTTCGCCCTCCTTGGATACGCCGAGACTCTCATAATCTTTCGAGGCACTGAATTCAAAATAATGGTCATTATAGGGATTCACTGAATAAAAGGCGATATGATCACCGCTTAAGGCATTGACCCTGGAGAAGGATATACGCTCCTCCTTCAGCCGCTCCAAAGCCTCCTGCTGCCTCATCTGCACATCCACATTATTTACGCCGATTATGATATGCTCTCCGTCGGCTCCGATCCGTACGGCCTTCATATTCACATAAACCGGCTTCCCGTCTATGATCTGCCTGTATGTCAGGGTAAATGAGCCGTTCTCACTTATGATGCCCATAACATTTTCCTTATGGAAGGCTTCCACAAAGGCTTCACGGTCATCCTCATGAAGGATCTCCATTGCATCCTTCCTGCTCTCCGCAAAGAAGTTTGTCCCATGCCTCTCGATGACCATATCTCCACGTAAGGCATCGGGTCTGTATTCCACAAAATCCTCCTTATTGATATCCACATAGTAGAGATAGAGATAGTCGGAGGAAAGAGCCTGTGCCACAAGAGCGTAGGAAAGACCCGGCTTTTCATCGGTGATCTCAAGAACAACAACCGAAAGAGCGGAAACCTCGGTTACGGGGTTATCGGCAACCTTACGTAAAAGGAGATGGACCTTCTTCCCGTCCCTGGTCTTTTCGTCGACTATCATCTGCCCTCCGTCCTTCGCGCATTCTTTAAGACCCTTAAGGAAAAACGAATCACCCGTCGCCTCATATCCGGTTGTCAGGATAGCAGTAACGATCTCAGTGGAGGGGAAGATCCGCTCTATAAGCTCCCTGAAGGACTTATTGCTGCGAATGACGGATATCCTGTCACCCTTAAGCTCCAGAACCGCCATGGGCATGGTATTGAAATAATCATGAAACTGCTCTTCATCTGCGGCGGAAAGGGAAAGATCATAGAGATTTACCTTTCCTATTTCGGCGTAATATCCCGACTCGACCGGATTCTCAAAGCCGATCTGCTTCCCCTCCTCATAGCGCTTCAGGACATCCCCTAGAGGAAGGGGCTTACAGAAATAATATCCCTGAAGCCTGGTACATCCGGTTTCCTTAAGGAACTCAGCCTGCTCTTCGGTTTCCACTCCCTCGGCCACCGTATCGATCCCGAGACCTATTGCCATCTTTATAAGTCCGTTGATAATGGTCTTACTGTTCTTATTCCTGTCGAACTGGCGGAGAAACTGCATATCGAGCTTTATGGCATCAAAAGGAATGGTCTGAAGGATATCCGGTGATGAATATCCGCTGCCGTAGTCGTCCATCCAGACCCTGAAGCCCAGCTCATGGAAGCGCTCAACCTGTCTCCGCATATATTCCACATCACTTCCGACTATGCTCTCCGTTATCTCTATTGTAAGGAGCTTCGGAGACACCCCGGCAGTCTTCACCCTGCGGTCTATCTCCTCCACGATATCGCAGGATTCGAAATCCGATCTGGAGATATTGACGGAGCAGGGAACGATATAGAGCCCTTCATCCTCCATCCTCCTCATCCTGGCGATTATCTGTTCCGTCACATAGAGATCCAGCTTATAGATGAGCCTGCTGTCCTCCAGTATCGGAATGAAATCCTCAGGGGACATAAAGCCCCTTACCGGATCTATCCAGCGTGCCAGAGCCTCTTCGTCACAGACCCTTCCGTTCGCGGAACGGATAAGCGGCTGGTAATAAACCTGTATCCATTTCTCTTTTAACGCCCTGTCCAGATTGTCTATTATATACTGCTGCTTCTCGACCTCCTCCAGCATTTCCTCATTGAAATAGCTGAATACGGAGGTAAAGCAGTTCCTGTTTATATCGCAGGCCATCTTTGCCCGGTCGCAGGCTATGCCGGCTCCCACGGATCCCATGCTGTGGAGATAGATGCCGACCCTTACGGGCAGGCTCCTTCCGTCATTCAGCTCCCTGCATTCTTCAAAGATCCTCTTCAGCCTCTCCTCAAGCTCCCTGTCATCCGTGTAGACCACGAAGCGGTCCCCTCCGAAGCGGCAGCAGTTCTCACTGGTGAAATGCCTGATAAGGACCTCGGACATCTCCTTTATCAGCCTGTCTCCTTCGGTAAAGCCGTACTTCAGGTTAAACTGCTTCATTCCGTTGAAATCAAAGAAAAGAAGGGCGGGAACGTCCCCTCTTGAAAGGATATCTGCCCGTCCTGCCTCCGCAAGCTCGAAGAAGTAATTCATCCCGGGAAGCCCGGTAAGATAATCAAAGCTGCCTCTTATCTCCCGGTTATTGTTCCTGATCTCCCTATCCAGCTCCCGCTCAAATACGTCATCCCGGCTCTTATTGTATACACCCTCGTCCATATACCATACAACGGCGAGTTTTTCTCCGGAGTCCGTATAAAAATGCCTTCCCTGAGCGTAGATCACGTGATAATTCCCGTTGATCCTTGAACGGTAGACCACGGAATACTCTCTGCCGTCGGTGGCAAAGCGCATCGCAGCCTCCTCGACACGTGAAACATCCTCGGGATGCGTGTCGCGGTACATATCGTTATCCATAAGCTCATAGACCGCATCCGCGTCATCAAAGCCAAAGAGCTCCATAAAGCCCTTTGATAGCACAACGGTAACGACCCTTTTATTTATAAACTGGTATATTCCGAATGGTATGCTGCTGTTTTCCAGAACCGTCAGTTCGTTATTGTCGTAGCTGAATCTCTCCATCCATATCTCCGGATAAAACGGTAAAATCGCGACTGAACGCCCTCTTTTATTTTTTTGGTATCGTAGAACAGGATATGGGCGTCTATTTTGATCATTATACCACAGGTATCACTGTATAGTAAACGAAAAGCCGCACAGAATGATTTTCGCTGTAAGATTTTTGGAAGCTTCATTTTTTTGAATTTTTACCCGGACGGGGTGGGGCGCGGAAGTTTGACAGTCCGGATGCTGATAACTGAATCTTAAACCCGCCTCAAGCCCTTGTAAAGACTGGATTCTCCGGTCTATTTTTTGGGTTATATATAGCTACACTTTTGTTCGTTATAAAACGCGAGGTTTGCGCTTATTTACTGGCTTTCCTCGCGTTAAGACTGTCAAAGATGGGATTATAGCACAAAATCCCTCATTGTTTACAATATTTTTTATTTTTTTGCAATTATTTTGTGCTATTTGACCTTTAATGTGGCTTTGACTTTTTTAGTTCCCCTTTTCCCCCTTTCTCCGAAAAATGCAATGATTTTAGTCTTTCCTTTGCCTTTGATGGTTATTTCTCCTGTGATGTTGTCTATGTCCGCGACCGACGGATTCGAACTCGTCCAATAATCAGCTGCTGTTTCTCTGGTAGATGCTGTCGTGAAGAAATCATAGGCATCGAATATCTGACCTATATCAGCGGTAGTAAAGCTCCGGCTCTTAAACCTTAGCTTGGGTTTATCCAAAATGGTTATGGAGCAGGAGCTTATGGACTCCCCTGCCTCTGACATTGCATATATTTTCATCGGACCGCCGCTGCTCTTCTTAGCTTTCAGCACGCCCGCTTTGTTGACGGTTACTGCTTTCTTGTTGTCTGTGACGTACTTAAATATGCCGTTCGCGCTCAGGAAATATTTATTCTTAAACTCATAATCCTTCTGCCCCCCGACATAGCTGTCCGGAAGCTTGACATGCTTCGGTGCCGCGTCATTGCTGCTTGCCACAGGCTGAACCTTGTCATCGGCATCGTTTAATTTCGTTTCGTCATCTAATATCTCTTTAAGGATTTTTCCGTTTTCATCAACGATATGAAGCCGGTTGTCCTTAATAACGGACTTTATATCAGTGACCATCCTCTGCCCCACAACCAGCTCTACGTCAGAAAAGGTCTTGACATCATGTGCGTCCATGCCGACCTCTTCCACGGTATAGCTCATCTTTCCGGCATCCG
>JAFTEC010000122.1 GCA_017453865.1 Lachnospiraceae bacterium
CTCGCAAACGCTTCGCTTTTTGCTCGTTATAAAATCGCTGCTGACGCAGCTCTCCGGGTACGGGGCTTATAACCCCGCACCCGAAATCAAGATATTCCCACCACCTAAAGGTGGTGGGTTATCTTGATTATTTTATATATCAAATCCCGTAGAAGCCCTGTCTCAATCCCCCTTAAGCGGGTTCAGTATCCACCAGAGGACCGCCGCTCCCAGTATGGCGGGCCAGAAGGCAAGGATAAAGGATCCCACAAGCCATACGGCAAGGGTAAATATCACAAAAAAGATGATGAGTATCAGAGCCAGGATGAGAAGTGCCTTTGCGCCGCTTATCCTCGTATACTTTATATTCCCGTAGGAGCGGCCTCTGCCATCTTCTTCGCCCGCTGCTTCCCTGTCCGCATCGTAGATCCGTTCACTGCCGCGTTTCACGCTTGTATCTGATGTATCTATGATGGTTCTCGCAATAAGCCTGGGATCCCCAAGCTCACTCAGTACCTCTTCCTCAGTCCTTCCCTTTCTGATCTCCGTGTCGAGATATTCCTCATAAAACCTTATGTTCTCATTTACGGAAGAGGGACTGATACTGCCGCTCAAAGCTTGTCTTAATTCACTTAGAAATTGTTCTCTGTTCATACCCTGTATGATAACACAGCTTTACGGATTTCGCATCTAAGGATAAGTGCATCTTTACAATTTAAGCGCATCGTTACAATTTAAGCGTACCGCCACTACCCTTAATTGCAACGCATCCCGTTCTTAACCGTTTTCGTTCTCTTTGTAAAGCGCCCGCTCCATTCTCCGAGATCATAAACAATTTTCTTGCATTATCAGCGGTTTTTGTGTATACTTTCTTTAATGACAGGGTGTGATCCCGCCCCTTTTCTTAAACGTTTTAGTTTGCGAGATCAGGCTCATTATCTGAAAACATCGGACGCCATCCCCAGAAAGGAGAAAAAGTCATGAAATACGGTTCATTCGACGACAAAGCCCGGGAGTATGTGATCGATACCCCAAGGACCCCCTTACCCTGGATAAATTATCTCGGGAACAGGGATTTCTTCTCTTTGATCTCCAATACCTGCGGCGGCTATTCCTTCTATAAGGATGCAAAGCTCTTAAGGCTCACCCGCTACCGTTACAATTCAGTCCCTATGGATACCAACGGAAGATATTTCTATATAAAGGACGGCGACAGCGTGTGGAATCCGGGCTGGCAGCCCTCCAAGACAGAGCTTGACTCATATGAATGCCGGCATGGTCTGGGCTACAGCAGCTTCAATTCTTCAAGGAACGGTGTCAGGGCTTCGCTTCTTACCTTTGTTCCTATGAATGACAGCTGCGAGATCTCGAGGCTCATCCTGAAAAATGAAGGGAGTGTAAGAAAAAGCCTCACCCTCTTCTCCTATGTGGAGTTCTGCCTCTGGAATGCTATGGATGACATGACAAATTTCCAGAGAAACCTTTCCACCGGAGAGGTGGAGGTCATCGGCTCCACGATTTTCCATAAGACCGAATACCGGGAGCGCCGTAATCACTACGCGATCTGGCATGTGAATACGGATATAGACGGCTTTGATACCAGCCGGGATGATTTCCTCGGCGTGTACAACGGCCCCGACAGGCCGGACGCGGTTAAAAACGGACACTGCAGTGGCTCTGTTGCCAGCGGCTGGTATCCTGTTGGAGTGCATGAGATCGGCCTTACTCTTGAACCCGGAGAGGAAAGATCCTTTATCTTTATTCTCGGCTACTGCGAAAATCCCGAGGATGACAAATGGGAAGATAGGAACATAATTAACAAGCGCCCCGCTAATGAGCTTATTTCCAGATATTCGAAGGATGAGGACGTTGACAAAGCCATAAATGAATTAAAGGACTATTGGACCGCCCTCCTTTCGAAATACAGGGTAGAGAGCTCCAACCCCCACGTAAACCGTATGGTAAATATCTGGAACCAGTACCAGTGTATGGTGACCTTTAATATGTCCCGATCCGCTTCCTATTATGAGTCCGGCATAGGCCGCGGCATGGGCTTCCGTGACTCCTGTCAGGATCTCCTCGGCTTTGTGCATCTTATCCCCGACAGGGCAAGGGAAAGGATAATCGACATCGCCTCCACCCAGTTTGAGGACGGCAGCGCCTACCATCAATACCAGCCCCTTACGAAAAAGGGAAATTCCGACATAGGCTCCGGCTTTAATGACGATCCCCTGTGGCTTATTGCGGGAACAAGCGCATACATAAGGGAGACCGGCGACAGCTCCATACTTGATGAGACCGTGCCCTACGATAACGATATGTCCGTCGCAACCCCTCTTTTCGAGCATCTGAAGCGCTCCTTTGACTATATCGTTAACCATAAGGGTCCCCACGGACTGCCCCTTATCGGCCGCGCCGACTGGAACGACTGCCTGAACCTTAACTGCTTCTCGGAGCATCCCGGAGAATCCTTCCAGACCTTCGGACCCTCCGAAGGGCCGGTGGCGGAATCTGTTTTCATAGCCGGGATGTTTGTGAAATACGGGCGCGAATACGCGGAGCTCTG
Organism: Lachnospiraceae bacterium; assembly: GCA_017453865.1. Classification (GTDB taxonomy): domain Bacteria; phylum Bacillota; class Clostridia; order Lachnospirales; family Lachnospiraceae; genus NK4A144. The sequence continues at coordinate 2,546 of JAFTEC010000122.1, forward strand.
TGCCCTTAGCGGCAGGAAGGATGAGGAGGTAAGAGCCCTGAAGGAGGTTGAGGTGATGGAAAGGGCCATACTCGATCACGGCTGGGACGGGGAATGGTTCCTGAGAGCCTACGACGCACACGGCAATAAGGTCGGGAGCCGGGAATGCGATGAAGGAAAGATATATATAGAGCCCCAGGGCTTCTGCGTGCTTGCCGGTGTCGGAAAAGACAGCGGTGAAGCGGAACTGGCTCTCTCCTCCGTGGAAAAGCATCTTGACAGCAAGTACGGGATAATGATACTGCAGCCCGCCTACACAAGATATCATCTGGAGCTTGGCGAGATCTCCTCCTATCCGCCGGGATATAAGGAAAACGCGGGGATCTTCTGTCATAATAATCCCTGGGTCTCTATCGCGGAGACGGTTCTCGGTCACGGCGACAGAGCCTTTGAGATCTACAAAAAGACCTGCCCCTCCTATCTCGAGGATATAAGTGATATCCACAGGACCGAGCCCTATGTTTATTCGCAGATGGTAGCCGGAAGGGATGCGAAATTCTTCGGACAGGGAAAGAACAGCTGGCTTACCGGTACCGCCGCCTGGACCTTCACAGACATCTCCCAGTACATACTGGGCGTTTACCCGACCTTAAAGGGTCTCTCTATTGACCCCTGTGTTCCAAAGGACTTCGGAAACTATAAGCTAAGGAGAGAGTTTAGAGGCGCCGTCTACAATATAGAGGTACACACCAACGGAAACGAAAAGGGTGTTAATAGCCTTCGCGTAAACGGAAAGCTAATAGAAGGCAGCACTGTGATCCCGTATGATGAAAATGTGAAGGAATACACGGTTTTAGTCGAGATGTGACGCCTGCCGTCATCCTGTCATTGTAATTCTAAGCGTCAGCGAAGGGTCTTTTTCAGCATCCTTCTGTTTCTTGCTCTACGGAAGAGCTGAATTAGAAGGAACAGCACTATAATCAGCGCAGCGGCTGAGATTAAAATGATTTTTCTGATATCGGGCTTCGCCTTCAAGATGTAGAATTCCCCATGGTCTTCCTTTAAGCTTAAGGGGAAGACCATATACCTTCCGTCTCTTTGCATCGGGAGCAGGCTGAAGCCGCCTTCCTCATTCCGTACCGCCGCACTGTCTCCATCCCCGTATTCATCGGCAAGGAGACGGACCGTGACGGCACCTTCGGCAGGAGGGTAGACAGATACAATGCTGAAGTCATATTTCGTAAGGACAGCTTCATAGCCCTTCGGTAAGACATCTTTATTATCTCCCCCATCCGCACTTTCATAGGATACATAGTCATCCTTGTGGAACTTCCCTGAGATCAGCATATGGGGAAAGGGCTCCCTTGATGATACCGTGGTGGCATAGGACTCGTATACCGCGTTTACGACCGTATTCTGCCTTATGTCATTTAACTCCGTATCCTCCCATTCGCCGAACTTATCCTCTTTATTTTTTAGCTCCGGATAATCCTGATCCGAAACAGATCCCCCGTAGGGTACCTCCAGGGTCTTTATGACCTCCCCCTCTGACAGGAAGGTTACCGTCATTTTCTTACTCTCCTCCGGAACCCCGGGAAGAGTGATAAATTCCCGATAGCTCACGACCCTTGCCTCGTCCTCGAAGGTAAGGCCGTTTACCGCCCCAATGGAATCATCCACAAATATATTGCCGGATACGCTTTTTTCTTCCGTGTCCACGTCTCCCGCTATGGCGCCGTATTTTCCCTTCGCCCCCTCCTCTATGGTGGCGAGAGCCTTATTGTCGTGAAGCTTAACGCCGTAGCCCGCGATACCTCCCACATATTCATTTCCGGAGACCCTTGCCATGGAAAAGGAGTCTCTTATCATAAAGCCGCTCTTTCCGGCTATCCCACCGGCGTAATCCCCCTTTTCGGACTGAACGGAGCCAAAGTTTTCCGATGACTCCACCGCTCCTATATCCAGCTTTCCTGCTATGCCCCCGGCACAGTCATTCTTTACGGTCACGCTGCCATAGTTTTTGCAGCCGGTGATAGTCGCTCTTTTTTCCCTTATCCTGTTAAGACTGTAATCCCCGGAGGACTCCACCTTGAAATCGGAATTGAGGTCAAGATCCGTATCCACCATTCCGGCGATCCCTCCGCCGTTGATATCCGTAATAATGCTGCCGTGATTTACGGACTTTGTTATCCTTCCCTTTGCGGGAGTACTGTCCGGATCATCCGACATATCATCAAAGATATCGTTGATATCCTTTGTATTCCTTAATCTGTCTATCTCGTTCCTTAATTCCTCAAAGCCCTCGTTTATATCCACGCTTAAGTCCGAAAGCGAGGAGGTGATGCTGTCCATCCTGCCGCGGACAACCTTATCCGCACCCTTAAGGGCGTCGCTTAAGTCATCCATATATTCCGCTATGGTATCGGTCGGGTTTGTGAGATCGTCGTCGGTTCCCCTGATATCGCTTTTATAGCTGTCGTAGGCACCCCTAAGAAAATCATCAAAGGAATTGCTTTCATCCCTGAGCCTTGACGCCGCCTTTCTTACCTCGTTATATTCCTTTCCCGCATTCTTTACGAGCTTAAGGAGGTTTACGCTCTGCTCATCAATGTCCCTTGATACTGTCCTCACCCTGCTTACATAGCTTCCGGGGTCAATGATAACCCCCTCCGAAGCGGCTTTTTCCGCGGCGGACATAAGCTTTTCGATCTCTTCTACGTCACGCGAAAGAGAAGTAAGGGCATCCTTTGCTTTTCCGCTCTTTAAGTTTATGTCGAGACCGTTCACGATATCCCGGATAGCAGTGGTGTGGCTTCTCATATCCGCCTCCATGACATCGTCTTTTCCCCGGTAATAATCCTTATAGCTGCTTATGGAGCCTCTTAAGCCGTCCGCACTCTCCCGGATATTGTCGATATGCTCCTGTATATTGTCGTCTTCATTCTTAAGGTCCTCCTGAAGAAGGGTGATAAGGTCAACAAGCTTATCCGCTTCCTCATCGGCTTTTTTAAGGGAATCTCCGGAAAACTCATCCCTGACATAGGGCTCCAGCTGCCCCGCTATGCCTCCCGTATTCTTCCTTCCGTATATGATCCCAAAGTTTTCCGAGGAATCAATGATACCCCGGTCATATCCCGCTATTCCGCCGCTTTTATAGCCCAGGTGCTCATATCCTACGTTCCCTCTGTTTTCACATTTACTGATCTCTCCCGAGTTTACCCCTGCTATGCCCCCTGTGTAGTTCACCTCCTGCTCATTATTAATGAGCTTCAGGATATCGTCATAGCCCACGTCCATATTGTCGGGAACCAGCTTCTCCAGATTCTCATTCGATCCGGAGCTCTCATCATCCCCCTTTTCGATCTCCTCCTGCTCTTCTGTCTTCTTCCTTTCGTCATCTATTTCCCAGGCGGTTTTCGATCCACTGTTGATACCGCCGAGATTTACGGAGCTGTCAATGATACCCTCATTAAAGCCTGCGATCCCTCCGGTTCTTCTCATTCCGGAAATACTCCGACACTCATTGGTGCAGCCGATAATGACACCGCTGTCACCGTTCCTTCCGGCTATTCCTCCCACGGCTTCAAGCCCCAGGATCTGTCCCCTTACCGTGCAGTTCCTGATGACGCCGTTATTTTCTCCGGCGATCCCGCCTATATTCCTCATATCTCCCGAGGGTATAATATTCGTGATAAGTGTCAGATCCTTTATCTCCGCTCCCTTATCGACCATACGGAAAAGCCCCACACCGGAGCTTTTTCCGAAATATGAAAAGCCCATAAGGGTATGTCCTCTCCCGTCAAAGCTTCCCGAAAAGCCCTGTATGGGGCTTATTTCGATTCCGGTCAGATCTATGTTTCCGGTGAGCGCAAAGCTCTTTCCCCGTGTATAGCCGTCATCGCCGGCTTTTTCCGCAAAGTCTGCAAAGTCCTCCGGACTTTCTATCTCAATGACCCGGGTCTCCTCAAGGGTATTATTATCCGCAGCAAAAAGAAGCCCCTCTCCCGTCATCGAAAACAGACAGTTAAATAGGAAAAGAAGGGCCGTAAACAAGGCAAGGCGGCTATTCAGTTTTTCGCCCATCCGTATTCGCATGCTGTTCCCCGTCCGGAGCTACTGCTTCCTCTAATCCCGGCTTTGCCTCTGCTTCCTCGGTATTTGGTGCTTCCTCCGCTTCCGGCTTTGGTTCTTCCTCCGTTCCCGGCTTTGGTTCTTCCTCTGCATCCGCCACCCCGCGTCTCAGGGTGAGGTTGATGTCGCCGTTCATGGTCCCCTTAAATTCCCCGATAAGGTATCCTGAGAAATATCCGTTTACCGTACCGTTTATCACCATGGTACCCGCCGTCCTCTGCAGCGCTGTGCCTGCGAGAGAGCCTCCGAGCTCCGGCGTCCTGACCTTAAAGGAGCTCTTGTCAAATATGGGGTCAAAGATATAGAGAAGCTGCGGCAGTATTATCATGACCATTGCAATGCTGAGAAGCGTCCCCCGTCCGAGGGCTGTTCCAAGGTTTGCGATAACCGCGTTGCTGGTCAGATTCCCGACCAGGAAGCCGCAGACCGTAAGTATGGTACCGCTTGTCACTATGGTGGCAAAGGATTCATTTAAGGACCTTATCACCAGCTCCCTCCTGTCGGAGGTTTCCTGCCGAAGGGTAACGTACCTGTTTGTGATGACTATGGCGTAGTCTATGGTAGCCCCCATCTGTATGGAGCTTACTATAAGGTAAGCGAGGAAATAAAGCGGATTGTCGGTGATATTCGGTATCGCAAAGTTTATCCAGATACTGCCCTGAATGGTAAGTAAGAGGATAAAGGGAAGGCTTATGCTCTGGAAGGTGAACAGCAGTATGACGCCTACAAAAAATGCCGTAAGCACACTTATTAGCAGATTGTCATTATTGAAGGAGCTTGAAAGATCGGCTGCCGCCGTCGGATCACCCACAACGAAGATCCTGTCCTTATAGAAGGACTGGACCATCTTCCTTATTTCATCCACCTCTCTGTAGGTAGTCTCTCCCTCCACTTCCCCCTTAAGGGTAAAGATGATCCTGGAATGATCCTCGCTTTCAAGCTGCACTCTGGCGGTCTCTATCTGCTCATGGATATCGTCGAGGTCCTTACTCTGCTTTGCGCTTAGGTTAAAGGTACCGGCCTCCTTTTTGTCATAGATTAAATCGATAAGATCCAGAACCGACACTCTGTACTCATCTATTCCGTCGATAAAGGCTCCGTAGCTCTCCTTATCCTGGGCGTAGACCGTGTACAGAAGCTTCGCTATCCCTGCATCCACATCCGCTATTTCCGCGAAATCCCTTGGGTTCACGCTGTCTGTCAGAACATACTCCTTATTGTCTCCGACCTCCACATTGGCAAGAGCCAGAACATCATCGACGTAATCCCTGGATTTCAGGCTCTTTATGATCTCCGCTTCCTTCTCATAATCACCCTTGGGAATGACTATGGCAAGGTTATTTCCGGTTTCAAAGGTCTCGTCTATCCTGTCCTTTGCCTCCACATAAGCCGTCTTTTTCGGACCACGGGCGGTATATTTATCAAAAATATAGGTCGCTGAATTTGAAAGCCTGAAGGCAAAGACTATGATTACAATAAAGATTATGGGGAAAACATGCCTTGTCCGCACAATGAATTTTCCCCAGGCCGTGATCTTCGGAACAAAGCTCTTATGGCGGGTCTTGTCGATATTGTTCCTGAACCACATAATGAGCCCGGGCATAAAGAGGAACACCGAAAGCATTGAGAAAAGAATGGCTTTACAGAGCACAAGCCCCAGGTCCTGTCCGATCTTAAACTGCATAAATACCAGCGCCACCATACCTGCCATTGTCGTAAGGGAGCTTGATGATATCTCTATTATTGCCTTGCTTAAGGCTGCCACCACCGCATCCCTCGGCTCCAGCCCCTTATCATGCTCCTCCATGTATCTATGGAACATGATTATGGCATAGTCTATGGCGAGGGCAAGCTGCAAGATTACGTCAACCGAATTTGAAATAAATGAAACGGTACCAAATATATAATTTGTGCCCTTATTTAATATAGCCGCGGTGATAAAGGTTAACATAAATATCGGCACCTCGGCATAGGTCGAGGAGGTGAATAAGAGCACTCCGAGTATAACGAATACCGCAATCAGAAGTATAAAGCTCACATCAGACTTAAGCTCTGCGGATTCATCCAGATCCACCGTGGTAAATACGTAATTATCGTACTCCTTCACATAGTCCCGGATTTCCTTTATTGCCTGCTGTGAAAGCTCCGTATCCTTTTCCTCATCAAAGGTCAGGGTTATAAGTGCGGCGGAATCCCGGTAATAATCCTCCAGACTGTCGTCCTTATAATCATCATCCTCGGGATCGTAGAATTTTACGGTGTCTACCCCGTCTATTTCCTCAAGCCCCTTTGCCACGATAAAGGCCTGATCATAGGTGATGTTCGCAAGCAGTATCTTCGCGGATCCGTGGGTCTCGAATTCGTTGTCCATGATATCCACGCCCTGCCTTGTCTCCGTATCCTGTGGCAGGTACTTGGTAACATCATCCTCCACGCTTACATCCGATATGCGGACGAGACAGTAGATAATGGCAATAACGAAAAGCACCATAAATGCTTTCCTTCTGTCCACGATAAACGCGGCTAATCTGTACATAAAGCCCTTATTCTCTTCCATCCCGCTATTTGATCTTTTCCTTTCTTTTCCTTAGAAGAGCCGAAATGACAAGCACCAGAACAGTCACGGAGACAGCCGATATAGCTGCGATCACCGCAATGGATCTGACCCTTTCCCTTCTGGTATGGGCAAGATAAAATGTTCCCTGCCCCTTCATCTCGAAAACAATGTAATCACCGTCTCTGCGGCTTTCCACTGTATTATAGCTTCCATCCTGATTTATGAGAACACAGTCTCCCGGATCGCTCCCATCTGCCCTGTATCTGACGGTAAAGACGGGATTTTCCGGAACGCCGTAGGGATTTCTTATCTCAAAGGCCACCGCTTTGAATACCCTGTTCCCGACCGGCACCTCCCGGTCTTCGTCTTCCTCACTGTAAAAAAGACCTGTGCCTTCATAGAACCTTCCGTTTACTATCATCCCCGGCTTTTCGCTGCCGTCGGAGGCGACGCTTGTGACATAATCCACGTACACCGCATTGACCGTTTCATTCTGCCAGACAGCGTTAAGATCCTTATCCTCCCAGTATCCGAACTGTCCGTCGGGATTTCCCTTTATTTCCGGGTAATCATCCTCACTGACACTGCCGCCGTAGGGAACAAACAGTCTTTTTACGGTTTTTCCCTCATCCTTAAAGACCACGGTCATTGTCCCGAAGTCTCCGGACAGACCCTCGATATTAAGGAGCTCATCATAATCTACGCTCCTTGCCTCATCCCTGTCGGTAACTCCGTTAATTGCTCCGAGGCCCCTGTAAACAAAGATATTTCCGCTTACGGTTCCTCTGTCCTTTTGTTCGAGATCCGCATTATCCGTATCTCCGGCCACCGCTCCATGGAAGCCGAGGGACGGATCCACCGCGGAAAGGCAGATATTGCCTACCAAGCTGTGGGCAAGTCCGGCTATTCCTCCAGCATATTTTTCACTTACTGCCTCACATCTTGAGTGGCAGTCCCTTATCATATGGGCGCTTCTTCCGGCTATGCCCCCTGCATAGGAGCCCTCCAGGGACTCTATCCTGCCGAAGTTGTCAGAGCTTATCACCGCCCCGAGATCTGCCCTTCCGGCTATGCCTCCCGCACAGTCGTTTCTCACGGTCACATCCCCGGTGTTCCTGCACTTAAGTACCGTAGCCTTTTCGTACCTATCATAGTTTAAGCTTATCTGCCCCTCCGAGACCACCTCGAAATCCGACCGGATGTCAAAATCCTCGGAAATTATACCAACTATTCCGCCGCAGTTTATATCGCCTTCTATCTCTCCTTCATTGATGGAGCTTAGAAGCACTCCCTTTCTTAAATCCGGGTCTGGATCATCCGAGATATCATCAAAGATATCTTTTTTATCATCCGTATCATAGAGCCTCTGAAGCTCCGACTGCACCTCCTTATAGCTGTCCGAGATATCATCATTCAGGCTGTTAAGGGAAGAAACGATACTGTCAATATCCTTCCTTATGGCGCTGTCACTGTCCTTTAACCCTTCGGACAGGATATCCATCTCGTCAGCCATCCTGTCTGTCCTCGACTGTATGTCATCGGAGGTTATACGGAGATCGTGCTTATAGTCGTCGATACAGCCCCTTAAGTAATCATCCAGATCATTGGAAGCATCCCTTAATTCCTCCAGCCTTTTATCCGTCTTTTTCACATCCTTGCTTACCCGGATCGCACGGCCGATAAGTGTGTCCACGGCTTCAGTGTCTGTCACCGCGATATCCCTTATCTTCTCAAGGAAGTAGGTCATATCGGCATTTACTCCCGCATCACGGGCTTCTCTCGATGCGTTTATGAGCCTCCTTATCTCACCGGAATTGTCGATAAAGGTCTGCAGTGCCTCCTTTGTTTCCCGGTCATACTTCCTAAGCTCTATGGAGTCCCCTATCTCCCTTATCCTGTCTACCTTTGCGTGGATCTCCTTTTCAACGGAATCATCCTTACATCTGTAGTATTCTTTATAATCCTTAATAAGCTGTCTCAGCTCATCCGATGTCGCCCTTATGGTATCTATGTGGGACTGGGTGATATCGTCTTCATTCCCGAAATCCCTGTGAAAATCCTCTATCCTGTCTGAAAGGCTGATAAGGCTGTCCCCGGCTCTTTTCAGGGCATCCTCAGAGTAGGCGTTTACCGCATAGGGCTCGAACTGTCCGGCGATCCCACCCGCATCCTTTCTCGCAAAGACATGCCCAAGGTTCCTGCAGCCCGAGATCATACCCCTGTCATAGCCGGTGATGCCCCCGGTCTTATAGCCCACGTGGGGGTATCCCACGACCCCTGAATTAACCGAATCCGTAATGGTGCCCGAGCATACTCCCGCCACACCTCCGGTATAGATTATCTTCAGATCGTTTCCGTATCTTTCAAAGAGATCCTCATCCTTAAGATCGATGCTGTCGGGGATAAGCTTATCAAGGACATTCTCCTCATCCTCATCTTCTTCCCCCTTCCGCTCCTCGTCCATTTCATGGGCGGTCCTGCTGTCGGCATTTATGCCTCCCCTGTTCCCGCAATTTTGGATAAGCCCCTCATTGAAGCCGACGATCCCTCCGGTCCTTCTGGTAGCGTTTACGGAGGCCCTGTTCACACAGTTCCTTATGATCCCGCCTTCCATATTGTGTCCGGCGATCCCCCCTGCTATTTCAAAGGAGAGTACAGAGCCGTCAAAGCTGCAGTCCTCGATAAGACCGTAATTGACTCCGGCGATCCCTCCGGTTTCAGAGCTCTCCCCGGTAGGAGCGGCCTCTCCACAAAGCTCAAGATCCCTGATCCTTCCGGAGGAGGTAACGGTCCTTATGAATCCGGTCTTATCCTGCTGTTCCGTAAAGGAAAAGCCGGTGACCTTATGCCCCTGTCCGTCAAAGTCGCCGGCAAATATGGATAGCGGCCGGAATTCCCTTCCGGTAAGATCTATATCCCGTGTAAGGATGTAGTGGACGCCCTTTGTATAGCTCTCATCGACAGACCTTTCCGAAAGCCGTATAAGCTCCTCAGCCGAGCTTATATTACGTGTCTCCTTTGTTTCCGCATCTTCCGCTTCCTGTCCTTCCTGATCCCCCGAGGCTTCCGGTTTTTCGGGTGCTGTCTCCGGAATTTCGGACGCAAAAATACAGGAAACCGGTTGAACGGCTCCCGTACATAAGAATATCGTTATCAGAAAAGCAGAAAGCTTCTTAAGCCTCCGGAGCTTTTTCGGGGATTCCCAAAGCCTTAAGCGCATTATCCTTTTCTTCCTCGGATTTGAACTGCTGGATAAATTCTACCCTTTCACGATTCGGACCGTTTATTACGACATAGACCACGCCGTGATTCCAGAAGGGCAGATGACAGGGACCTTCAGCTATATCGTAGCCGCCTTTTTTAAGCTCCTCGTATATGCTTACTATATCCTCTGCGTTCAGTGCTATATGATCCACAGCACCGGTGACCTTTGTAACCCCCTCTTTTCTCTCATATGTTTCTATAAGGATATCCCCCAGCTCATAGAAAACAACAGGCTTTTCGTTATTTACCGTCTCATACTTCGCCTTGAAGCCGAGAGATGTGTAGAATTTCCTTGTCTCCTCAATGTTCTCCGCAGGTATCCCCACATGCTGATACCCCTTTACATGATCTGTAACCATTTCCATTCCTCCTCTAAAAATAGTAACCCTGCGCTCTCCCCCGGACAGAAAGGCTTCACATCGTCTCGCCTGTCATCCTGAGGAGCTTTAGCGACGAAGGATCTTAATCATCATACCTCAAAAACTCCCGAATAACAATCTTAATGTCCCTCTTTCTCAGGATAAACGCGTCAAAGGCGCCTATCCTAGTCCCCATTCCTCCCAATATTCGGGAGAGATGCTTTGAAGCGTGTCGATTATTACGACGCAGTCCTCACGTACATTCTGCATAACCTTCTTCATCTGGTTTTCCGGAATGGAAACACATCCACCGGTATAGGGCTTTAAGGGTCCCAGGCAGTGGAGGAATATCGCAGAACCCCTGCCCGGAGTCCCGTCCTCATTAAAGCTTATATTCAGGCAGTACTGGTATGGATAGGTATAGTCAATAATGTGCTCACTGTTTTCCTTATCTAGATCAGGATAATCCTTTATACTGACCATCTCGTTATAATGCATACCTTCCCTCTGATCTCCGGACCAGTAGGTGTCTTCAGTTACTTTTGTATAAGGCATGGCACATCCCGGATCATCAGCTATTCCGAAAGCTTTCGTGAAATGATATGTACCAAGCGGAGTCTGGGCACATCCCTCAGCGTGTTCGGAATCATCACAATAACCGTTCTTCCCTATAAAGCCCGGTGTCGTCATTATCATCTTCCAGTTGCCGTCCTTATCCTTTTCATGCATGGATATCCAGGCAGTAGTATCACCTACAGCAGACACTATAAAAAGCTGTTTTGCATCCTTTGCCTGATCAAGCGCAGTTACCCATTCCGGTGAGTTCTCTGCTTCAAGAGACAGCTTTTCCCTCGGAGTAGTGCTTTCATTAACAGAAGCAGTCTTAGTGCTGCATCCGATGAAAGCTAAAGCGCATATCATGGTTATAAGGGTTATGAGGGTTATAAGTTTTTTCATTTGGATCCTTCCTCAACAGTTCTTGAATTAGAATACCGCTGTATTTCCCCCAAGACGGGCAATCTCAGCCTTCATCTTTTCGATCATTTCGTCTTTCTCTCTCATTTGCTTATCTTTTC